>JAYWEH010000116.1:0-13689 GCA_043780025.1 Deltaproteobacteria bacterium
CGAGAAGGCCCGCTTACTAGGACTCGTTGAAGACGGCCGCCGCGTTTGGGCGAGTCTGCCGGCGGATGCGGTGGTGTTGAGGCGCGAGCGGTTGTTTCAGGCCGGGATGCAGGACGTGCGGCACTTGCTTCGTGGCTATGAGCTGGCCGAGGGCCAACCCTTGCTGGATACCACGCCGGAGAGCCGCCTCGCGCTCGTGAACGAAATGACTCGGCGTCTGCAGAATGGGCGTCTGCTCGCGATCGGGCTCGAGGAGGCACTCGCGTGAGCCCCGAGCCAGTAGCCCAATCGACGGCCAGCGCGGTGGCATGCGATCCGAGCTCTCAGGTGGAGCATGCGCGGACGCGCGCGCTGGCGGCCTTGGAGCGTTGGCTCGGTAGGCAGGGGCGGTCGTTGACCTCCGTGAACGAGCACTCCAACTTCAATCATGTTTTTGTCTTTGAGGCCCCGGGTCTTCGCTACTTCATCAAGGTCGCGCTCGACTCTCCCAAGCGGCTTTCGGGCGTGTCTTTGCCGGCGCAGCGGATCGAGTCCGAGGCACGCGCTTTGCGTCTTGCCCGCAGCCACACGGATTGTCTGGTGGTCCCCGAGGCTCTCTACTTGGACACGGAGGCGTCCGTGCTCGTGATGTCGGATGTCGGACAGGGGCGCCTGCCGCTGGTGCGTTTGCTCGAGGCCAACTACTCGAGCTGGCTAACGGTGGTGGAGCCGCTGTCTCGCGGGCTCGCACAGCTGCACGCGAGTTCGCGCGGCGCCAATGCACTGTGCTCCGAACCGCTCGACGCCGCGGTGCGCTCATTCGTATATGAGCAGCTGCTCTCCCCCGGCATCACCACGCTGGCCGGGGCGCTCGCGAAGCCGGTGCTCGCGCAGATGGCCGGTGTGCGGGAGTGTCTGATTCATTCCGACGTCTGGCCGAAGAACATTCTCGCTGGGGCTAACCCTCCCGCGCTTCTCGACTTTGAAGGAGCCATGCCGGGGGATCCCGCGTTCGACTTGGCTAGCGTGCTCGGCGCCCAGCTCTTGCCCGTGGCGCAGCGGGGCGTCTCGCCGGCGGCCTTTGAGACCGTGTCGGCCCGTACGCTTTCGGGGTATCGCGCAGGGCTGGAGGACGAACGCTGGTTCTCCGATCTGAGGAAGCGGCTAATCCCCTATCTGGCAGTGTTTCTGGCCTGCCGCATCGCGGGGCCTTTCGCCTACGACATTCCGCTCCGTGGGGTACGAGCGCTCAGGCAGCTCGTTTTGGAGATCTCGAGCGGCGCCCTCACGCGCGTCGACGAGTTGTATGGCAGGCTCGCGGCCCTTTGCGTTCCCACGGCCCGTCTCGATCAATCTGGAGGCTTTCGGCTATGACATACACGCGCGTGACGCTGCGATCCATCGACGATATCGACCGCCGCCACCTGGATGAATTCGAGGGTTCGCGGCTCGATTTTTCGTACGGCTTGCTGCGTGCGATGGAGCGCTCGCTCTGGGGGGACCTGCGCGTTGACTATCTGGTGGTCGAGCAGGCGGGACGCCCTGTGGCGTTTACGCCCGTGTACACGGGCACCAACGTGAACATCAATGCGCTGCTGCCCACGGCGGTGCAGCGCGGTTTCAATGGCGTCGTCAAGTGGATCGGCTCTGCCGCGAAGACGCGCTTCGCGATCGCTGGATCGCTCAACTCGGACAAGGGTTGGATCCCCATGCGCGCCGAGGCCGCAAGCGAAGCGCTCGTGCTCGAGATGACCCGATTCATCGACGAGTTCGCTCGAGACCAGAAGGTGAAGGTGGCCATGATTAAGGACATCCACTGCGACTTTCCGAAGAGTTACACCCAGCAGCTCGAACGCGTGGGCTTTACTGCGCTCTATTCATTGCCGACGGTGGTCCTCGACGTTGCGGAGTTCGATTCGTTTGCGGCCTACGGCAAGTCGCTGAAGAAGAATGCGCGCAAGCACTTCAACAAGGTCATGCGTGCTGCCCATGAGCGGTATGTGTTTGAACGGGTGGACGACTATGCTCACCTGCTGGACGAGATCCTGCCGCTGTTTCGTGCGGTGTTTCTGAAAGCGAAATACAAGTTCGACGAGTCCATTCCGGCGTTCTTTCGCGAGGCTGCGGCGTCCCGGTCTCCGAAGACGGAGTTGGTGCTGTGCAAGAAGGGCCAGCGCATCGTGGGAGCGCTCATCAATTTCTTCGATGCGACGGAGCAGCTGAACAAGCGCATCGGCATGGACTACGCGGAGCCCGACACGCCGCTCATCTATACCTCGTTGATGTATGAGGGCGTGCGCAGCGCGATCGAGAAGCGCAAGCGGCGAGTGTACTTGGGTCAAAGTACTTACCTGCCGAAGCTGCGGATGGGTGGCAGGCCCGAAGACGTGTTCTTCTACGTCAAAGCGTACGACAAGGTCCTCGGTCTGACTGTGCCGTGGCAGCGAAAGTTGTCCCTGGGCTATCGAGCCAGCCGCGTCGAGGAACTCGCGCTCACGGGGGTTTCGGTATGAGAACAGTGGCGGTTTGGGGTTGTTGCGGTGCCGTGGCAGCGGAGCTGGTGGCGTGCTTGTCACGGCGTGCGGACGTGGACGCGGTGTTCGTCATCGACGACGCAGGCCTGGGCGGCAGGGTCCAGGAGTATCTCGAGCGGAGCTCTGTCGACGATCACAAATTGCGCTGGTTGTCGGTCGACTACCGAGACCCCGAGGACGGGTTCTCTCCGAGCGTGACGGGGGAGCTCTTTCGACTCGTGACCGACGTCTTCGTCGCGGCCGACTATGACGGATACCCGCTATCCGCCGAGCAAATCGGCTGCCTTTATACCTTGCCGCTGGGGGCTCTGGCACGGCTCCTCGGAAAGGGCTGGGAACCCCGGCTCCACTATCTGTCGAGCTTGCTGGTAGCCGGGGACCGCGACGGAGCGTTCACAGAGTATGATGTTGGCCAGCCCGAGCAGTTGCGCAACGCCATCGAGCGCGCTCGTCATACGGCAGAGCAGGAGTTTCGCTTGCTAGCGCGCGGGCGCTTGGCGACGGTCTATCGGTTACCGTTGGTCGCGCCGCGTCGCCGGGATGGGGCGTTCGCCGCACCCGTCTCGATGCTGGGCGGGATAGCGCGCGAATTGGGCCGAAGTGGTTCAGGGGTCTTGTGCGCAGATGAGGCGAGCACACTGCCGGCGGCGCCTGTCGATTGGCTTGCGGACGTCGTGGCTCTGAACGCTTTGTCGGCTGAACCAATGAGGGGGACGCTCCATCTCGTCGGCGAACGGATCGCATTGCCCGACTTTGCGGCACGTGTCGGCTGCGCAGGGCGCCGCGGTTTCAGGAGCTATCTCGGGCAGAAGCTGCGCGGAGCGCTGTCGAATCCGAGCGAGTACGTGCGCTATCCGTACAGCCTGACGTATTTTGACGACTTCCGCGCGGCGCAAGCGTTGAGGCGCTTTGCCATCGGAACCTCGGTGGCCACAGCCTGCGAGCTCCGCACGCCAGAGGCGGATCCGTTGTCGGTAAGACAGGTGGCGTATCAGCTCAGAGCGGTCGCCGATGAGCAGCTACACGGAGTCAGAGCGCTGGGCCAAGCCGCGAAGCACGTGATCGATGACGTCAGCGTCGACGTCTGGGAGCATGGTCAAGGAATGCCACTGGTTTTCTTGCCAGGGTTGCTCGGGCCCGAGGCGTGGTTTGGTCTGGCGCGAAAGCTGGGTCACCGGTATCGCTGCCTCATCGTCGGCCTCGTGGGGTTGTCTCGTTCGCTGCCGAAGCCCGGGTTTCCGACATTTGCTCTGCCCCAGCAGGCGTCGCTCGTGCGGGGCTTGATGTCGCGTCTGGGCGTAGCGCAGGCTCATGTCGTGGCCAGCGATTTGGCCGTGCCGGTAGCGCAATTTCTGGGCGGGCGTTGGCCCGAGTCGTTTCTCAGCCTCAGCTGCTTCAACCCGATGCAGAGTCGAGACGTTGTCTCGACGTTACCGGGGCGGCAGCGCTGGCTCCTCGAGCGGCCGCGCGTGCGACGTGCGGCGGTGAAGAGCGCAAAATCGCGGCGCCGCTTCGTCGAGCGCTGCTTTGCGAGCCCCGCCCTGCTCGGTGGGCGAGGCGGTGCCACGCTGGATCGACTGGAGTCCTTGGCGGCCAACTATGCGGCGTCCGATGAACTGTTCGAACGGTTCTGCGACACGCTGCGCGGACCGCCGGACACGGCCGATCTGGTGGACTGGGCAGCTGTCCCGGTGAAGACGCTGTTCTCGCTGTCGTGCGAGTGTTCATTGACTTCGCTTTCGATCTACGTCGCTCTATCGGAGCTGCCGGGCGGGGGCATACGGCTGAGCCTGTTGCCGCGTGCGGGTCTCGACGTCGCCGAGCAGCAGCCTTTGAGCGTCGCGAACCGGCTGTTGAGGTTCTTCGACGCCGAGTCGCCTGACCACCCTCGTGCTTCGGGTATCGTCGTGCGGCCCTTGGCCGCCCCTGCAAACGGGGAGGAGTCGTTCGCGTATGCCCAAAACGGCGGTCGGTCCACGACGGCGCTGGTGGGGTGAAGCCTAGTCGGTTCGCGGATACGGAGAAATTCGAGGTGATGAGGCAGAGACAGGATCCAAATTGAAGTTTCGCCCCCCAAGCATTTAGCAGTGATGCGACTCCTCGGTTTGGAGTTGAACGGAGGTGCAAATCCTCTGGAGGGGCTCTGGTTCTCGGTCTGGCGCGACGGTGCGCCTGGCCACTTCGAGCGGATGGTACGAAACACGTTTACGCCCCCCAAGCATTTGGCAGTGATGCGACTCCTCGGTTTGGAGTTGAACGGAGGTGCAAATCCTCTGGAGGGGCTCTGCTTCGTTACGAATCGGCGGTTCGCCGAGAGAGTGTCAACCTATGAACTTCATGCGCAAAGAACGAGAGATTGCCGAACGTTGGTTTCCGGGCCTCGCGGAACGGCTCCAGGCCGTCGCGTTTGCCGAGCGAGAGGGCGAAGACAGTCCCGTCGTGGAGATCTACCGCGATTTTGGCGGCCCGAGCCTGCTCGTGCCGAAAGCATACGGCGGCAAGGGTGCGACCCCGGCGGAAGCCGTGGCGGTGCACCGAGTGCTCGGCAGCTTGTCCCCGTCGCTCGCCATCGCCGCGACCATGCACAACTTCACGGTAGCCTTCCTCGCTGAATACGCGCTGTATGGAGACGCGACCAAGCAATTCTTGATCGAGATTGCTCAGGCGGATCTGTATTTGGCATCCGGCTTCGCCGAGGGCAAAAGTGGGGCGAACATTCTCGAGCCGCTGCTCAAGGGTGTGCCGAGCGGCAACGGCTACCTTGTGAGCGGTGTGAAGAAGCCCTGCAGCATCTCTGCATCAATGGACTACCTGACTGGTAGCGTGATGCTGTGCGACGAGAAAGAGCAACCGGTTCAGCGTGCCATTCTGATCGTACCCGCCAAAGCGCCCGGCATTCGGCGAGAACCATACTGGAAGATCCGATCTTTGGCCGGGGCCCAGAGCGCAGAAGTCAAGCTCGAGAATGTGTTCGTCTCGCGCGACAACCTATTTGTCCCGGCCGCGAATGTTGACCTCGATCAGGTCGAGGCCGGTGGCTTCATGTGGTTCGAGTTACTGGTCACCGCGAGCTATCTCGGTATCGCGAGCGGCGTCGTGGCGAAACTCTACGAGCACGTGCGGTACTCGGCGGTGGATCGGATGTCCATCTTGAGCCGATTGGAAGCAGCAGCCGCAGCGCTGCGAGGGCTCGCGCGCGACATGGAGCAGCTCGCGAACGCGGCCGATGGCGAGGCCGCTGTGGCGAACCTCCTGTTGACTCGCTACGACATTCAACGCCAGCTGGGCGAAGCTTCGTACGCCGCGGCGGAGCTACTCGGGGGCATCCATTTCTTGACGGATCCGGAGATCGAATATCGGCTGGGGGCCTGTGCGGCGCTCGCCTTTCATCCTCCGTCTCGAATGTCCGTCGCAGACGCGATGGATACGTACATGAAGGGTGGAGCGCTGGCCCTGGTCTAGTCGCAGGAGATTGAGGTGAATATGGTCTCGAATGTACCTTATGTAATGGAGAGCCCTACCGAGTGGCAGCGGCTCGAGCGGAAAACGGTGAGCGCGGAGACGCTGCGCCAGCTGGACATGGTCGGGTTGCGGCCGGGAATGCGCGCTCTCGATGCGGGCTGCGGGACGGGGGCCGTGGCCCGCGTCATGGCCCACCAGGTCACGCGCGCCGGCGCAGTGTTGGCGCTCGACCGATCAGCAGAGCGCTTGCAGCACGCGAAGCATCTGGCCGTCGACGAGGGGTTGAGCCATCTGGCCTTTGTCCATCGGGAGATCGATGAGCCGCCGCCCGCGAACGATCGCGAGAGCTTCGATTTCGTCTGGAGTCGGTTTGTCTTCGAATATCTACCCCAGCCAGCTCGCACCCTGCGCAACTTGATCCAGTACGCCAAGGTCGGTGGCACCGTCGTCGTCGGCGACTTGGACTGCAACGGACTGATCCACTACCCGATCGCGCCCGAGCTCGAACGGGGCCTGGACGTTCTCGTCAAGTCGCTCGCTGGATTCTACGACCCCTACACGGGCAGGAAGCTGTTTCACCTGCTGCGCGAGGCGGGCCTCGCACAGCTCCAGGTTGAGGTATCACCGTATCACCTGTACCCGGGTGCGGCTCCGGACGATGCAATCGACAACTGGTCAGAGAAGTTTCGGGTGCTGCGACCCACGGTGGTGAACAGCTTCGAAAGCGAGGCCGAATACGACCGCTTTGCGAAGCTGTTCATTGACCACCTGAAAGACCCAGCCGTGTTCAGCTACACGACGCTGGTCCTGGTGGCGGGACGCAAGTTACCGCCAGCGGACTGAGCCGCGTCAGAGCCGAGGGTTTGCGCGGCCGTAGTCATCAGGTCGACGGCCGCGCTCATCTCGCTCGACAGTCGCGCCTCCATCATCGCGAGCCGTGCGCCAACCAACGCGCGCCATTTGGGTCGAACCTCCCAAAAGATCCGCACCAGGCTGCCATCTGTCACGGGTTCAACCTCCCAGCCACCGCGCAGCAACGTGAATGGGAATGGGAAGTCCGCGGCGCTCGCGTCCCACTCCATGGCGAAGCCCTTTCCCTCATCCCAGCGAATGAAGCGCTCGGACCAAGTGGTCCCTGCTTTGCTCTCGCAGTGGCGAATGGTGCCAACACCGGGACGACCGGACGGTCCGCCCGAGACGCGCGTGGCGCGTAAAGATCCTACATAACGGTGAATGTTGCTGATGTCGCTCAGCACCTGCCAGAGCGGGCCGGACCCGGCTCCCGACTTCACCTGCACTCCCACGCGGTAGTAGTCGTCGCTGGATTGCTGATAGTAGCGAGCCAGGCCTGACAGCTGCCAGATGGCAAATCCGCCGACAGCGGCCGCCGCGCCGCTGACCAGCAAGAGGCCGCTCGCGGAAAACCAAGATGGCGTCGCCAGCAGCAGTACGGCACTGCCCACGACCCAGCTGGCGTCCAGGGCGGTGATGAGTAGCGCCCGGGCGCCGCTGAGGTTGCGACTGGCCGATTGCTGCAGGACCACAGCTCCGAACGCCACCAGGCCAAGCCCGACGCTCCGAAGAATCAGAGGGGCCGAAACGCCGAGCCACGACCCCACGAGGCCTGGTGCCACTGCCAGAAGTAAGCCGGTCGTCGAGGAAAATAGCCCGTTGCCGAGCAGCGCGCTGCGTAACCGACGTTCGTTTTGCATATGCAACCTTCGAGTGTGATGTCCGGGCCTCGAGTTCGAGACCCCTGAGTGCGACCGCGCGGCGATTTCTCCGTCTCCGCAACATGCCAATAAGAGTGCCCCCAAGGGCCGGCAATTCCCGCGCGGGGAAGCGCGCGTTACGGTCGGGGAGTCGGACGCGCGAAGAAACCGGTGGGATGACCGCGGGGGAGGTAGTTTCGACCCGGGAACGGGCTATGTTAGCGCGAACGCTCGAGACTCAGTCGGGAAAGGGGTGAGCGTCCAATGAACCAAGCCAGCCTGTTTGGTCGCAAGCTCCGTTTCTGGCGGAAGGCCCGAGCCATCAGCCAGCTCGAGCTGGCGCTGCGCGCGTCGTCGACGCCGCGATACATCTGCTTTATCGAAAATGGCCGTTCTCGGCCGAGTGAGCAAATGGTGCATCGCCTCGCGGATGCGATGAACGTACCGATTCGGGAGCGCAACGACTTACTGGAGTCGGCAGGTTTCGCCCGAGCGTATTCGACCCGCACTCTGGACGAAGCGTTAATGTCGCCGTTCTCGCGCGCGGTGGGTTACATCATGCGCGCCCATGAGCCGTTTCCCGCCGTCGTCGTCAACCGCTGGTGGGACGTCATCGACGCGAACTCGGCCGCCATCGCGTTGATCGGAATGATGGGGCTCCGCAAGCCACTGCAGAATCTGGTCGATTTGATGTTTGCGGACGATAGCCCCTTGCGCGCCTGTTGCGAAGATTGGGGCCCGGTTGCGCATGCATTCCTGAACCGAATGCGCCGCGAGGTCGTCCACGTACCGTGTGACGAGCGCTTGCAGAATCTCGTGGCTTTCGCCGAACGTCAGCTGGCTGAAACCGAGCCGCCATCGGTCGATCCGGACACGGATCTCATGGTTTGCCCCACCATGCGCCTTGGTGGGCGGCGCGTCAGTGTCATCGGTGTGATCGCGAGTTTTGGTTCGGCACGTGAGGTGACGCTCGACGAGCTGCGCGTCGAATGTATGTATCCGCGCGACAGCGAGAGCGAAGAGTTTTTCCGAGGTCTCGCGGAGGTCCCGCCGTTGCGCGTGGCGCAGTAACTGGAGCAGCACTGCGGGGCTCAAAAGTTGAACTGCAGGCGGGCGCTCAGCGCACCATTGCTCTCAAATCGACCCAATAGACCCGGGCTGGATTCGGGAGCTTGTAGGTAGCGCGCGCCGAGCTCCAGCTTGAGGTCATCATGTAGAAAGGACAGCCGCCGCGATAGCCGGATCTCCGTGATCGTATCGCCGTCCAACACGTCGCCCACGAAGCGTAGCTCGACGCTCGTGAGCGCTGGGTCGCCGGCTTCCCAAAAAATGCGCAGCGCCAAATCGGAGTCAAACAAGCGCAAGCGAGCCGCCGTGTCGTTGGCGCCCACCTCTCCCAAGAATTCGAGCATGATCGTCAGTTGATCTCGGTCGGCCAGCAGCGGGGCTAGCAATCGATCGAGACCAAACGCGTACTGAACGTAGTCATCCGGAGTTTCGATGGGCACACCGTTCAGGCGATACGGCCGCTTGTAGGCCGCCTCCGCTTTTAGCGTGAATTGCGACGCCCAGTCGCCGTTGGGCACCGCTCTGAATCCTCCCCCGGCCATCCCCGTGCCGTACGGGCTCGCGGTGAGGACCACACCCGCGGGGGTGAGCAGGGGACCGATCACGGGTAGTCGGTCCGGCCCGAACGCGACCACATACTGAAAATCGGCGTTCAAGGCCGAACTCGTGAGAGTGTGGTCGAGGCGCACGGCCGTGAATATGCGCTGACTGCCGCTGGGCTGCCACGGCGTGTCGCGCACGTACGGCAAACCGAGCTGCGACAGGGCAAAGCGGCTGCGATCGGTGGGCAGGTCGGTCTGGCGAAAGCCTGGGCAGGCGTAGAAGCTGAGGCGGGGCTGACCGATCACGGTACCGCCATCGAAGTGATATTGGACGCGCATGCCCAGTTCTCCGCGCGCCACCGGGGCAAGCAGATCCGGGCCGTAATCGCGCCGGTTCAGGACGTCGAGGGGATTGAACGCGTCGGCGATGCCCCAACTCTCGATGAAAGAGCCCGTGGTCAGTGTCCAGTGCCCACCCTCGAAATGGAGGTAGGCTTCGAGCGGCTCGTAGCGCAATAGATCGGTGTCGAGCTCATCCACCAACAACCAGGGGCGCACCAACAGCGTCAACCGGTCGACGAGGCGAGCCTTGATTTCGACTTGGACCTCGCGAATGATTTGCTCATCGCGCTGAGCTGAGCCGCGCGAACTCGGGTAGCTTCTGAGCTCCTCGGAGATGAACCCGCTGGCCTCCAGTCGGAGCCCCTCGGAGCCGGGCGGACTCGTCACCGCGTCGAGCTCTGCGAGCGCGTCCAGATCGTCAGCGCCCGCCGAGTGCGCCGGTTGGGAAACCAGAGCCGCGAGCGTCACGAGCGTGCCTGCTGTACGACGCCGGCGCCGAGCGTTCCCTGCGCTGTCGCTTCGCTTCGACACACGATGGATCGTGTGCTGGCTCACCCCGCTTCGAGCGCCCGTTTCGTGAATTGCTCTGGAGTGAGACCGTTGCGCTTCGAACCGTCCGATTTGGGATACAAGGCGACATTGAGAAATAGCGGCTCGATATCCATCAGCGTGCGCTTGTGCGTCTGCTGGTTGTACATGTCGAGTTTCTGCGGACGCCAGAAGCGCTCGTGAGGGTGTTGCCAATTGGATCCGGTCAGTGTTTTCAGATGGCGACCGGCCAGGTCGTAGTAGTCGATGCGTTCGACGCGAAAGTGTTCGCGATGAAGGTAAACGTGCAGCCGGCTGTAGCCGCTGTTAGGATCCTTGGGCTTGGCATCGAGTTCGAAGACGGGCTGTCCAGCGGCGTCGCCATCGCGAACGAAGGTCCAAGCGTACCGCTCGATGCTCAGACTCGAAAGATCCTCGTAGGTGAACTCGGTACCTTGAAAGCTGGCGGTGCGGTTGGCGCCAGAGATCCGCCGGACCCTGCGACTCGACGGCAGGTAGAGCCAGTTGTCGTCTGGCGCATTCGCTTGTTCGTGGACCAGGGCCGTCACGCCACGGATGTCCGCCGGCGCCAAGAAACGGATCAACGACTTGTTGCCCTGCGGCCCTTCCAAGGCCATCTGCGTGATCTCTCGCGTGATCGACTGCCCGTCCGCCGTGGACAAGGTCATCTTGGCCTTCGAATACACATCCGTCCAGCCCGTGTCGAAGCGGTCGGCGTATTCCGCCAGTTCGAGCCCGTGACGCGCCGGATCATCGCGGGTGAAGGTTGGCAGCTTGGGGATGGCGACCCCTGAGTTGTTGGCGGCCCCAGCGCGGCGTGAAGCCAGGCCTAAACAGAGCGCCGACAATGCCATCAAGGCGTGCCTGCGATGCAGCAGAGTAGTCATGTGCGACGACGATCCTCTTGGTAAAATGGTGATTCCATTGAGACAAGCACGCGGTCAACTCGGAGACACATCGGGGACCCACTCCCCGCGCGGAGCCGGTGTCTTTCGCGCCATCAGCGTGAGCAGCACGGGCGTGACCACCATGTCCGCGATCCACCCGAGCAGCACCATCAAAGCGCCCATCACACCCATCATCATGTTGGGTCTGAACGAACTGAGCGACAGCACGCCGAAACCCACAATCAAGATCAGCGATGTCCAGCTCACCGCAGGACCGACGTCGCGGAATGCTTGCCGGGCGGCGTCTTCGCCATCGAGGCCTTTGCGCCGAGCCTCACTGTACTTGCCGAGCAAATGGATCGTGTCGTCCACCACGACGCCGAGCGCCACCGTGGCGACGATGACAGCAGGCCCGTCCAAGGGGATGCCGAGCAGACCCAAGAGCCCGAAGGGAATCAAGAGGGGCAAGATGTTCGGGACCATGCTGACGAGGCCCAGAGACAGGGACCGGAACACGATCGATATAATCAGCGTCATCATCGGAATCGTGGTCAAGAGCGACAGGATCAGCGTTTCGCTGAAGCGATCGATCATGTTGATGAACAGGTAGTGTTTACCCGTGGTGCGTAGGCTCGATAACGCTTGCCCGGACTCCAGCATTTCGGGGCTACCGGTCAAAGCCGGAAACTCGTCGCGAGCGATGGTGCGGATCCGATCATAGGCCTGCCGGAGTGTGGAGGTCGACTCGCTCTTGACCCGCGCGGCGATCCTGAAACCCCGGCGGTCGTTCGTGACCAGACCGCTCAGATCGTAGGCGGGTTTGACCCCATTTTCGTATTGGAGGTAGTACTGGGAGGCCATCGACGAGGCGGTTTGTCCCGGAACGAGCAGCGTCTCACCCGCGACCTCGTCCTCGATGACAGTCGGTTCGCGGGCGCCCTCGGCGACGTCGTTCTCGGTCGGAACCCGGTAGAACGCGGCGGCGTTGCCGTTCTGCACCTGATGGATGCGCCGCAAGACTGACAAGCCACTGTCCAGGTTGGTTATCGCATGGAGTGGAGCCGCGGGGTCCTGGGCCTCCTGGCGGATGCGTCGCTCGAAAGCATCGACCTGACGCAAGAACTCTGCGTTGGTGGCGATGAGCCGCCGATCGTGGTCGTCTCGCGCGCGCTGCAGAGTGGCGAGTTCCGCCGACTGCTCGGGGTTGAGGCCAGGATCCATTCTTTTGGCTAACTCGAGCTGTTCGATTTGCTTCTGCCGGGCGGCGACGTCAACGGGCGCATCGCGTAGTTCGGGGCCATAGAAGACGAGGTCCAGGTCACCTGAACCGCCCAGCCGCTGCTCGATCCAGCGCGTGTCCCGAGTGACGGGGTCGTCTTCGGGGAAGACCAACCGAATGTCGCTCTCGATTCGAATGCGCGTCATTCCCAACACGGATAGCCCGGCAACCAGGGCGGCGCCGAGGAGGACCGCGGTCTTGCGGCGGAGCACGGCATCGAGCAAGCGGTCAGTCCAGCTGGATTCGAGTAGCACTCCTCCACCTGGCTGTGGAATCGCCGACGTCGCCTCTCGACGCGGCAAGGGGATCAGTGACAGCAGCGCGGGAACCACGGTCATCGTGACCAGGTACGCGATCACCGTACCGATGCCGCAGGTGTAGCCGAACATTTTGATCGGAATGACCTCGCTGGTGACGAACGAGAAGAACGCCGCTGCGGTGGTGACCGCGGTGAGCAGGATGGCCAGCGAATTCTTGCGCAGCACCTCCACAATCAAGGCCCGCCGGTCGTCGAACTGGCCGCGATACTGGAAATACGTGGCGACCAGATGGACGGACTCCCCGATCCCCACGGTCGTCAGGACCACCGGTGCAACCGCCGTCATGTTGTTGAGGAGGTCACCGTACGCCCAAACCAGGCCGTTCATGCCAAAGATGCCCAGAATCACGACGACAATGGGCAGCAAGACTCCGCCGACGTGCCGGAAGATGGCGAACAGAACCAGCATGATGGCCAGAAACATCAGGCCCAGGAACGCCATGTCGCGCATACCCACTTCGGGGAAGTGCTTTTGCAGCACGGGCGTACCAGCGATGTGCATGGGGTAGCGGGTTTCGCGCGCGAGGACGGCATTGATCGCGTTGAGGGCTTCCGATTGCGCTTCAATCGAGTGAAGTTCCGGGCCAATGGCTCGCGCGGCGGAGTCGTCTCCAAAGACGCGGTCGAGCTCGGCCTTGGGAAGCTTCTGCCGGAGAATTTGCACCTGTAGCGCTGCGGTGCGCCCATCCGCGCTGACGATACCGTCGATGAAGCGCGAGTCCGGCAAGTGGTCTTCAAACCTCGCGTCGGGCCCGAGGATCTGGCGCACCCGCTCGACTCCGGCAAGGCGGCTGGCGCCATCGGCACCCAGCACGGCGATCATGCGTTCGAGGCGCTCGTCATCGGAGTAGTGCTCGAGGGAGCGCTCGAAAAGATCACTCACCTGTAGCCCCGGTTCCCCGGGTGCGGCTTCACCCCAGCGGATCCAGGGGCTGCGCGTCAAGCTCCGGACGGCTCGCACATAGGGCACGCGCTCGATTTCATTGGTCAAGCGAGCGACGGTGGTCAGCGCTTCC
>JAYWEH010000117.1:0-5739 GCA_043780025.1 Deltaproteobacteria bacterium
TTGTATTCGACGGGATCTTCGGCCGTGCTGATGTTGGTGCCGGGCTTGTTCAGCTCGGAAAGGGCCGAATACAGCGTAGTCGTCTTACCGGAGCCCGTAGGCCCGGTGACGAGCACCATGCCCCAGGGCTGGTTGATGGCCCAACTGAAGTCCTTGAGCGGCGCGACCTCGAAGCCGAGCTTCGTCATGTCGAGTTGCAGGTTCCCCTTGTCGAGGAGGCGCAACACAGTCTTTTCGCCCCACAAGGTCGGCAAGACGCTGACGCGAAAGTCCATTTCGCGGTTCTTGCCCATGCGCAGCTTGATGCGCCCGTCTTGAGGCAGACGCCGCTCGGCGATGTCGAGCTGGCTCATGATTTTCAAGCGGCTCGAAAGCGCGTTCTTGAGCTTCAGCGGCGGCGTCATCTCCTCCTGAAGCACCCCGTCGATGCGGTAGCGCACGCGCATGCGCCGTTCGTACGGCTCGATGTGCACGTCGCTCGCGCCTTTGCGAATGGCGTTGAGCAGGATCACGTTGACCAGCCGCACCACGGGCGCGTCTTCGCTCGCCTTTTCCAGCTCGACCGAGTTGATGTCTTCTTCGTCGGCGCTGAAGTCGATGTCGTCATCGCCGAGGTCGAAGTCGGCCATCACCTCCTCGTAGGAAGGGCCGGCAGCGTAGTAGCGTTCGATCGCGGCGTGCACCGCCGTCTCGCTCGCGACGACCGGTTCGACGTTGTACCCCGTCAGGAATTTGATGTCGTCGATGGCGTGCAGATTCGTCGGATCCGCCATCGCCACGATGAGCGATGAGCCTGACCGCGATACCGGAATGACACGGTGCTTCTCGCACACGTCCTTCGCGACGAGCTTGATGACATCTTCCTCGATGTCGTAGTCTTCGAGATTGACTGCCGGCAGCCGATATTGCGCACTGAGAAAGTCGGTGATCTCGCCGTCCGAGATGTAACCGAGCTTCGCGAGGGTGTAGCTGAGGTTCCGACCGCTTTTGGCCTGGTCCGTCTGGGCTTGCTTGAGCTGCTGCAAGCTGATGAGTTTTTCGCGAACGAGGAGTTCGCCGAGGCGGTTAGGCGAGGAATTCGACATGCGTGATCACTTCACGGGCAAGACGTAGGTTGGCGAAAGAGCTGGCACACTTGGGGTGAGACCGTGTAGACGCGACCCCTGGGCTCCGGGGTCTTCGACGAGGCCTCTTCGGGTACTAACGACCGGTTCCCGCCGTGAGTGCACTCCCCCAACGTCGAGTCTGTAGAACCGCCTGCCGGGAAACGGCCATCGGGTCGGTCAGGCGCCCCTCTTGCGGGTCCGGGACCATTGACGCGGCAGGCGGCCGAGTCATATTGGCCGGCACCGAATTGTCTCATTGCTACATCGGAAACTGAGGAATAGTCGATCCCATGTCCAAGAGTTACGCAGAGCTGTTCAGCGAAGTCCGCGAGCGCGTGCGCCCCATCTCACTCGAGGCGCTGAAGACGCGCTTGGATACAGGCACTCCCACCACGCTAGTGGACGTGCGGGAACAGCACGAGTTCAACGCCGGTTTCATCCCCGGCGCGATCCACATCCCGCGGGGGTTCCTGGAGCAGCAGGCGGAAGGCAAGCTGCCGGATCGAAAGGCTCCGATCGTCATCTATTGCGCCGGTGGCACCCGCAGCGCCTTCGCAGCCAAGACGCTGGCGGACATGGGTTACGAGAACGTGCTCAGCGCCAACCCGGGCTTCGTACGCTGGAAAGACCTGCGTTACCCGGTGCAGACGCCACCCAATTTGACCGAGGCGCAACGCGATCGCTACTCGCGTCATCTGCTGCTGCCGGAAGTGGGTGATGCGGGACAGGTCAAGCTGCTCGAAAGCCGCGTCCTGCTGCTCGGTGCGGGTGGTCTGGGTAGCCCCGCTGCGCTCTACCTGGCTGCTGCCGGAGTAGGCACCTTAGGGCTGGTGGACGCAGATGTGGTGGACGCTTCCAACCTGCAACGACAGATCTTGCACGCGACCTCGCGCCTCGGAACATCCAAGGTCGACAGCGCCGAAACGGCCCTGCGCGACCTGAACCCCGATGTCAAGGTGGTCAAGTACCGCGAGCGGCTTACCAGCGAAAACGTCGAGCGCATCCTGGCGGACAAGTGGGATGTGATCGTGGACGGCTGCGACAACTTCCCGACGCGCTATCTCGTCAATGACGCTTCGCTCATGCACAAGATCCCCGTCGTGCACGGCTCAATCTTCCGCTTTGAAGGGCAAGTCACGAGCTTCATACCATTTCAGGGGCCCTGCTACCGCTGCCTGTACCCGGAGCCGCCGCCGGCGCACCTCGCACCGTCCTGTTCGGAGGCCGGCGTACTAGGCATTCTGCCGGGAGTGATCGGCGTGCTGCAGGCCACCGAAGCGGTCAAGATTGTGCTCGGGCTGGGCGCCCCATTGAGCGGCCGCTTACTGCAATACGACTCGCTCGGCATGACCTTCCGCACCTTCAAGCTGCGCCGTGACGACGCCTGCCCCGCTTGCGGCAAGAACCCGACTCTCAAAGGCTACATCGACTACGAAGGATTCTGCGCCGGCGCGCACTGACACGGCTTGGCGCGCTTCTGGGCGTCGTTGGCGCGGAAACAACGGCGCTCGCTTCAGTGGAGGCGGTTTGGTGTAAGGTCGGGCATGCACCGCGGGTGGGCTCGAATCCATTTCACATTGCAATGGCGGCTCACCAATTGCGCTGCTGGGTGGCGAGCGGCGGCGCTGCTCGGAGCCGGGTGGCTCGCCGTCGTGAACAGCGCGACGGCGCAGGGCAACAGGGCGCCGGCGGTGAAGGCCGGCGCGGGCGGCCCCGTCAGTATCTGGTACCGCAGCTCGGAGGGTTGCCCCGACGGCGCGGCATTTCTGGGGCGGCTCGACGAGTTACGACGCAGCGCGCGACTCGCGAGCGTCGGCGATCGCGTCGACTTCGTGGTGACGTTAGCCGCGGAGTCCGGCAAGAGCTCGGGGCGGCTCGAACGGCAAACGGAGCGCGGTACAGTCGCCATCCGGGACGTCGGGGCGAGCGAATGCACCGAGGTCGCTGAGGCTCTGGCGCTCAGCCTGGATCTTGCCCTGGAACCGGGCGCCGCGGTCACGCTGCCGGTTGAGGTGGCCCCCGCTCCGCTCTCGCGCGACGCCGTTCCCGTAGAAGCGGTCGCGCCCCTCGTCGGGCCCACCTACTCCGAGGCAGCCGAGCCAGCAGCCGTCATTGGTACTGCAGCCGAGCCGCCACTCCGGGTGGGTCTGCAAGGCACTCTCACCAGCGGTCTCTCGCCGGCGCTCGCGGGCGGGGCGGCGCTGTTTGTCGAGTTCGGGACGGTGGCGCGCGACCCGTCGGCGCGCCTCTCCGTGCATGGAAGCTACGGCTCGGGTACGAGCGACAACGGGCGCCTGGAAACGACGCTCGTGGCTGGGCGGCTCGAAGGCTGCGCTTTCGGCTGGGACGGCGGCATGTGGTCGATCCGGCCGTGCCTCGGGGCGGATGCCGGGCTGCTGTCCTCGGCCTGGTCCGCTGAAGGGGGGCACCGCGACAGCGGGCCCTGGGTTAGTGCGCTCGGCCTCGTTCGCGCGGCGGTGCGCATTGGGCCGCACCTTGTTCCGGAAGCTCAGATCGCCGGGGTGGTTCCATTCACCCGCTACGTAATGGGCAGCCCCCAGACCCGGGACGTATTCCAAATTGAGCCCATCCTGCTGCAGCTCTCGGTGGGTGCGCGCTGGGCCCTCTAATTCGAGCCACGAGTGATCAAACCTGGAGAGCCTGGACATAGCGCCTCGATGAGGTCTGCGTCCGAGGGGCCACCCGGCAGTGCGTCCGGCCACGCCCTCAGCAGCGCTCCAGTTCCTGTTCTCGATGCTCACGATGATTTCTCGGCACTGGTCCGCTCACAGCTCGACTTCATATGGCGACTGCTACGTCGCCTGGGGCTTTCTGGCGCCGACGCGGACGACGCGGCCCAGGAGGTCTTCGTGGTGGCTGCACGCCGGCAAGGCGAGCTCGTTAGGGGCCGCGAGCGCAGCTTCTTGTATGGGACGGCGGTCAGGGTCGCCCAGAACCGGCGCCGCAGCGCGATGCGCCGGCGCGAGGCGCCCGAGGAGCACGCGCCGGAAGGGTCAAACGACGGGCCCTGGGCGGATGAGCTCGTGGAACGCGCCCGCGGCCGCGCCCTCCTGGATGAGCTACTCGGACAACTGCCCGACGAGCTCGCGCGCGTGCTGGTGCTCAGCGAGGTCGAACAGCTCACGCTGGCGGAGATCGCCGCGCTGGAGGACATTCCACCCGGCACCGCGGCTTCCCGCCTGCGCCGCGCGCGCGCGGCTCTGCGCGAGCTGCTCGAGCAACACCGAGATCGCAATCCATTCGCGGGCGATTCACCATGAAACCTGATACGCCGGACGATCTCGACGATTTCGCGGCGCAGCTGTTCGCCGCCGCGCGCGCGGAGCGCTCCGCGCCGCCGCTGCTCGAGCGAGTGCTGCGCGCGAGCAGCGAAGCCAGCGCGGGCGCGCCCGAGCGGCAGCAACAGCCGGAATGGCGACCCACCCGTCTCGACGACGCCCCCCGCCGCAAGCGACGCCGTTCGGTCGGCTGGATTTCACTCACAGCGGCGTTGCCGGTGGCGGCGGCCATCGCGATCGTGCTCGAGACGCCTGGAGATGCTCCACGCATCTCTCGTGAAGGCGCGCGTCAGAGCCCCGTGGGGTCCTCGCCCCCCCAGCCTGCGTCGGAGCTGGATCCATCCCATTTGCCCGAGCCAGCGCCTGCCGCGCCTGAACCCACACTCGTGAACCCGGAGGTCACCCGCCCGCCGGTCACGCCACCGCGCTCCGCACCACCGGACAGACCGGAGCGCGAAGCGTCGCCTGAAACACCGAGCGGCACGCCAATCCCACTGTCGAGTGAGCTCGAGGTGCTCAAACAGGCGCGTGAAGCGCTGCGGCAGGGCAATGGCGAGAGCGCGCTCCGCTTGCTCGATCGTTACGACTCGGAGCGCGGTGTGACGCTCGTCGCCGAAGCGACGCTGCTGCGCATCGAGACGCTGTCATCACTCGGGCAGGCCGAAGCTGCGCGCGACTTGGCGCAACGCTTCGTGCGCGAAAATCCTGACAGCCCGCTCGTCGATCGCGCGCGACGTTTCACCGGTGATTCGAAAGACCAGCAATGAACGTGCGTAGTCGTGATCAGAGTCGCCCTGCACGGACATAGCGCGGGCAAGGAGCATTTCGACTTATGAAGACATCTCGCTTTCCAACATACGAACCGTTCGCCAGCGCCCGCATATTTTGCCTCAGCCTCTGCTCCTGCGCGGGCCGCCTCGACGTGATGGATGAGCCCATCGGAGCCAGCGGCTCCGCTGGGACCGAGAACACCCCCGAACAAGGCGGCGCCAGCGGCTCCGGATCGCCTGACAACGAACAAGGCGGCACCAGCGGCTCCGGATCGCCCGACAACGAACAAGGCGGTGCCAGCGGCTCCGGATCGCCCGACGACGGCACGGGTGGCTCCGGAACAGCCAGCGCTGACCCCTGCGCGTGCGCCAGCTCCGACGCCTTCATGCCGCTCGGCTGTGAGCTCACGCGCGGGTATGGGACCGTCCAGGGCGTCTCGGGCTACCCGAAAATCAGCGACGACGGCAGCGCGGTCACCTTCAATTTCTGCTTCGAGAACACCAATTGCAACACCTTTTATTGGAAGCTCGGCGAGGGAGCACGCGCCATGCCCCAAGGCGGAG
>JAYWEH010000118.1:0-5737 GCA_043780025.1 Deltaproteobacteria bacterium
TGAGACCCCAGCTCGCTAAACTCGGCCGAACCGGCCGCGTCGTAACGAAGGAAATAGTAGTAATCGAGCAGCGAATCGAAGCCGGCCTCCTGGGCGCGCGTGTTGACGCGGTCGAGGAACAGGTCTTGCTCGTCAGGGCTGTAGTGCAGGCCCATGCGTTCCTCGACGAGCGCGCTGAGGATCGCGAAAACGGGCCGCGCGGCGTTATGGCTCATGGGCTCGCGGGCTCGCCAGAATGGAGCAGATTTCGCGCACTGCCGCGTCCGGATCGTGCGCTGCGGCCTGGCGCACTGCCGCCAACGCGACCGGCGTGCGCAGCGACGCGACCGCGACCGCGGCCGCTTTGCGGGCCGTGGCGCCGCCTTGCCCCAATGTTTGAAGCAACGCGAGCGTGGCTTCGGGCGTGCGGACGCGAGCGAGCAGGGAACACAAGAAGTTGGCGGTCTCGGTGTCGGCGGTACCGAGCCGCGAGGTGAGCCCGAGCACGCGGCCTTCGCTCGGCGTGGCGAGCAGAGCCTCGATTCGGTCAGCCGTGGCCGAGCTGCCTCGCAGATCCAGTAGCAACGCGGTGGCTTCGGAGCTCGGCTCTGCCCCGAGGAAGCCCAGCGCCGCGGAGCGCACATTTTCGTCCGCGTCGCGCGCCAACGCGCCGAGCACCGCCACGCTCTCGGGAGCCTTGCTCTCGGCGAGTGCAGAGACCGCGACGAGCCGGGTGGCCGCGTTTTCGGACTGGGTCGCCGCGAGCACGTGCTCGAGCCCCTTGCCGCGCCTGGCCATGCCGAGGCCGATCAAGGCGGCTCGCTGCAGATCCGGCTCGGTGCCGCTCGCGACCTTGCACAAGGCGTCGAGCGCGGCCGGATTGTCGAGGTGAGACAGCGCTTCTACGGCCGCGACTCGTACCTGGCCGGCTTCATCATCCAAGAGCACCGCAACAGCGAGCGTCGCGTCGTTCAGCGCCAACCGCCCCGCCGCCTGGCAGGCGTAGTAGCGCACCCAGGGATCGAGGTCGCCAAACGCTGCCACGACGCAGTCATAGACGCGGACATCCTTTCTCGGCACCTGGCCGAGCGCTCGCAGACTCCCTCGGCGCATGCTCTCGAGCGGCGAGCGCGCACACTCGAGGAGCACGTCGAGCGCGCGCGGCTGCTCCAGATAGGCCAGCCCGGACAGGGCGGCGTCGCCAATGCGCGCATCGCTGTCGCCGAGCGCCGCCACAAACACCGGCAGGGCCTCGGCAAAGCCGAAGTAACCCAGGATGCGCAGCGCGCTGCGGCGCACCGCGGGGGCCGAATGCTGTGCGGCCGTGAGCGCGAGCGCCTTTGTCTCGCTGCTGCCCAGCGATTGGATGGCGGCGATGGCCGATTGAACGACTCGAGCACTCGCATCGGCGAGCAGGGGGAAAACCTGCGCGACGAAAGCCACCGCGCCAGTTCGCGCCAGCGCTTCGCAGGCTGCGGCCCGAACCGTGGCATCGGGGTCCTGCAAGCAGGCCGCGACTGCCTCCGCGATGCTGGCGCGAGTCACCGTGGGCAAGAGCACCTGGCGCCGCTGGCTGTCCCCGTCGCGAAGCGCCTCGCTGATGTGAACGTCAGAATCGCTGCCGAGCCGCTCCAGCGCCCGAGCGGCCGAGCGAGCTGCCGGCCCCTCGATGTCCAGCAGGCTACTCAGCGCCGCTGCCGCGTGATACCCGCCCACGACCCCGAGCACCACGGCGGCCGCCTCCTGCTCCTCGGGGGAAGCGCCCGTCAAGCTGCGTGCGAGCCGCGGCACCACGGAGCTAGCCGCAGCGCTCTTGCGCAGGATCGCGGCGGGCGCTTCGTCGCTGCCATAACGCTCGCGATGGCGAGCGTGCAGCTCGGCCAGCGCCAGGGAAGCGACCCGCAGCGTGCCCTCGGCGGGATGCGCGAGCAGCTCCGCCAGCGGCGCAACGGCCGCGGCTTGAGCCGTCTTGCCGAGAGCGCGAGCGGCTTCGAGCAGATACATCGGGTTCTCGAGCAGCTTCGCCAAGGGTGCGATGGCGCGCGGATCGCCGCTCCGACCGAGCACGTCCATGGCGGGGAAGACCCTGAAAAAGTTACCGCTCTGGACGGCGCCGATCAGGCTGTCGACGGCGTCGGGTCCGCCGATGCGCCCGAGCCCTTCGATGGCAGCCACCGCCACGTTGTCATCGGCATGCCGGGCGAGCGTGATCAGGAGCGGAATGCCGCGAGTCTGGCCGCGCCGGCCGAGCACCTGTGCCACGTCCGCGACAATGGCGGGATCCGCGTCGCGCGCGAGCGGAACCAACAGCTCGAGCACGTCCGCGCCGGTCTGGACCAGTGCATCGACAGTGGCTGAAATGCGCGCCTCGCTAGCGCGTTCGGTGCGCAGCGCCTCACACAACTTTCCGGCGCTCGCGTCACCGAGCAGAGCGAGCGCCGCTACGACCTCGCGACGCACGGGCCAGCTCGGATCGTCGAGCATGGCCAGCAAACCGCCGACGCCCTCCGGCCCGGCTGCCACCAGGTCGCGAACGCTGGCGAGCCGTGCTTGCTCGACCGGCGTCAGCGCCAACGAGGTCCGCACGCTCATCGCACTTCCGGAGGCTCTGCAGCGTTCCCCTGAGCGGAATCGTTTCTTCGACTGCCGGGCTTCTGCGTGTCGACCGCCTCTGTCGTGATGGCGCGTTCGATCTCTGCGAGTTGCGCGCTCTGGCGCGCGGCGCGGACGGCGAGCTCTGCCAATTCCCGAGCTTGTTCTGCCGTGACGTCGGCGGCTCGTTTCGCGCCCTTGCGCACGTCGTCGGCGTTCTTGACGACGGCCGCGATGGCTTTCGACTGTTCCCCCGTTGCCGAACGCATGACCAGCGCCACACGCGACACTTCGCGGGCTGTGCGCTCGACCTGCTTCGAGGCCTTGGCTTGTTCTGTCACGGCGAGCGCCGTCTGCGTCGCGCGTTTGCGCGCTTCATCCATGGCGCGTGCGACCTCGGCTGCGCCCAGGGCCTGCTCGCTCAAGCCTTGCACCACCCGCTGCGCGGCGCTCGAGACTTCCCCGGCTGAAGTGGCGGCGCGCGCCAGGATGCGGGTCTGGTCGACCATCGCCGTGCTGGTCTGCTGCGTCAGGCTGCGCATGCGCTGCGCCGACTTGGCGAGCTGGGTTGCGCTCGCGGCTTGCTCGTCCGTGGCACGGGCGACCTTGCCGGCCGAAATGGTGAGCTGGCCGTTGGCCTTCACCACTTCCCGCAACGCACGCGCCTGCTCGGTGGTGGCCTCTTTTGTTTGTTTCGCCATCTGGCGCATCTCGTGCGCGCTGCGCGATAGCATCTGGCCCGCCTTGGTCTGCTCGGCCGCGGCCACGGCGATGGCCTTGCCTTCCTCGCTCAGGCGGCCCGTCGCGCTACCGAGTGACTCGACGGCGCGCATCTGCTCATCCGACGCTCGCTCGATGTCTTGTACCGACTGGGTGACCTCGCCGATGCCGCCCAGGATGGCCGTGAGCGCTGCGCTCGCTTCATGAGCCAGGCGCCCGCCCTCATCGGCCACCTTGGTGTTCTCGAGCGACGCTGCCACCGCTTGCCGCGCCGTACTCTGCAGGCCCCGCACGATCTTGGCCACGTCGCTGCTGGCGTTGGCGGCTCTATCGGCCAGAGCGCGGATCTCCTCCGCCACCACGGCGAAGCCGCGGCCGTGTTCTCCAGCGCGCGCGGCTTCGATGCTGGCATTGAGCGAGAGCAGGTTGGTCCGATCGGCGATCAGGTTGATGGTCTGGACGATGTCCCCGATCTCCTCCACTCGCTGATCCATCTGCTTCATCGCGCTCGACGACTGCTCGATCGATTGGCGAATGCTCGACAGGCCGCTCAGCGACTTTTGCAGGATCGCGCCGCCGTCGCGCGCGCCCGCCGAAACGCGCACCGTCGTTTGACCCGCGCGCTGCACGATGGCGATAATCTTCCGGGTGGTCGAGTCGACCTGCGCCGCCGCCGAGGCACTGGTCGAGGCAAGCGAGTTGACGCGTTCGGCGCTCTGCGACAGCGCCTGCGCCGAGCGCACGGATTGTTCGATGGCTGCCGCGTTGGAGTCCACCGTGGCCGCGTTCTTCTCTGCGGTGGCCGCGACCTCCTCGACCGATGCCGCGATTTCCTCGGCAGCGCTGGCATTGGACAGGGTCGTCGATTCGAGCGTCTTGGCTTGTTCGAACACGCCGCGAATGGAGCGAGCCATTTCTTCGGCAGTCGCCGAGGTTTCCTCCACGGCGCTCGCCATTTCCGAGGCGTCCCGCGCCACGTCGTCGAGCGCGCCGCTCACCTGCGTCACCGCCTTGGTGAGCGAGATGGTCTGCTCCGCGGAAGCCTTCGAGTCCGCCGAGAGCCGCCCGACGCCTTTCGCCATCTCTTCGATGGTGGCGCCGACCTCCTGAATCGTCGTGGCCATGCTTTGGCCCTGCGCCGCCACATCGCTCACGCTGGCGCTGGTCTGTGTAGCCGTGGCGGCCAGCTCTTCGCCGGAAGCGGCCATTTCCTCGATGTTCGCGGCCGATCCGAGCAAGGACTTGGCCAGCTGCTCGAGCGTGATGGCCGTCGCGTCGGAGGCGGCTGCGAGCTTCGCCGCGCTCTCTCGCGCGCTATCCACTGACGAGGCGACGCGGCCCAGGCCCACTGCTGTCTGCCCGATGCTCTCGATCGTTTGGCGCGCGACATCGAGGGCGCTAGACGGCCCGTCCACCTCGACGTCCAGCTCCACGTTCCCATTCCGTTGCGCCTTTCGTCCGTTTACGGGAGGCGAACTACTACGCTTCTTGGCCATGGCTTTGCTCCTCGGGCACGCCGTGCGGCCCAATCACTTTCTTGAAATCGATTCGCATCACGACACCCGAGCCCGCCCGCGCGATCGAGTTCACGAAGCCCTGCGATTGCTCCCGGATCAGCTCCGGCGGCGCGTGGAATGCCTCAGGGTCGATCTTCAGCACTTGCCGCGCAGAATCGGCGAGCAGCCCCACCTGGCGCGCTCCGTCGGCGACCACGATCACCCGCGCGTCCAGCGTGCGCTCCACCGGTGCCAGGCCGAAGCGAGTGCGTAGATCGATCACGGGGATGACGCGGCCCCGAATTTGCACCAGGCCCGCGACATGCGCTGCGCAGCCGGGCACCGCCGTCGCCCCCGAGAATGACTCCATCTGGATCACATCGGAAGCGGGCAAGACGTAGTCCGTCTCCCCGACACGAAACAGCACGTGTAAGACGCTCATGCTCGGTACACCTGTCGGCTTTCCGTCGAGCTCTGCACCAGCGCGAGCGGATCGATGACCAACGTCGGCAGCCCGTCGCCGAGGTCAGTGCTGCCGGTCACGCCGTGGACGCTGACGAGAGGATCCGTGAGCGGCCTCACCACGACTTCTTGCTTACCCAACATGCGTTCGACCGCAAACCCGAAGAGTTCGCTGTCGCGCCGGATCAAGATCGCCTTGCCCCGATCTTCGTCGGAGGACGCAAAGCCCATGAGCGCGCTCAAACTGAAGAGTGGCACTGACGAGCCACGGTGCTCGAACAGCCGGATCGCCTTGCCGTGCGCCGCTGGCCGGGGCGCAAGGGTGACCTGGTGCGGCTCGATCTCCGCCAGTGCCTCCACCGCGGCCACCGGCACGACGAAGGTGCGGCCCGAACACACGAACGAAAATGCTTCGAGGACGGTCAGGCTCAAGGGCACCGTTATAGTGAAGCGAGTGCCTGCCTCCACGCTCGTCCGCAGGCGCAGCT
>JAYWEH010000119.1:0-5736 GCA_043780025.1 Deltaproteobacteria bacterium
GGCTGACGTGGTTGTCCTCGGCGAAGCGCCAGTACAGGGGGAAACCGATCGTCGTGCGGTCTGAACGGCTGGCGAAGTCCCAGAAGAAAGGGGCGATCACCGTGTGCGTATCAAAGCCGTCTCGCCCCACGAACAAGAGCGGGTAGATGTTGGTCGACCACCCGCGCAGACTGGTGCTGTGTTCGAACAATGGCGTGATCCAGGTGCTCTTGCTCAGGCCCTTTCGCTCGATGTTGCCATAAAACGGGAACACCACATGTGTGTCGTCGCGCGGACCCGTGCGGCTGAAGTAGAACGGAAAGATCAGCTTCTGATCGAGCCCGATCTCCGGATCCCGGTAGTGCCAGAACAGCGGCGTGACCATGTCGAGCTCGGTCTTGCCGCGGTAGCGCGCATAACCCCAGGTGACGAAGGTGTCGTACCCGAGCGCGCTCTCGGCGTACGCGAACAGGGGGTTGATGAACAGCGAGGATTCCCCCTCGTAGCCATAGTGAAAGAGGGGAAACAGCGTGGTGTGACGTTCGTTCTCTCGCCACGAGCTGAAGTACAGCGGGAAGACGTGCAGCTGATCGCCCGCGTCGTTGTGCTTGCGGTACACCGGCCCCCAGATGTCGACGCTCGACTCCTCGCGTTTGTCGAAGGAGTGGTAGTGCAGGAGCGGCGGAATGAGCCGATATTCATTCAGCTCATCGTGACCGGCGAAATACAGGGGAGCGATGCCGAGGTCGATGTCGGTGGCGGTTGAACGATCGCAGCTCGTGCCGCCCTTGTAGCTGCAAAATGCGGGCCCGATTAGGTTGAAGCCACCCTCGGCGTTACGGTTGAAGTAGGTGAGCAGCGGCGGAATGATCGTGTAGCCGCCCTGCGGGCGCCGGCCCCAGAAGTACAGGGGCGCCAGCCAGTGATCACCGCGATCCGGCGCGACGCGCTGCACCCAGGGCCCCACCACGGTGGTGCGGCTCTCGTGGTCGCGCAAGTTCCAGAACAGCGGGAACAGGATGTCGTCCGCCTGCTGCGCGCTGCGGCGGTTATAGTAGATGCCATACAGCGAGGCGCGGTCAGGTTGGGAGGCGTCTTCGAGGCTGGGCTGAACACGTTCGAACCAGAGGGGTGGGAAGCTGGTGCGAAAGCGATACCCCGAGTTGTTCGACTCCTGATACCAGAGCCCGTAAAATTGCCGTGACAGCTCATCGCTGCGTCCGAGGCTCGGCTCGTCCAGCTTGGCGTCACTGCCGATCTGCGCCGCCAAGGCGTCAGGTAGCGCCAATGGGTCTTCCGGAATGGTGGGCTCACCACCGGGGGTGACGAGTCGATCACCCGCCCCCGATGCAGCGTGCGTCTCCGGCGCATCCGACGGCTTGGGCGGCGCCTTGGTCTTGGGCCCTGCAGGGGGGCGGCCAGGAAAGGGATTGGGGTCGCTGATGCCCCCACCGAAAGGGTCCTGAGCGGCCGCGACGCCCGTGCCCAGAACGAACATTGCGCTCAGCGCCAGGGTTCGGAAGCGGGCAGCAAAAGACGCCATGAGGAGAGAATCAGCGGGAGCGGCTAAGAGCGAGGAATTGCGAGGACCGAGCCGCTTATGCTCGCCGCGGACGGCCAGGTCAAGCCGGAAACCGGCCCCTTGGGCAAGACGCTATCTAAGCAATGCTTCGACTTGAGAGCCGGAACACCTCGATTTAGATCTCTAGCCGTGCGAGTCCTTGCCATCGATCTAGGCCGCGTGCGCGTCGGCATCGCCGTATCCGACGAGCTCGGTATGTTAGCTCACCCTCGGCCCCATCTGCCGGGCGGCGATCCAGCCGCATTGCTAGCGGCGTTGCAGCGGCTCGGGGCGGAAGAAGAGGTCGAGCTCTTTCTGGTCGGCCTGCCGCGCATGTTGGACGGCTCCGAAGGGCGCAATGCGCGCGACGCCCGCCGCTTTGCCGACACGCTGAAGCGCCACACCGGCATCGAGGTGTCGCTCTGCGACGAATGGCTCACCACGCGCGAAGCGCATGCCCGCTTGCGGCAGGGCGGGCACCGACAGAAGGATTCGCGCGACAAGATCGATGGAGCAGCGGCGGCCGTGATGCTGCAAGGGTGGCTCGATGGGCGGCGCGCGCGAGGAGAGACGTGAACGCCGCTCGCCGGCGCCGCAGCGCCAAACCGCGGCGAGCGCGTGGCCGGCGGCTGATCGGCGCGCTCGCTAGTTTGTTGGGCCTGGGTGTGGTCACGCTCGTCGGTGCCTTCTGGTACTGGACCCGTTCCGGCGGCCCCGCGGATGCGGACAGCACTCCGATCGATCTGGGGGAGGGGACTTCGCTGCGGCAGATCACTCTGCAGCTGAATCGGGCGGGCATCGTCCGTGATCCCAAGCTGTTCCAGCTCTATCTGTGGTTGCACGGCGCCGGTAACATTCGGCGCGGCGAGCACCTCTTGCGGCTGGGCCTCACGCCTCGCGCATTGGCCGCCCGCCTCACGGAAAGTGGGCTGCGCCCCGTCGTCAAAGTCTCGTTCCCCGAGGGGTTCAACCGCTTCCAGTTCGCAGAACGGCTGCAGGCGCTGGATGTCGTGGGGGCCACGTCGTTCTTGGCCATGAGCGCCGAACCCGAATCGCTCGAGGCCCTGAACATTGGCGCGTCGTCTGCGGAAGGTTATTTGTTTCCGGCCACCTATGACTTCTACGTCGACTCCACACCGGCGCTGGTGTTGCGCACGTTGGTGCAGGAGACCTTTCGGAGATTCGAGCGCGTCGCCGCCAGCCATGCGGGGCAACTCGCCGCATTGCGAAAGGAGCTAGGGTGGGGGACTCATGAGGTGCTCACGCTCGCGTCCATCGTCGAGAAGGAGGCCGCTCATCCGAGCGAGCATGGCCTGATCGCGAGCGTGTTTTACAATCGCTTGCGAGATCCGAAGTTTTTTCCGCGGCAGATGCTTCAATCGGATCCAACCGCGGGCTACGGTTGCTTAATCGCCAAGGAAGCCGTGCCCAGCTGCCGCGGATTTGCCGGCAAGATCAAGCCGGCCATGCTGCGCGACGAGGCCAACGAGTACAACACCTACAAACGCCCCGGTCTCCCTCCAGGTCCGATCGGCAATCCCAGTGCGTCCGCGGTGCTCGCAGTCGTTGCTCCACCTGTGACGCCGTATTTCTTTTTCGTGTCCACGCATGGCCAGCGCCACGTGTTCAGCCGGACGCTCGCTGAGCACGAACGCGCCATCACGGCGGGGAGTGCATCCGATCAGGGGAATGAAAAGTGAGAACACTGGATGGCGCTTTGCCGCCGAGTTCTCTAAACTGAAGTTGGTAAGGCCTTGTCGCAGACACCACCCTCGCCGTTGGAGCATACGTGGACCTGCCGATGATCCTGGTGCCGCACCCCCACGTGCGGGTCGATCAAAGTGTGCTCGGTGGCAGTCCCTATGTGGTGGGGTCCCGCGTTCCGGTGCGCCGACTCTGGGCCTTCTACCGCAAGGGCGTGAGCCTCGACACACTGCTGCGCCGTTTCCCACGGCTCGGGCCCGCAAAGATCCTCGACGCACTCGCGTTCGCCTATGACAACGAAGAGGTCGTATTGGCGGACATCCACCGTGAAGAACAGCTGCTCGATCAGGCCCGCGAAGCGCCCAGTGAAAAGGCGGCGCCGGCGCGGCAGATGAAATTACCGTTCGCTGACTGAGTGCGCTCTCGCGCGGCTAAACTCAGGTCGCGCTGTCGAGGCATTGAGCCAGCTCCGTTTGGAGCGCCGCCACCTCGGCTTCGAGCAAGCGTTTGAGGTCGGCGGCTGACGTAGGCGCGGGCGGCCGAGCGCGCCTGAGCGCGAGGCTGCGCCGGGCCGCGACCAGGCAACGCGCTCGAAATGACGGGTCTCGCTCGATCTCGCGGACCAGTGCCTCATGCACACGCGCTTGAATGTCCGCGCGGCTGCACACGAGGAGCACGTCGCAACCGGCGCGCAACGCGGCGCAAGCCGCCCCTTCAATTGACGCGGCCCCTGCTGCATCCGCCGCGCCGTGGGCCTCTGAAATGGCCTGCATCTCCAGATCATCGGAGAACAAGACACCCTGGAATCCGAACTGGTTGCGCAGCAACTCGGTGGCGATGAACGGGCTCAGAGTTGCCGGGCGATCCGCATCGAGGTGCGGATAGACGACGTGAGCCGTCATGATGCTGTCAGCCTCGCCTGCGAGCCGCCGGAAGGGCAGGAGTTCTACGGCCTCGAGCCGCTCCCTCGTGTGCTCCACGGTTGGTAACGCGAGGTGGCTGTCCAGTGCCGTGTCCCCGTGACCCGGGTAGTGCTTCAAGCAGTTCTGAACTCCGCCGGAGCGAAGGCCGCGCATGTACGCCCCAGCCATCCGCACCACCGGCTCCGGCAGACGAGACAGCGAGCGATCCCCGATGATCGGATTTTCGGGGTTGGTGTCCACGTCCACCACCGGCGCGAAATTCATGGTGATGCCCAAACTGGCGAGCTGTCGGCCGAGCGTGCGCGCCACGCGTTCCATCAGCGCCAGATCACCCAGGTCCGCGATGCACCGCATCGGCGGCAGGACCAGCGCCGGTGGACTCAGGCGCGCCACGCGACCCCCCTCCTCGTCGATGGCGATGAGTGGGGGAAAACCTGCTGCAGCAGCGTTGCCGATCGCGCGGCATAGCGCCTGCAGTTCGATCAGACCGGCAACGTCGGGCGCCAGGTTGCGCCGGAACAAGACGACCCCGGCGAGTTCCTTGCGGGACAGGCCGAGAGCGAGAGCTTCAGGAACCGTGCGTCCCGAGAACCCCACGACCAGGAGCTGGCCGGCGAGCTCGGCCGCGCTCGTGACGCCGACATCGAGGTCCGTAACGCGCGTCGACGACATCAGGCTCTCCGTTTCAGGAAACGGGCTGGATATCCCGGCGCGCAGCGGCTGTCATGTTTGCCACCATTGTCGCGAGGGCGGCTTCGTCCGGACCCTCTGCCATCAAGCGCAGCTTGGCCTCGGTGCCGCTCCAGCGCACGAGCACGCGCCCACGTTTGCCGAGGGAACGCTCCGCTTTCAAGATTTCCTGGCTCAGCTTGGGCATGTCCGATAGCGGCTTGCGTGCAGCGAGCTCCACGCTCTCCAGCACCTGCGGCAGCCGCGTCATGACGCGAGAAAGCTCGCTCAACGGGCGCTCTTCGCGCACCATGATCGCCAGCACTTGTAGCGCTGCCACGATGCCGTCACCGGTCGTCGTGTGGTCGAGAAAAACCAGGTGCCCCGATTGCTCGCCACCGAATCGGTAGCCATGCTGGCGCATCTCCTCGACAACATAACGGTCGCCGACCGGTGTTCTCACCAGGCGGCCACCCGCGGACGCCACGGCGATTTCGAGACCCATGTTGCTCATCACTGTCGCGACCAGCGTGCGTTTGGGCAGGCGCTTGGCCTCGAGCAAACGCGTGGCACACAAGGCCATCAGCGTGTCGCCGTCCACGATTTCACCGGCGTCATCCACGACGATCAACCGATCTGCGTCTCCGTCGAGCGCCACGCCGAGGTGCGCCTTGCGGCGAAGGACCTCTTTGGCCACGTGCTTCGGATGCAGGGCGCCGCAGTCCTTGTTGATGTTGCGACCGTTCGGGCTGCAGCCGACGGATATGACCTCAGCGCCGAGCTCCGAGAACACCGCGGGCGCTACTCGGTAAGCGGCGCCATGCGCTGCATCGACGACGATGCGCAGGCCCTTGAGCGTGAGCTCCTTCGGGAAGGTGTTCTTGGCGAAAACGATGTAGC
>JAYWEH010000120.1:0-5720 GCA_043780025.1 Deltaproteobacteria bacterium
TGCAGACAAGGTACCGCGAGCCCCTGAGTCCACGCTGATCAGCGCGGGGTCCAGCGGCGAGCCCGAGTGGCTCGACGCTTCACGGGTGCCGCTCGGCACGTCGAGTGGTGGGTGCACTAAGGATAGAGGAGCGGTGGAGAGCTCTGCAGGCACCGACGCGGCAGCCAGCGGCACAGCAGAACCGGGCGACTCTGCTGCGTGCCGGGCCCAACTGGCAAACCAGATCGACGCACCCCCCACGGGCAACAGGAGCAGCAGAGGCAACCTGAGCTGCCGGGCGCGGGAGCCGACCATCGCGTTCGTGAAACTCAACTTCGAGAGTGTGCTCGTTCGCTCCCGCCGAACACGGACGCGGGCTTTCAAAGCCCCCGGCTCCACTGCTTCGACGCTATCGGCCGGAGCGTTCACTCCGCTGAGGGCTGAAGCCAGTGCGGACTCGTGGGGTGCGTAACTGACGGTGGTTTCATCTGGCCACAACTGCCCTGGATCGAGCTCTCGCAGCGCAGCGAGCAGATCGTTTCTAAACTGCGCCATGCTGGCGGGCCTCTCGCCGGGCTCGAGCTGCAGCGCCCGTGCGAGAACGCGCGCCATCGGCTCGGGTACACCTTGCAGGTCCGCCGCTCGCAATCCAGGGCGCAAACGACCGATGCCTCCGCTGGCGGCATCCTCGAACGGCAAGCGCCCGGTCAGGCAGCGCACGAACACCACTCCGATGGCCCACACGTCCGTGGAAGGCCCCAACGAGTGGCACCCCAGCGCTTGCTCCGGTGCCATATAGGCGGGAGTGCCGAGCGCGGTGCCCGATACCGTCGCGCCGGCGCTCTCGAGTGCCTTGGCAATGCCGAAGTCGAGCAGCTTTGGGGTGATCCGACCGCCCGGGCCCTGGCTCAGAAATATGTTAGAGGGCTTGAGGTCGCGATGCACGATACCGAGCTGATGCAACGCGCTGAGCGCGTTGAGCACGGGCACCAGGGCTTGTGCCACCGTGACCACGGACAAGGGCGCATCGATTAGAGCATCGAGCGTGTGCCCATAGAGGCGCTCTAGAATCAGATACGGGACATCAAAAGTATCGGTGCCCGCGTCCAGGACCTCGACCACGTTCGGATGCGAGGCTTCAACCGCCAGGCGCGCCTCAGCGGACACGCGCCGCACCAAATCGGGGCGACCGGCAAGCTCCGGGCGCATGAGTTTGATCGCCACGGCTCTGCCAGTGGCCTCGTGCCGCGCTCCGTAGACGAGCCCCATTCCGCCCAGCGCCAAGAGTTCTTGGAGACGGTATTTTCCGCCGAGCAGTTGGCCTATCCTCTGCTCCGGAGGCCGCATATTCCAAAAGTAGCCCGACGTAGGGCGCATGTCATGCCGGATCTCCCGAAAGCCCGCAGCGAAAATTCGAGCTAAGGTCGGCGCATGGTGGCTTTCAATCTCCCCCCATCAACCGGCGTGGCCGGTCGGCAGCATTCGACTGCCACCGTCGAACGCCGCGCGTCATTGAGCCCGCTACCTGTTTTGGTGCGCGTGGAAGGGGCACCGGCCGAGCCATCGCCGCTGATGCTCAGCGCCGGCAGCTGCATCCTCGGCGCGGGCGAGGGAGCAGACCTCGTGATCGAGTCCGACACCGTGTCTCGCCAACATGCTGAGCTGCGGCTCGTGCCCGAAGGGGTGCGGGTGACGGATCTGGGTAGCAAGAATGGCTGCTACTACCTGGGTCAGCGCTTTCAAACCATGAGCCTCCAACCCGAGAGCCGATTTCGGCTCGGCTCAGTGGCGATCCAGATCACGGTGGATCGGCAAACGCTGGCGGAAGCTCAGCTTCCCGAGGATCAGAACTACGGCGATCTGACCGGCGTTTCGCCCGCGATGCGGCAGCTGTTCGCCCAACTGGTCCGTCTGGAAGGTTCACACGTCAATTTGCTGATTGCGGGTGAGTCGGGCACGGGCAAGGAGCTGTTGGCGCGAGCCGTGCACGAGCACTCGGTCTTGCGCCGGGGCCCTTTCGTCGTCGTCAATTGCGGCGCACTCGAGCGCCAACTCGTGCGCAGCGAGCTGTTCGGCCACCGGCGCGGCGCCTTTACCGGCGCGGTCCAGAATCATATCGGAGCCTTCGAAGCCGCGCAGGGCGGCACGCTATTTCTCGACGAGATCGGCGAGCTGCCGCTCGACGTACAGCCTATGCTGCTACGCGCCCTCGAGCAACGCAAGCTGACACCCGTCGGCTCCCACGAGGAGGTGGCCTTTGATGTACGCTTGATCGCAGCCACCCACCGCGACTTGTCCGCGGAGGTGCGCAAAGGCAGCTTCAGGGAAGACCTTTTTTATCGCATCCAGGTCGTGCGGCTCGAGCTGCCACCCCTGCGTGAACGTCCGGAGGATGTCCCCGTGTTGGCGCAGACCTTCGCCCGGTACCAGGGCGCCCCCTCACTGCCCGACGACTTTGTCGAAGCGCTCGCGCATCATCACTGGCCGGGCAACATCCGCGAGCTGCGCAACGCCGTCGAAGCCTATCTGGCGTTAGGCGTGCTGCCGGCCCGCTCGAGCTCCGGGCCCGCCTCCTCCATGGACGCGGCGCTGGCGCAGTTCGTCGATCCTAACCAGACCTTCGCGGCCCAGAAACAAGAGCTCTTCCAGCGTTTCACGCGCGCCTACCTCGAGCGCCTCTTGCGAGATAGCGGCGGCAATCAATCCGAAGCGGCGCGGCTCTCGGGCCTTCAGCGCAGCTACCTGGGCAAGTTGGTCGGGAAGCTCGGCTTGCGGCAGAGCTGAGAGCTAGAGCGGCTGCTCCAGCACCCAAGCTCGAAAGTAGGCGCGGCTCATCTCGAGGTAACGACGATAGCCTTCTGCGCCGAGCGGCAGGCTCACGCGCTCGAGCATAGCACGAAACGCCGCGCGCTTCTGCGCCCCGCTGGCCTCGTCGGAGAACTCGTCGGGCAGCTGGCTCGCACTTCGGAGCTCGACCGCGCGTCCCGAGTCCAAAGCCAGCGCGTGCTCCGCCTGCGCGGCGACCTTGCCGAGGTGCTCCTGCATGACATCGCGCGGCGTGCGGCTAGCCAGGCTATCGAGATCGACGTCCGCGGGCGCGGGCAGCTGAAACTGCAGAGGCTCCCAGGCTGGCGCGAGCCGTGGGTCGACGCGCTTGGGAATCGCATAGGTCGCGGCAAATTCGACGGGCTGCTTGGCGACCTCTCCTAACTTCGTCTGCTCAGTAATTAAGGCAAGCAGTGTGGGCTCTTGGTGCTCGGTCCACTGCGTCGTCAGACCTGCGCAGCAGTACTCCGCCTGCACGGCGGCGAAGCGCTGCGGATCGGCGGAGAATTGCTGGACGAGTGCCGTTGCACGCGCGAACATTGCTGGCTTCGAGGTGGGCTCGGACGGCTCGGCAGCAGCGTCATAGGGTAGCCGAATCATCTGCATCGCAAATCGCTCGCGCGGCCGATCCGGTGTGCGCTGCACCACTTCGATGCCGAAGAGGGTATCGATGGGCGCGGCTACACCGTACACCGGTAGGTCGAGCAAGAGCTCGAGCTCGCGACTGTACGCGTCAGGTTGCCCAGTTGACCAAGCGCCGATGTCTCCGCCGTAGACGGCGTCGAAATGCTCCGAGTGTTGCGCTACGATCTCGGCGAACTCGCGTGGGGCGGCGCGGGCTCGTTCAAATAAGGTAGCGGCCAGGGAGAGCGCCTCCGCTCGACTTCGCCGAGGCACGGGACCGCGTGCAAGGTGCTGTGCCAACCACGTTGCTTCGTCGTAGCCGATGACGATGTGGGCGGCATTGAAGGTGCGTGATGGGGGTGGAGGGCGCAGCTGAAAGACGTGGAAGCCATAGTCAGTCTCCACTACTCGCGAGGCCTCCCCGGGCTGCAACGCGGCGAAGGCATCGAGCACCTGCGGGAACGGCAACAAGGAGACGCCATGCAGCGCACCGAGGGACCCCCCAGTCGTTTGCGTCACCCGGTCTTCGGACGTGCGGCGAGCCAGCTCCGCGAATTGCTCGGGGGCGCCACGGGCCTCCTCGGCAACGCGCTCGGCGAGCTCGCGGGCCTCGGCCCTCGTGCGTGCAGGTAGCGGCACAACGACCGTCTCAGGCGGCCCGAATACGAGGCCTCTCAGCGTGACCTCCTGATGCTGAATCAAGATGTGTGAAGCCCAGATGCGGACCGAACCGAGCTGTACTCTGGGAGCCAGGCGCCAGCGCCCATGCGGGTACGGTGAAAGCATGTCTGCGAGCGGCACTCCGTGCACCGACTCCGGCGTTGCCTCGGCCACTAGCTCGGGCGAGCGTGTTGCCCGAAAGGCGCTGTCGCAGCCCAGAAGACATAGGCCGCAAGCGAACACGTCGAACCAGAGCAACCTCGGCGAGGTACCCGCGCGAATGAATTTCGAATCGCGTCGCATTGCGCTTTCTCCTGGATGGATCAATTTTTCGGCCTCGCGCGACCGAAGTCCCGAGCGGCGCCCGGGACCTCGGCCGTTGTTTCAATAGACGACTACCACGTTGTGTTGAACGCCGGCCGTGCACCCCAATCCCTGAACGGACACCGCGCCATTTCCTGCCACGTCGTCGAACGGGAAGCAGCCGTTGAAGGGAGTACCAAAGGTGTTGTACGCGAAAGCGTACGCGTGAATGCCCTTGAACAACTCCGCGCTGAGCCTGAACGGGATGGGGATCCCGCCCTGCGTGTTGAAGGCTCCGAAGGAGCGACCTCGCGAACTTGCGCTTCCACAGGAAAGCGGAAAAGTGTTGGAAGTGCTGCCCCAGTTCACCCTCGGGCCTGAACAATTCGCGGCTTCCACGGGCAGGGGCTCCACCGCTACGACGGCGAGCAAAGTGGCGAGCGAGTATTTCGAGAGCGTGTTGCGACTGATCATGTGTTTCCTCTTCTGTGTTGTCGGTTGCGAGTCGCCAAGACGGCGACGACAGGTTCTGGAAGGCGGTTATCGTTCGAGCATCAGCGTGAGCTCGAGCTCGACCTCGTCGCCTGAGGCGAGATCGACGCTCTGCCGCGCGGCTCCGCCATCGAGCGTGCCTTGCGCGAGCAGCTCGTAGCGGCCGGGAAATAGCCCCGAGAGACTGAACTCCCCGTCGGCATCCGTCATGACTGCAGGCGCGCTTTCAATGAGCCGCGCCCAGGCGGGGTGGGCATCGGAGGCGCGGACCCAGGCATCGGGGACAGGCGCACCATCGGAGTCGACGAGCCGCCCACGGACTCGGGCCAGGCGTGGCCGGGGTAAGGTCACGGCCGCGACCTGACCGTCACGCTCGAGCTCTACGAGAGCGTCCATTCCACGCGTGCACTCGGGCGCCCCGACGTGAAGGCCGTACGTACCGAGGGGAAGCCCCTCCAGCACGAAACTCTGACCGTCCCGCTCCGCGAGCACGACCTCTCCTTGCTGATTGCACGCAAGCACCGCCACCGACGCGGGCGGTGCGTGGGTTCCATCGTCCAAATCCACGCGGATCGTTCCAGAAGGATCCGCGCGCAGCTGGATCCGCGCGGGCCCATGCGAGCCTTGCACATACAAGTCGGGCGCGGCGCTCTGCAGCTTGCCCTGAACGTACAATGCACCATCGTAGTGGCCCGGCTCGAGCCCGCTGCACGAAAACTCGCCGTGCACGTCGCTCGTGCACGAGCTTTCCGAGGCGGGCCGCGCAGGCTCAGCACGGTCTTGCATCACTGTCTCACGACGCGTCCAGGTGATCACAGCGTCCGCGAGCGGTCGTC
>JAYWEH010000121.1:0-5705 GCA_043780025.1 Deltaproteobacteria bacterium
ACGCTTCCGCGGATCGCAATCCGCACCTGTATTGCGTCGAACTCTGAGACCTCGGCTGGTGCGCACCTGGTGACGTGGAATGAGGGCTAGCCGCGGGTCCCTCGTTCGCTCATAGGTTGCGGAGTATCCATTCTTATCGTGAGGTTAGTGCTTCGATCGACACGAGTCATGGCTGAACGTGAGTGCCCCCGGTCCCGCGCTGGGGTACGAGGCGGAGATGGCCGACCAAGATGCAGACCCGACCCCCCAGCCGCGTCGCGAGCAAACTGACGAGAGCTTGCGAAACGAGCGGGCGAAGGCCGACACGGCATCCAGCGAAAAGCTGCGCGATGTAGAAGCGCAAGCGGACGCGGTGGTGCAGGTCGCCCGCGAGCGTGCCGATGAGGTCCTGCAAGCCGCACGCGCTGACGCGGCTCGCGAACAGCCATCGGCCGGAAGGGACCCAGAGTCCGAGCGGGAGCGCGGCCGGGCAGATGTCATCATCGCGCGGGAGCGCGCCAATGCCGACGCGGTACTCGAGCGTGAGCGCGTCCAGCGGCGCAAGTGGTTTGAGGTCTTTCTCGCGAACGAACGAGAAGCCACGGACGCGAACCTCATGGACGAGCGAGCGGACGCCGATACGATTGTTGCCACGCGAGACGACTTCCTCGCCACCGTCAGCCACGACCTGCGCTCACTCCTCGGTGGTCTCTCGATCAGCGCCCAGCTCTTGCTCGACAATGCACCCACCGGCACTGCCGGTGACCTGACACGCAAGTGTGCCAGCACCAGCCAGCGGCTCGTGGCGCGCATGAGTCGATTGGTCAACGACTTGCTCGACGTAGCCAGCATCGAGGCCGGCAAAGTCGCGCTCCTCATCGAGGAGAGCGAGGTCGCCGACATCTTGCGCGATACGCTGGACGCTTTCGAACCGCTCGCGGCCGCGAAGGGCATATCGCTCAGCGTCGAAGCCGAGCTTCCGTCATGTGTCGGGCGCTTCGACTCCGGGCGCATTTTGGAAGTGCTTGCCAACTTAGTCAGCAACGCCCTCAAGTTCACGACATCGGGCGGGCGGGTCTCGATCCGGGTCGTGCGTGAAGGCAATGATCTGCATTTCGCCGTGAACGACACGGGCATCGGCATTCCTGAAGACGCCCTCCAAGGCGTGTTCGAGAAGTTCAAGCAAGTCGCCAAAGATCGCCGCGGACTGGGTCTGGGTCTGTACATCTCGAAGGGCATCGTCGAAGCGCACGGCGGCCGCATGTGGGGTGAGAGCCAGCTCGGCGCCGGCAGCACGTTCCACTTCGCGATTCCGCGCTTGCTGCCGTCGCACTGAGGATCTTTAGTGGCTCGCTGCGCGCGTCATCTACGGCAGGTCCGCGGATTTTTGCGCCGGTGACCAAGTCGTGATGCTGAGGCCAGTAGAGCGGTTTGGCCGTGGACGACGCAAACGCATATCTCCGGCATCGCAGTCTCGGCGTTCGCCAAGGTAGGCGACCTGGCGTCGAGCTGGCGCCTCGGTCTCGCATGGACCTTGTCTATCATGACGGGAGGATTCGCGCGACGGGACGGCAGGGTAGGTGCGATGGGACAGGCGAGGCGAGCCTGCCGTTGCCCCAACTGTTCGGACATGTTCGGACATGTCCGTCGTCTCTGTGTCACATGCATGATACACGCAAGGTATTGACTCGAAGAGTCTCCAGCGGCTAAGTGTCTCCGCGTCGTGGAGTCGCCTTCACGCTTTTGACGCGAGGAAACACAAGTCATGAACAAGCAGCTCAAGTCCATTCTCGGTAGTCTTCTCTTCATCGGCGCAGTCGCGATTGCTCCGACGGCGGACGCTGGATTCAACATCGGCAATCAGAAGATTGTGTCGATCGTCATGGCGAATCCGGTAACGACGGGGACCGCCTACGCCTTCGTGGAGTTCGATGGTGACCGAGTCGCCACCCCGGCCTGCTCGGGCAACGGCCAGAATCGCCGCTATATCTTCGACACCACGACGAGTCGCGGCAAGGCGACGCTCAGCCTCTTGACCGCCGCGATGTACGCGCAGCGCCCGGTCTACGCCACTGGCACGAATGCATGCAGCAGTGGAATCTTCGGTCAGGGAGCCTCGATCAGTCTCGAAAATCTTCAGTCCATCACAGCGCATCGCTGAACCAGCTGGGGTCGAGCCAAGGCATTGCCAAATGAGAATGAAGGTTGGGGCAGCGGCGCTCATCGTCGCCAGCGGCTGCGGTGGCGCGGACTCGACGGTATTGGGGGACGGGCTCGGCGCGAGCCCCGTCACCGATCTCGCTCCGGGAGCCGTGCCGGGCGCACCCGACGGCTTCGTGTTCACGCCGTTCGAAGCGTACCGCGAACGGGCGGAGGTCGAGATGGGCGGCAAGCGGGTCTATCGCGTGGAGTGGGATCTATTCTTCGAGACCGAAGAGCAGCTGCTCGAGCACTATCTCTCGGAGGTGGCGCTCATTTCTCAGCGCGCCGGCCAGGACAAGTCCGTCGCGATGACGGACGAAAACGACGACTTCTTACAGTACGAACGCGGGCCGGAAGCGCTGGAGATCACCTACTGTATCAAGGCGTCCCAGTTCGCGAACCTGTCGCAGCTCGAAGACGACCTGGCCGAAGCGGCCCACGCCTGGGAGCGCGCGGCCAACGTGCGCTTCTTCTATGATCGGTCGAACAACGGCACGTGCAACGACGCCGAGACCGCCGGTGTGGATTTCGTCGTCCACGATACCAGCAGCGCGTCGGCCTTCGGCTGCTCGACTTTGATTTCGGAAGAGCTGGGCTGCCACGGGACGCTCGACATCGATTATTCAGTCTGGCCGTGGCCGTGGTTTGATCAGGGCGGTAACCCCGTTCCGATCACCGATGAGCACCCCAACCTCACGCTCGTCGGCATTCTGCGGCACGAGCTCGGGCACGTCCTCGGCTTGCGGCACGAGCATGCGTTCGACCCGGATGGCGCCGCCGCGGGCTGCAACGAGCCGCAGATCGTGACGTGTGCGGTGGGTGACTGCGCGCTTGGAGGTGAGCCCCTGACCGAATACGACGTCGAATCGGTGATGCACTACCCGTTCTGCGACGGCGACGCAGGCACCGCCTTCGAGCTGACAAACCTCGATGGGGTAGGCATCCGGTACCTGTATGGCATGCCCGTCGCCTGGAATCAGCCTCTGATCAATTTGTTGTGAGCCACAGCTATTTGCCCAGATTTGCGAGCGGAGACAAGACGTGCACCAGCCTTCCCTACCTAAACACTGCAAACCTTCGATCGACATGTTCTCGATGAGAAGGCGCCGATTGGCGGCCGCGCTGGCCGCGGTCGCGCTGGTTGCCGGTTGTGCGTCCGATGCCGATCGCACCGAGCTTTTCGCGGCGCCGGTCGACCTCGCCGCCTTCGAGGAATATCGAGACTCGGCGCAGCGCTTCATGGTGGACGGCGAACCCATCTATCGAGTCGAATTCGATCTCTTCTTCACCGAAGCGGGGCTGTTCGAACACTACGCGGCGCGGCTCCAGCCGCGGGAGCCCGAGCCCGACGCCGTCGACAAGTCGGTGGTGATCCAGCAAGTCTCGACGGGTCTCGATCTGACCTTTCAGCGCGGCGAGGACGCTCTCACCATTACGTATTGCGTCAGCGATGCATTTGGAGCGGACCAGGCGCAGGCCATCCAGGACGTGCAAGACGCCACGACGGACTGGCAGATGGTGGCCAACTTCCACTTCGAATACGTCGAGGGTATGAATGGCGATTGTGCCGGCGGAGCGACAGGTATCGACGTCGCCGTGATTCCCGGTTTCTCCGGCCAAGGCGCATGCGCCACGCCTCCGTATTTCCCGTCCAGCCAGCAGGGCAGCTGGTGCCCGGGCTATACGCAAGGCACGCTCGGCTTCGACTACGCGGGCTGGCCGTGGTCAGGCGACGCGACCAGTCGCGCCGTCATGCGCCATGAGCTGGGCCACATCTTGGGCCTGCGCCACGAGCACGCCTTCGCCCCGACGCCGGTGCCTCCCTGCGGCGAGTCTCGAGTCCTCAGCGGCGGCGAAATCGGCGGGCGCCCGTTGACGAGTTATGACGTCGACTCGGTGATGCACTACCCCCAATGCGGCAACGACATCTGGACCTTTGACATCACCGACTTGGATGCCGAGGGCGTGCGGCAAATCTATGGCATGCCTGCCGCCTGGTATCCGGTCCTGTCCCAGCCAATGCTCCTCTGAGAGCTCAACGCTCCTCTGAGAGCTCAACGCGAACGGAACAACACGTGCACCAGCATCATTCACCCAAACACGACGGCGTCCCTCCAAAATCCACGCAATATCGCAGACGTGCAGGCGCGGCGCTGGCCGGCGTCGCACTGGTTGCCGGTTGTGCCTCCGATGCGGATCGCACGGAGCTCTTCGCAGCGCCGGTCGACGTCGCCGCATTCGAGGAGTATCGAGACTCGGCGCGGCGTTTGATGGTGGACGGCGAAGCGATCTATCAGGTCGAGTTCGATCTCTTCTTCAACGAAGCGGGGCTGTTTGAACACTACGCGGCCCGCATGCAGCCGCCGGAGCCCGAGGCGGTCGACAAATCGGTGGTGATCACCCAGGTCTCGACGGGTCTCGATCTGACCTTTCAGCGCGGCGAGGACGCGCTCACGATTACGTATTGCGTCAGCGATGCGTTTGGAGCGGACCAGTCGCAGGCCATCCAGGACATGGCAGACGCCACGGCGGACTGGCAGATGGCGGCCAACTTCCACTTCGAATACGTCGAGGGCATGAATGGCGCTTGTGCCGGCGGAGCGCCGGGCATCGACGTCGCGGTGATTCCGGGTCTCAACTTCCAGGCAGCGTGCGCGACGCCTCCGTATTTCCCGTCCAGCCAGCAGAACAGCTGGTGCGGCGGCTACACGCAGGGCACGCTCGGCTTCGACTACGCGAACTGGCCGTGGGCGGGTGTCTGGGGCGCCGCGGGCAGTCGCGGAGTCATGCGACACGAGCTGGGCCACATCCTGGGCCTGCGCCACGAGCACGCCTGGAGCCCGACGCCGTGCGAGAATCAAACCGGAGGCGACATCAGCGGGCGCCAGTTGACGAGCTATGACGTCGACTCGGCGATGCACTACCCCCAGTGCGCGGGCAACCAAAACACGACCTTTGCCGTCACGGAGCGGGATGCCGAGGGCGTGCGGCAAATCTATGGCATGCCTGCCGCCTGGTATCCGGTCCTGTCCCAGCCAATGCTTCTCTGAGCTCAGGCATTCCTGAGCGCGTTGTCGACGGAGCTCAGATCCAGGAGCTGGGCGCAATAGAGGCCTACACATTGGCCGGGGTTGGATTCGGCGATCACGTCCTGCATGGCGCGCACATATTCGAGATGAATCTGGCGTAGCCTTCGCAGGTCCTTGCGAGTGATCGCAAACACGCTGTAGCCGTAGTTGCCCGGAGCGCCTTTCTGCAGTCGCTCCAGCGCGACGCGCACCCAGGCCGCCTTGCGCTCGCGACCGCGCACGACGTCACGACTGGTCTCGATGGTGACGACGCGCTCGAGTCCCCATTTGCCGCGCACCTTGCTCGCTTGCCCCGTGGCTCGCAGAGCCTCGAGGCCCGCTTCGACCACGCTGCGTTCAACTCCGAGCCGCGCCGCAATCCACTGCTCGGGGTGGCGCGCGGTGCGACAACCGGGTAGCTCGAGCGCGCGCAACACGGCGTGCGACCAGGGCAAT
>JAYWEH010000122.1:0-28918 GCA_043780025.1 Deltaproteobacteria bacterium
GTCGTCTTGCCGAGCAGGCGCGCGAAGCGCACGACGCAATCCAAAGTGGCCGAGCTGGTTTGCACGCCGCGCACCACCTCCACGAGCTTCATGCGCGGCACCGGATTCATGAAATGCATCCCGGCAACTTGGGCGGCCCGCTTCGTCACACCGGCGATCGCGCTGATCGAGATGGATGAGGTGTTTGAACACAAGATGGCGTCGGGCTGCACCGTTTGATCCAGACGCCGGAACAGGTCCAGCTTGAGCGCGCGATCCTCGCTCGCGGCCTCTACCACCAGATCGACGTCGGCTGGCGGAAACGCCGCGGCAGTGATGTGGCCGATCGTGTCCTGGCGCTCCTGACGCCCGAGCTTGCCGCGCGCCACCAAGCGGTCCAGCCCCGCCTGCATGCGCTCCACGGCGCGTTCGGCGTGGGCCTGACTGACGTCGCTCAAGATCACCTCGAGCCCGGCGGCGGCGCAGACCTGGGCGATCCCCGAGCCCATCTGGCCGGCCCCGACCACACTGACCCGCTGAATTTGCTCTGCTTGCATCCGTGGCGCACGCTGGCAGAGGAGCGGGCAGCGGTCAACTCAGGCTGACAGTGGCGACCGACGACAAGACGCGCACCAATCTGTCCCTGATGGTCGGTAGCGAGGGCGGCAAGCCCTGACCTCAGCCCGAAGCGTCGAACGGCGGCGTCCACGGCGGCTCGAAGCGAGGGCAGGGCGCCTCGCCGCCGAGCGGCAGTTCGGCGAAATCGACGGCCGGTGATCGATCGTAGCGAAAATCGCCGATCAGGGTCGTGGCGTCACCTTTCCGGATCCAGAACGGCACGCGCGCGAAACGAGCAAACGCCGCTGCCCTGCAGTCTCCGCTCAGTGTCTGCACGAGCTCCGCGATGGGCGCGCGAAACTCGGGACCCCACACCACGCGATACCCTCGGGGCGAGCTTACCGCCAGTGCCGATGGCGCGAGCGGCGCGGTGTTACCTTCGCTTTGCCACGCGCACTCGCGCGCTTCGAGCAACGCGGGCCAGCTCGCCACCAGCCCCTGCCGGACCACGTATTGGGTCCGCGAACGCTGCACTGCGAGCACCTGCCAGCAGAATGGATTGCCCGGCGCGGGGGTGGACACGAGCTCGGCGACGCTGAGCTCGGTATCGGCGGCGAGCGCTTCGGCTAGAGCGCTGCGCGCGGCGTACCGACCCCACAGCGAGCAACCCAGAAAACTCAGGCAAACGCCCACGGTCCCGAGCAAGCGCCCCGCCGGGGCGGCGCGCTGCGCCCACCACAACCAGCCGAACGCGTACACGGTGAGCGCGCCCGCCAGCCCCGGACCCATGTAGTCACCTCGCCAGCCGAGCGCGAGCAGGGCGGCCATCGCGACGCCGATCAGCACGCGCATGGAGCGTCCGAGCGCCCCCATCGAGCCACCCGCGAGCGCCAGGAGCAGCCACGGCTCGACGATGAAGAGGGTATCCCCATAGAACCAGCGGTTGTCGAAGGGCCAGAACGGGTGGACCCCGTAGTTGTTGCTGAAGTCCATGCACAGGTGCAGAAATGCCCCAAACACAGCAAACCCGAACAGCCCGACAGCACCTCGCAGGGACGTGCGCCTGCCGAGCATTCGCTCGATCAGCACAGCCAGACCCACACACAGCGCCGACAGCGGCAAGAGGCCGAGCAGCGTGTGCGTGTGGCCGCGGTGATGCAGCAGGTAGCCCAATTTGCCGCCGGTGATCCCGACATACACGAAATCGATATCTGGAGCGTTGCTGGCCAACGCACTCGTCATGAGCGCGAGCGTGCGAAAATTCCGCGACGGGGGGCGCGAGGGCCGCACCCGCTCAAACAGCCACAGCGCGAGATCGGCGCTGACCACGCCGGCCAGAGTATGCGTCAGGTTATCCACTCGGTTGTCGATTCCGGGGCATCAATTCGTTACGCTAGCGCCGACCGCACCCGGTTCATAGTCAATGGTACGGTTGGAGGAGTGAGATGCGTCGTTACGAGATTCGCGAGCCCAAAGGCATCTCCAGCGTCGAATTGGTCGAGCTTCCAAAACCCCGACCGGGCCCTCACCAGGTGCTGATCGAGATGAAGGCCTGGTCGCTCAACTATCGCGACCTCGCGATGCCGCGCGGGGGCTACCCCGGCAATGACAAGGTGACGCGCTCGCCGCCCCTCGTGCCGATATCGGATGGGGCGGGCGAGGTGCTCGAGGTGGGCCCCGGCGTCACGCGCTTCGCACCGGGGGACCGCGTGATCAGCAGTTTCTTTCAGGACTGGGACGATGGCGAGCTCACCGCGGAGGGGCATGCCTCGGCGCTGGGCGGGGCCGTCGACGGCGTGCTCTCCGAATATGTGGTGCTCGGCGAGCGCGGTTGCGTGCCGGCACCGCCGAGCTTGACCTTCGAGCAAGCGGCGACGTTGCCGTGCGCGGCTGTGACAGCCTGGGCCGCGATCACGGCGGCGGGGCCGAAGCCGGGTCAAAATTTGCTCGTGCTCGGCACGGGCGGCGTATCCATCTTCGGCTTGCAGCTCGCCAAGACCATGGGTTTGCGCGTCATCGTTACCTCGAGCAGTGACGAAAAGCTCGAGCGGGCGCGTTCGCTCGGCGCCGACGAGACCATCAATTACGTGCAGCACCCGGATTGGGACAAACGCGCCCTCCGGCTCACGGGTGGGGTGGGGGTCGACCACGTGCTCGAAGTGGGGGGGCCCGGCACGCTCGAACGCTCGCTCTCCGCCACGCGCATCAGCGGCACGGTGAGCTTAATCGGGGTATTGAGCGGCAACCCCGAGCACAACCCCTCGCCCATGCAGGTGATGTTCAAGCGCCAGACGCTGCGGGGCATTTACGTGGGCAGCCGGCAGATGTTGGAGGAGCTGTGCCGCGCCATCGAGGTGAACGCCGTGGCTCCGGAGATTGACCGGGTATTCCCGTTCGACGCGGTCCACGAGGCCTATCGGTATCTCAAAAGCGCCAAGCACTTTGGCAAAGTCGTGATTCAGCGTTGAAGGAGCCCGGCCGAACGCGTTCAATCAGGGGCCAATTCGGCCCAACATGGGCCAATACGAAGCCGATACGGAACAGCGGCGCCCCGGATCCGCCGGAAAAACGGCACGAAACACCTGTACAGTCGCCGGGCCGCCAGACCTCCGGTAAAGTGAAGTGTTATTTTTCTTTTGCGGCGGGCCCGATCGGCGAGGCCTAGAGTGCGCATCCGAGGACTCATGGCGCGTAGACGTATCGGGCTGTTGATCGGAATAGGGCTGTTAGTGCCGGCCTTGGGCGCGGTCGCGTGTGACGGCAAGCCGGGTCCTCTGTTTCGGAGCGCCGAAGAAGAGCTGGAGCCCCTGCCGGTGATCGGCGGCGGCAGCGCTTCCGATCCAACCCCCGACGCTGAAGCGCCCGAGCCGAGCGGCGGTACGGGTGGGGGCAGTGGCGCAACGGGCGGCCCGGGCGGAACGGGTGGCGGTGGCGACTCACCGGTCTCGGACGCGGGGGGTGATGCAAGCGACGCATTGCCTCAGGGCGGCGGCCCCAACCTGCCACCGGGTGACGGCAGTTGCCAGGAGCAATGTGGGCGCAACGGAGGCGTTTGCGATGACGGCGCGTGCATCTTTGATTGCACTGCTCCCGATAGTTGCGCCGTCGGACAGGTTCGGTGTCCGCCGGGCGAGCCGTGTGAGGTGCGCTGCGGCACGCGCGCGTGCGTCGACAACGTGGTTTGTGGGCCACTCGCGGAGTGCGAGATCTCTTGCGAAGGCGAGCTGTCGTGCGCGCGCGAAGTGGTCTGCGAGGGCAACTGCAACGTGGTTTGCTCGGGTGCGCGCTCGTGCCGTGGTGGCGTGGGCGGCAGCGTCGAGTTGATGACGCTCGAATGCTCGGGCTTGCAAGCCTGCGGTGGCACGGTCTCGTGTGAAGGCACGGAGTGTCAGCTCGAATGCACGGGGCCGCAGAGCTGCCCCCGGGTGCGCACCTTTGCGCAGCGTAACCGACTTACCTGCAGCGGCGCCGGTTCGTGCGATCTGGAGATCACGTGTCTGGGCGGTAGCTGCCGCGTCGATTGTGACGATGAGGCGTGTTCGGCGGGCGTCGATTGTCAAGCGGAAGACTGCTCCGACATCGACCTCGACAATTGATTGGCGCTCGTGATCGGGGCTCGCTTGGGATAGCCCCCTTTCCATTCGCGGACAGTCCCGCTATAACCGGCCCCTAGGTGCCACCCGCCACAAAGCGAATCGCAGCTCCCATTCCCATCCCTCACCTGAGGCTGTTCACCGAAAAAGTCCTGACCGAAACGCCAAGCCCGCCTTCGGTCGTTCTGAGTTCCGCGTCGCGTTCACGCCCGAGCCCAAAGCCTAGCCCGGTCGGCGTCGAGGACGAGTTCACGCTGCCGGCGCTGTGTTTGTCGTTCGACTACGCGGGAACTCGCATCCCGGCGTCCGATCCGCGGCAGTCCTTCTTCGTCTCGGAGGTGTCCGGCGTCGCTTCGGTGAGCCGCGATGCCGAGCTGGAAGCTGTGGCGCGCGCCGAGCTGGAACGTTTCGGCGCCGTCGAGCTCGATTGCCTCGAAGGCTACGAGGCCAGCTTCGGATCACCTGCAAACTACCTGGTCGCCGTCGACGGCGACGCGCACGCGTATTGCGCTTTCTCGGCCCAGGCGCTGCCCGCGCTCCGCGCGCGCGGCTTCGTAGTCGAGGTGGACGCAGATTATCCCTATCAGGTGCTGGAGGAGCAGGCGCCGTGGTACCTGGCGGTGCAGCCGCTCGCAGAGCGCCCGGACTGGTTCAATTGTGAGCTCGGAGTGGAGGTCGACGGCCAACGCGTCAATCTGCTGAACGCTCTGATCGAGTGGCTGGACGCATTGCCCGGCAACGAAAACCTGGAGCGGTTGTCCAACAGCTCCATGAAATTCTGGGCGCTTCCGCTCGGCGATCGGCGCTTCCTGCGCGTCCCCGCGGATCTGCTCTCCGAGATCTTGTCGGTGTTGCGGGAGCTGTATTCAGGGCGCTCTCGCAACATGCCGATGCCAGTGTCCCGTTACCAGGCGGCCTCGGTCGAGGCGCTCGCGAATGCGTTCGCGCGCCGGCAGAAAACACCCAAACGTTACGGGCCCCGTCTGCTCGATGACCGAGCGGCAAGACAGCTCTCGGTTGTCCCTGTCGACGACGTCGCGGAGCAGCCTTTGCCCGAGCCTGTGGGGCTAAAAGCCACGTTGCGCCCCTACCAGGCGCTCGGCGTGCGTTGGCTGCAAGCGTTGCGAGTGGCGCGCCTATCCGGCGTGCTCGCCGACGACATGGGCCTTGGCAAGACGCTGCAGGTGATCGCGCATCTGTGTGTCGAGCACGGGCGCTCTGACGTACACAAGCCGAGCCTCGTGGTCTTGCCAACCAGCCTGGTGCAGAACTGGCGGCGGGAGCTGGCGCGTTTCGCGCCGGGGATCCGCGTCGGCGTTTGGTACGGCAACGAGCGGCACCGCGAAGATTTTTCGCGCGCGCAGGTCATCCTCACCACCTATTCGCTGCTCGTGCGGGATGAGGCGCGCTGGATCGCCGGCGACTATCACTACTTGATCCTGGACGAGGCGCAGGCGATCAAGAACCCGCGCGCCACTGCGCGGGACGTCGCTCGGCGCATCCCGGCGGATCACCGGCTTTGCATGAGCGGCACGCCCGTCGAGAACCACCTCGGGGACCTGTGGTCCCTGTTCGACTTCTTGATGCCGGGGCTGCTCGGTAGTGCGGGAGAATTCCAGACCGGTTACCGCGTGCCGATCGAGCATGAGCAAAACGAGGGCCAGCTCGACACGCTTCGGCGTGTGGTTGGGCCGTTCATCTTGCGCCGAACCAAGGAAGAGGTAACGCCGGACTTGCCGCCCAAGACCGTGCTCGTGCGGCTGATACAGCTCGAGGGCGAGCAACGCCGCTTATACGAGAGTATCCGCGTGGCGGCCCACGCCGACGTGCGCCGCGTGATCCGTAGCAAAGGCATGTCAGGGTCGACGATCGCGATCCTGGACGCGCTGATGAAGCTCCGCCAGGTCTGCTGCGATCCGCGGCTCGTGAACTTTGAAGCCGCGCGCCGCGTGCAGGCCTCGGCGAAGTTGACGTTCTTCTTTCAATTGCTCGGCCAGCAGCTGGCCGAGCGGCGCCGGGTGCTCGTGTTCTCGCAATTCGCCAGCATGTTAGAGCTGATCGCCGAAGGCCTTGGCAGTAGGAAGATCGGCTACCTGAAGCTCACCGGCGCCACCACTGATCGCCAGCGCGAAGTGGACTCCTTCGAACGCGGGGACGCCGACGTGTTCCTGATCAGCTTGAAAGCGGGCGGCACCGGCCTGAACCTCACCTCGGCCGACACCGTTGTCCACTACGACCCCTGGTGGAACCCCGCGGCTCAGGCCCAGGCCACCGATCGCGCGCACCGCATCGGCCAGACGCGGCCCGTCTTCGTGCACCAGCTGATCGTGGCCGGCAGTGTGGAGGAGCGCATGCTGGAGTTGCAACGCCGCAAGCAGGAGCTGGCGACGGGCTTGTGCGCTGGCGCTGGCGCGGGGGCGCGCGTCGCCTTGTCGGAGAGCGACCTCTCGGACCTGTTCGCGCCGCTGTCCGGCTCCGAGGTCTAGTTCGGCTCAGCCGTCGGTTCAGCCGATGTGAACTTGCTGCGGCTGGCTCGACAGAATCGCCGATTCGAGCACGTTGGCTAGGTCGTTCGGCGTGAACGGTTTCTGAATACAGAGATTGGTGACGTTGTCGAACGACTGCCGCGCCTCGGGCGTGAACGGCCCACCCGTGATGAATACGAACCGCTCGGACAGGCGTTCATCGTGCTTGCTGACGGCCGCGTGCAACTCCATGCCGGTCATCTCCGGCATCATCACGTCGCAAAAGATGACGTCGAAGTCTTCGTTGCGGATCAGGCTCAAGGCCTGGCGCCCGCTCAGCGCCAGCGTAACGTCGTGTTGCGGCCGGAGCAGACGGCGGATCGATCGCGCCACGAACACATCGTCGTCCACCACGAGCACGCGCAGCGAGCGCGTCGACTGTGCGGGCGGGCGCGAACTCGGCATGAGCTGCCCGGCGGCACGCTGCTCGCTGTACGGCAGCACGACGGTGAACGTCGAGCCGACGCCCACCTGGCTCGTGACCTCGATGCGGCCGCCGAGCGCCTCGGTGATGTTGCGGCAGATGGACAGGCCGAGCCCGGTGCCGAGCCCCATTGGTTTGGTGGTGAAAAACGGATCGAAGATCTTGGCGAGCCGCTCTTGCGGGATGCCGGCACCCGTATCGTGCACGCTGACCAGCACCTCGCGCGTGCCGTCCCGCCGATCCACGCTCACCGCGATCTGATTGTTGCTGACGTCGCCTTCACCGATGGCGTGCGCCGCGTTCAAGATCAGGTTGAGGAAAACCTGGCCCAACCGTGCGTTGGCATCGACCAGCGGAATGTCGGAGTAGTTGCGCACCAGCTGGGCGCGGTGCCGGATCTCGTTGTGCGCCACCTTGATCGTGGAGTCGAGGATCGCGCGCACGTCCATTGGTTCCATCTTTTCGCTGTCCGAGCGCGAAAACGTCTTCAAGTCTTGCACGATGTCGCGCACGCGTTCGGCGCCCGAGCGCGCCTCGCGCAGCGCATTGCCGAGCTCGTCCAGCCCCTCGGGCAAGTGCGCCAGCACGTACGAGAGGTTGTTCATGATGTACACGAGAGGATTGTTGATCTCGTGCGCCACGCCGGCGGCCAGCACCCCGACGCTGGCGAGCCGATCGGACTGCGTGAGCTGCGCCTGCAGGTTCTTGCGTTCGGTGATCTCGCGCGCCACCACCACCAGGTAGTCCTGGCCGATGAAGCGCCGCAGAAACACCGTGACTTCGACGGGGAAGGTGCTGCCGTCGCGGCGCTGGTACAGCTGCTCCAAGGCGAGCCCATGCTCGCTGAGATCCGAAGCGGTATGGCCGAGCCACGGCGGTTTGCCGACCTGCACGTCTTCGATGGTCTTATCGAGCAGCTCCTCGCGGCTGTAGCCGAACGCGCGGCAGGCCGTGTCGTTGACGTCCACGAGCGCGAGCGAGCGCGGGTCAATGACCAGGATGGTCTCACCGGCCTGATCGAGCACCGCGCGAAAACGCGCCACCTCCGTGCCGACGCGCTGTTCGAGCTCCAGCATGGCGTCGTGCAGCGCCTCCTGGGCGCGCTTCTCTTCGGTGATCTCCTTGACGGCGCCGAACACGCGCACGACACGCGTTCCGGAGCCGTCGAGCTCGGCGCGCCGGTAGTCGCGCAGCCAGCATTCCTCACCGGTGCGCGTGGAGATGCGATACTCGAGTACGCTCGGTCCGTCCGCGGCGTTGCTCTCCGCCGCGTCGAACTCCTCCAGATCGTCCGGGGCGACGATGGCGCGGAACCCGCCTTTTTCGTTGAGCTGGCCGACGGAGTAGCCGGTGATGCGTTCGAAAGCTTCGGTCGCCCATTCGAGCTGCACGGCTCCGCGTTCGTCTTCGCGCCGCGCGGCGTACACCCAGTCGGTGGCGAGCTCGGAGATGATGCGATATCGCACCGCGTCCTCTTCCGACATCGCCACAACTTTTTCGGAACGCAGCCGCGTGCGTTCGATGGCAAACGCTTGCTTGACAGCAACCTGCAAGCGTTGCCGCAAACCCGACCCCAGTTCGCCCTCGGCTTCAGCCTGCTCGAGGACGCGGGTAATGCGATCTTCAACTGCCATGACGTCTAGCTACAACTGCTGGATAGAATACGCCCGATCGCGGCATTCTGCCCGCACCGCTGTTCACCCGGAGAGCGGAACGGTGATGATCGAGTGCCGACTTGGCGGCTTCAGTGCGAACCGTGTAAAGGCTTATTCATGCGCATCCACGTGGTGGCGGTCTCCGGGACCGGCATGGGCCCGCTGGCGGGTTTGCTGGGTTCCATGGGGCACGCGGTGACGGGAAGCGACATCGCCTTCGATCCACCGATTGGTCCGCTCCTCGCGGAATGGGGCGTGGAATGCCGGCGCGGCTTCAGTGCGGCCAATTTGGCCGACAGGCCCGAGCTCGTCGTCGTAGGCAATTTGTGCCGCCCCGACAACGTCGAGGCGCGCTTCGCCATCGATTCCGGGCTCGCCTACACCCACATCGGCGGAGTGCTGTCGCGCTTCGTGTTGCCCGGCACCCGCCCGCTCGTGGTGACGGGCACACACGGCAAGACCACGACGTCCGCGCTGGCTGCAGGTCTGCTCGAAGCGGTGGGGCTCGCTCCGGGCTACCTCATCGGCGGCGTTCCGCACGGGCTCGGACGAAGCTTTCGCGCTCCCGCGAGCGGCCCGCGCAGCTTGTTGAAGAGCGCGCCGCCCTTCGTGATCGAGGGCGACGAATACGACACCGCCTTTTTTGAGAAGACGGCGAAGTTTTTACACTACCGCGCCGAGGTCGTGATCGTCACGTCGATGGAGCACGACCACGTCGACATCTATCCGACCCTCGAGGATTATGTCCGACCTTTCGAACGCCTCGTGAGCAGCTTGCCTGAAAAAGGGTTGATCGTCGCCAACGCCGCTGATCCTCGAGTGGTGAGCATGCTCTCGGCGCACGCCAACGTGCAAATCGTCTGGTATGCGCTCGAGGGACAGCCGACGTTTGGCGTGGCACCCCATTGGTTGGTCGCGCCGGCGGCCGCGGACGCGTCGGGGACGAGCTTCGATCTGTTCCTCGGCGGCGTGAGCGCTGGGCGTTGGGCAACGCCGTTGATGGGCCGGCACAATCTCGCCAATGCCGCAGCCGCGCTGGCGGCCGTGACGCATGGCTACGGCGTGGACGTCGCGAGTTTGCGCACGCCGCTCGCGACACAACGAGGCGTGAAGCGGCGCCAGGAGCTCTTGGGCACGCCGGGCGGCGTATTCGTGTACGACGATTTTGCGCACCATCCCACGGCGGTGCACGAGACGTTGCTGGCGCTGCGCACTCGCCACGGGGAGGGCAAGCTTTTCGCGGTGTTCGAGCCGCGCAGCGCCACGGCTTGCCGCAACCTGCACCAAGCGGCGTACCCGCCGGCTTTTGCGGCAAGCGATCGCGTGCTGCTCGGCAAGGTGGCGAGGGACTTGCCGGAGGCAGAGCGCCTCGACATCCAGTGTGTGTGCGCCGAGCTGCGGCAACTCGGCGTGGCCGCCGACCCGTGCGACAGCGCGGACGAGATCGTGGCCCGTGTGTGCCAGGAAGCGCGGCCCGGAGACGTCATCGCGGTGCTGTCAAACGGCACCTTCGGCGGTCTACACGCGAAGCTCCTCGGGGGCCTCGCCGCGCGGGGTTGAAAAAGCTTCAGTTCGCGCCGGAGCCGTGGCAAGCCTCCCCGGCGCAATCGCGCGTTCCGAGCTCGGGTTCGGAACGCCCTGTGGAAGGAAAAATCCGTTGAGCTGTCCGTGTGGAAGTGAAGCTGAGTATGCCAAGTGTTGCGGGCCGATCATCGCGGGTACTGCCAAAGCCGAGAGCGCCGAAGCGCTGATGCGTGCGCGCTACAGCGCGTACGTCAAAGGTGAGGTCGACTTCTTGCTCGCGTCACTGCACCCCGACGGGTCCGCCGGCGTCGATCGCGAAAGCACAAAGGCTTGGTCAGCGAACGCGGACTGGCACGGGCTCGAGATCTTGAGCACCCAGGCGGGCGGCGAAAAGGATGACACTGGCGAGGTGGAGTTCGTCGCCAAATACAGCATGCAGGGTGAGCCGCAGCGCCACCACGAGCGTGCGATGTTCAAGCGCAACAACGGCAATTGGTTGTACCTCGACGGCACGGAGCTCCATCCGCAGCCGGTCGTGGGCCCCCGCGTGCGTCTGGGCCGCAACGACGCGTGCCTGTGTGGCAGCGGGCAAAAATTCAAGAAGTGCTGCCGCAGCGTGTTCGACGCTGGCGCGTCGAGCCCGGAAGCGCTGGTGCGAGCGCGTTTCGTGGCTCCGCTGGTTGGAGAAACGCGCTTTCTGAGTCGTTCGCTCCACCCCGAAGCCGTGCAATCGGCGGCGACGGCAGACGCCGATCCGCCCGGGGTGATGGAGCTCGGCCCGGCCAAGACCAACGATGGCGTGTCAGAGGTCGAGGTGGCGTTTTTCGCGGAGCAGGGCGCAGACGCGCGGCGCGAGCGTCACACCTTGAAAGCGATCAAGGGCCGCTGGTTGTTTGCGTCGGCCGAAGCGCGTTGACCGCGGCCGTCTGGGGGCAGTTCGGGCTGTCGAGGATGACCGTCACGCCGCGGTTGCTCGGCATGAGCTGATTCCAGCGGCGGGTCGCGGCTTCACCTCCGGTGAAGATGTCGACATGTGAGCCGCGGACCTTGACCCCGCGGTCGTGGGCCAGGAAACAGCCGTCGTGCGCGGTTCCCTCGCCCGCGTCGCGAGGCAGGCCGGCGTATTCGGGAATGAAGAGCATAGTACCGAGGGCGATGCGCTCGCTATCGACGGCCACGCTGCTGAGCGGCACGACCGCTTGCCCGAGCGCGCCACGGCCGTAGGGAAAGGCTGTCGGATCGAGTGCGTCGAAGCAGATGCGCTGCCCGGTGCGAGGGCATAGCCGCGCGCACGGGCAATCTCGCTTGGCGAAGCTGACGGTACCCCCATTCGCTAGCTGGCCGCTCCCCTGTACGCAGACGGCGTCATGAAACCCCGTCGGGACACGCCCGAGCGACTTGCAGCGCGCGTCGAACAAGAGCGTCGTCTCGCTGTCGCTGTAATCCCGTGCTTGCGGAAAGTCGTAGTAGGTATTGCGGAATGTGCCGAGAGACCGCCCGGCGTAGGCGGTCACCGCCGTGCTGGGCGCGCTCGGTTCCGGGGCCACAACGACGGGTGCCGGGTGCGTCAGAGCGGGCCCCGGGGCGGGCCTCGACACAGGAAGGGTGGACCCGCCGATTTGCGACACCCCGCCGCAGCCCAGAAATACGGCGGCGGCGCAGTGCGCGAGCCGGGCCGCGCCGATCGAGGGGCGCAGGTCAGCGGCCATGGGATGACGGGCTGGGATCGGCCGTGCACATTCCGCTCGCGTCGCGGGTGATCACGGCTCTGAGGTTTTCGGTGTACCCAATCCAATGCGCGGTGATGTGTGCGGCCACCCCGGCGTCGACCAGAATCGAGCGCAAGAGCTCGAGCCGCCGGTCAAATTGGCCGCCCATGATCGGGTGGCGCGCGTGCGCCTCGCCGATAGGCCTGCCCGTGTAGGGGACGCCGCCGCCCAGATGCTGGGCCGCGAGCTCGTATTCCTTCTCCTTGATGCGCGCGCGATTGGCCTTCTGGAACATGAAGCCGATCATCGGATCGGCGAACATGCGATCCACGAAGCGATTGACCAGGGCCCTGAGGACGGGTTCCCCCCCCAATTGCTCGAACATCGACGGCTCGTCCACGGCGCTTCCGCTACGTTATAGCGCGTCCGGGGCGCGCCCGCTGAATCAGCCCGCGGACTGCTGATCCTGGAGGATCCGCTCGACCTTTGCGTCCAGCTCGACGTCCACGCCCGCGCCCTGGGCAAGGCGCTGGCGCACCTCCTTGGCGGCCATGGCAAAGCCCTCTTCGATCGAGACGGTGGTGGGGAACGGGCCCGCGACGCGGCTGACCTTGCTGTTGTCGAACAGCGTGGAAGGCGCCTTGTCTCCGTGCAGCGGGCCGCGCCAGGAGGGCTCGTAGCGCACCAACGTGTCGCTCGCGACGTGCACGAGGCGCGCTTCGACGCCGAGCGCGCGGGCCATCTGGGTCAGGATTTCGTCCCAACTGTGGACGCCTTCGGAGGTGATGTGAAACGCTTCGCCCAGAGCCCCGGGGTTGGCCAGCAAGCGGGCGAAAGGCCTAGCGAAATCGCTGGCGTGCGTCAAAGTCCACAGGCTCGTCCCGTCGCCATGCACGATGATGGGCAGCCCTTTTTCGAGCCGCCGGGCGGTCCAGTCCCCGCCGCCGAGCGCGCTCGGCAGGCGCCGGCGATAGGTATGGCTCGGCCTGACAATCGTGACGGGCAGCTGCCCGCGCTGGTGGGCCCCGAGGAGCTCGGCCTCCATGCGGGCCTTCTTCCGGCTGTATTCCCAGAACGGGTTGTCGAGCGGAGTGTCCTCGGTGATGCGCGTGAAACGCTCGATGGGTTTCGAGTACGCCGACGCGCTCGAGATGAACACGTATTGGTCCGTCCGGCCGCCAAAGGTTTTTAGATCCTGTTCGATGCGCGCCGAGTCGAAAGCGAAGAACTGACACACTGCATCGAAGCGTTCGTTGCCGAGCGCCCCATAGCCATCAGGGCTGCTCAGATCCCCCGCGATCTGGCGCACCGCGGTTGGCAGTTCCTGCAGAGTTCGCTGCCGATTGAGCACCACGACATCGTGGCCGAGCGCGAGGCTTTCCAGCACGCAGCTGTAAGAGATTTCACCGCTACCCCCAATGTACAGGACTTTCACTTCGCCGCCGCCATCATCGAGCCAGCCTTCGTGGAACTCGACTGCTGCGTCAAGCGCGGATGACCCCCTGGAAACGTTGCCGTACCGCGTGCTTGGGCGGGCTGACGCGTGTGTCGTCGAAGGATGTAGGCGCATGTGCCCGCAGCGTCAGCGCGTCGTGCATGCCGCGTCGCGATGAACACTCGCGCGCTCATTTCACTCGGCGTCAGGGCAGGACGGAAAGCTTGACTGATCTGCACACGCCCACTACCAATCGAGGGGCTCAAAAAGGGCTTACGTTCGTCATGAGCTGCTGTCGCTCGAGCCCGAGACGGGCAGCGGCTACCGATCGAGAGCACTCCCTCGAACGAGGGTGTGAGAGTGGCGCGCGATACCACCCAAGAGACGAGGCAGGACACGAGATGGCTGCAATCAATGTGGAGCTTAGCGCCCATGGCGCTCGTCAGACACCCACCGGAGACCTCGCCACCCGAGATGCTGCAAACCCTTTGAATCCTCGTGGCCGTCGCGGGCCATCGGTACGAGGCGCCGGCTCGCTTCTCGGTGCCGTGGGTCTGCTGCTGATCTCCTCGCTCGCCTCGGCTCAGGACCCGGCGCCGGTTGATGCGCCCGCTGATCCCGCTGCGGCGCCTGCCGATCCCGCTGCGGCGCCGCCTGCTGCTCCTCCCGCGGAAGCGCCCGCTGCCGAAGCGGCGCCCGCGGAAGGTGAAGCGATGGCCGAGATTCCGCTCGACGATCCCACCGAAGATCCCATGGCCGGGGGTGATCTCGGCGCCGACGGGCGGCCGCTCGACGAAGTGGTCGTCACGGTCGACCGCCGCAAGAAGGACTTGCAGGACTACTCGGGCGTCGCAGCGTCGTTCTCGGAGAAGAAGCTGGCGGCCATCGGCATCACCAACGCGCGCGAAATGGCGGCGATGGTGCCCGGGCTGCAGATCGGCGTGCAGGAAGGCAACACCGAGATCTTCATCCGCGGCGTTGGCTCGGATAACAACACCGAACTCGGTGACCCTGCGGTGGCGCTGCACATCGACGGCGTTTACATCCCGCGGCCTCGCGGCGTCGGCTCGATGTTCTTCGACATCGCGCGCGTCGAGGTGAACAGCGGGCCCCAAGGCACGTTGCGCGGCCGCAACGCCATGGGTGGTTCGGTGAACATTGTCTCGAATCGCCCGGCGCTCGGGGAGTACGGCGCCAACGCCGAGGCCACCTTCGGCACGTTTGCCCAGCGCCGCTATCAGGGCATGGTCAACATCCCGATCGGCGATGCGCTGGCGATGCGCTTCGCGGGCTTCACGGAAGTCCACGATCCGTATTACGTCAACGCCGGCCCGGTCTATGACAACACCGCGGGTGAAAACGCGGACTCCTACGCGTACCGCGCGCAGCTCTTGTATCAGCCCACGAAGCGCTTCACCGCGCTGCTCGGCTATGACTACACGCGCGAGCGCGGCACGGGTTACCTGGGTGCCAACTACCAGGGCCCGCTCTCTGCTACGGACGAAGCCGGCGACATCATCCCGTTCGACTTTGCCGATCTCGAAAATCCGCGGCGCGTCTACTACCGCGGCATGAACCCCTTCGTGGACATGGTGCACGAAGGCTACCGCGCCGAGCTCACCTTCGATACCGGGCCATTCAGCATCCAGGCTTCGGCCAGCTATCGCCGGCTCACCTATGATCAGGTCACCGGTGCCAACGCGGGTGCCGTGGTTCCCAACTACGGCTACAACAACGAGCTCGGCTCGGAAGATCAGGTCGACGCCTTCACCAACGGTTTCTGGGACTCGCGTTCTCAGTCCTTGATCGCCGAGCTCCGGCTGTTCGCGCCGGATACGTCGCGGCTGCGCTGGGCCGTGGGTGGCTTCTATTTCAATGAGGACCAACAGGTCTTTTTGGGTCAGAACGCGGACCCCGCCAACAGCTTCGCTGGCGGCGAGTTCAACATGCCCGACGTGGCGGGCGGTTCGATCGCCGGCTACCTGGACGCGACGTTCGACGTGACGGAGGATCTGCGCGTGCTCGGCGGCTTCCGCGCCACGCGCGAGGACAAGTCGCGCGAGAACGGCCTGTGGGCGCTGTTCCAGCGCTTCCCGAGCAACGCGGAGAATCCGGTGCGCCTGGGTACCGAAGGCTTCCGGTTCGAAGGGCTGAACCGCACCCAGTACGACTACGAAGAGGGCGGCCCCACCGTCACCAACCGCGTCAACCTGTTCCTGGCCGGCATCGACAGCTTCGGTGCGCGCGACACCTTGCCGCAGTTCCTGTGCGTCGATCCTCCTACAGCCCTGGAGGGCCAGGAGCAGCAGAGCCGCTTGATCGACAATCCCAACGGCAGCGGTCTGCGCTGCCAATTCGGGGTCAAACAGACCGGCTTTCCCGCCACGCTATTGGATCAGATCCCGCAGAACAACAGCGTCGGCTACAACTTCTACGACTGGCGCGCCGGGGCTGAATACGACTTCACCAAAGAGAACCTGCTCTACTTCACGGCCACCACCGGTCACAAAGCCGGCGGCTTCAACGACACCGCGCCGGGGCTCATGGCGGATCAGGTGTACAACTCGGGTTACGAGCCGGAGAGCGTGTTGTCCTTCGAGCTCGGCAGCAAGAACACGTTCTTCGAGAAGGATCTCAAGGTCAACGTGTCGGCGTTCACCTACCGCTACGACGATCTGGTGTTTCAGACCATCGCCAGCGTGGGCCAGGAGGTGGACGGCACCGACGCAGAGAACGACAATCAGGCCTCCCCTAACTCGGCGGTGCGCCAGAACGCCAAGAACACCACGCCCATGTACGGGGTGGACGCGGACATCATCTATCGCCTGCCGGCGGGGCTGGAAGCGGAAGTGCACGTGCTGCTCATGCACGCCAAGTTCCCCGACAACACGATTGCCCGCGATACGCGCATCTCCACCACGGCCGCCAACAACTACAACGTGGATCTGGGCGGTAACTGGCTACCGCGCGTGTCCGCGTACACGATCAACTACACGCTCTCGCAGTTGCTCGTCACGGCGCTCGGTAACTTCGACTGGGTGATTTCGGCCCAGACCCGCGGCAAGCACTACATGAGCGTGTACAACGGCGAGGGCAACCTGCTCGATCCCGCTCCAGGCGAGATGATCCCGCGCAACCTGGACACCATTCCGTTGCAGGAGCCGGGCGGCGCCCAGCGCTTGACCGACGTGGTGCCGACGTACACGCGCTTCGACATCGGTGCCGGCTGGAAGCACCCCGACGGGCGCATCTCCCTCGGCGCCTTCGTCAACAACGTGACGGACATGTTCTACTCCACCAGCATCATCTCGACGCCGGGCCTGAACCTGCGCTTCTACAACCCGCCGCGCACGGCCGGTGTGCGCTTCCGCGTCGACTGGTGACGGGCCCACATCGAGGCCCGTAGCGCGCCGGGGGGCCTCGATTCTATGAATCGAGGCCAATGTAGAGAAGGGAGCCGTTCAGATCGGGGGCAAAAGCGGGAATTTCGATGCCCTCGCCCCAGCGGGCACTCGAAATTCCCATCGCTTCGCTGGAACCGCGTACTAGCGCATTTCTGCGCCGCGCTCGTCCAACCACTCGCGTATGACTTCGAGGCTCTCGCGGTGGAAGCGCACCTTTCCGTCGGCAATTTCGCGCAGGCTCATCACCGCGCTCTTGTTGTTGCCGCGTACCAGGCACTGGCCGCCCTTCATGAGCTGACGCGTGCGGTTAGCAGCGAGCAGAACGAGCGCGAACCGGTTCTCCTCTTGTTCGAGGCAATCTTCGACGGTGACACGAGCCATGCGTGACGGACTCCTAAATTCTTTGAACCTGAGTTCCTTGGAAGCGGGCGGCAGGTTACCGCGCGTCCATTCTCAGGACAATGACCTTGGGCACGTCGTATTGACCCACGTGGGCCAACGGGTCAATCGTTAAACGCGAAGTGCCTCGGCAAAGCCGCGAATGGCCCTCTCGAGCCCATCGTCCGAAATGCCGAGATGGGTGCACGCGCGCAGCCGATCCGGTCCGCCGAGGGACACCAGCACCCCCTGCCGGCGCAGCCGTTCGGCCAAGCCGGACGCGTTACCCGGCCGGTAGCGGAAATAGACGATGTTGGTCTCCACCGGCCCGAGCTCGAGCGCCTCGAACTGGGACAAGGCCTGACCGAGCCGCGCCGCCCGGCGGTGGTCGTCCGCTAGGCGCTGCACGTGGTGATCGAGCGCGTACAGCATGGCCGCCGCCGCGATGCCGGCCTGGCGCAAGGCGCCTCCGAGGCGCTGCTTGATGCGCCGCACCTGACGTTCGTGTTTGGCGTCCACCGCGAGCACGGCGCCGAACGGGCAACCGAGCCCCTTCGAGAAGCAGACCTGCACGCTATCGGCGTGCTGGCCCCAGTGGCTCGGCTCGACGCCACGCGCGACCGCCGCATTGAAAAGCCGGGCTCCGTCCACGTGCAAGGCGAGCCCGCGATCGCTGCACACCCGCTTCACCCCGAAAAATGCCTCGTCCGGCCAGACACTGCCGCCGCCGCCGTTGCTGGTGTTCTCCACCACCACGGCGCGGCTGGTCGGTTGATGTGGATCGTCGATGCGGAGCGCCGCGAGCAGCGTGGCGGCGTCAAAGATGCCGCGTTCGCCCGACAGCGCCATGACTTGCACGCCGGCGTTCGCGGCCAGGCCGCCGCCCTCGCTGTTGATCACGTGCGCAGTGCGGTGGCAGAGCACTTCGTCCCCCGGCGCGCAGTGCAGCGCGACCGCTACTTGGTTCGCCATCGTCGCCGATGGCATGAACACGGCGCGCTCTTTGCCGACCAGGCCGGCGATGCGCTCTTCCAGCGCGAGCACAGTCGGGTCGCTGCGGCGCTGCTCGTCTCCGAGCGGCGCGGCCAACATCGCTTCGCGCATGCCGCGCGTGGGCTGGGTGGCGGTATCGCTGAAAAGATCGACGATTTCGGCGGACACGAGGTGTAGGGATAGTTCCGCCGCCGGCCGCTCGCAATCCGGTTCTTGGATCCGGACGGGGCGAAACCTCCGCTCATGGCGCCGGCCTGAGGTAAACCGCTCGCCAGCCGGCACTGGGCCGGATCCGCTGGAGAAGAGAGCTCGCGATGCTCATCATTTTCGATTGTGACGGGGTGTTGGTCGACAGCGAGCGGCTGGTGTGCCGGGTGGAGGCCGAGCTGCTCAGTGCCTGGGGCTGGCCGCTCACCGCGGAGCAGGCGGGGCGCGAATTCAAGGGCCGCGCCTTCCCTGACATCGCGCGCAGCATCGAGAGTCGGCTGGTCGCGAGCCTGCCCTCGACGTGGATGTACACGCTGGCCATGGAGACGGCTGCGCTCTTTCAAGCGGAGCTCAGGGCAGTGCCCGGCGTGCGTGCGGTGCTCGACGAGCTCGAGCGGCGAGGCATACCCCGTTGTGTGGCGTCGCAATCGCAGTTGCCCCGCGTGCGGCTGTCCCTCGCGGTCTGTGATCTCGCGCGCTACTTTGGGCAAGGCGTCTACACGGCCTCGATGGTGGCGCGGCCCAAGCCCGCTCCGGATCTGTTCCTGCACGCTGCCGAGCGATCGGGGTTTACGGCGGCCCAATCGATCGTGATCGAAGACTCCGCGAGCGGCGTGCGCGCCGCGGTGGCCGCCGGCATGCGCGTGTTGGGCTACGCCACGGATACGGACCCTCAAAGCCTCGCGGCCGCGGGCGCGGAGGTGTTCCGCGACATGGCAGAGTTGCCGGCGCTGATCGGGCTTTGAGCGGGAGCCACTGCGGGCCCGACCCGGACACCTTTCGCACGTCGAGGCGCGGTTCGTGTACGAACCGTCAAACGCGGATGACGCACCTATCCCCGTCGGGTCAGGAGGTCGCTCGAACGCCGCTACCGCTGCTGTCATTACCGCTGCAGCCGCCCCTGGTTCGGCAGCCGCCCCGCTGCTTCCTTTGTTATTCCCTCACGGCGCCTGCCACGGATGCGCGTCTGGCTCATCTGTGAATTCGTCCGGCAGCTCTTGAAAGTTGCGCGTCAGCGTGGTGCCGGCAAAATGCAGGTTGGCGAAGTCGAGCATGTCGCCGATGTGTTTGGCGGTGAGCTCGTGCCCGGCGGCGTCCCAGGAACAACCGAGCGCGAGGGGCGCGCCGAGGAAGTTGAACACCTTCTGGGCGGCGCGGAACGAGAGCGCGCTGCCGCGTGGATTGCACCAATGGTCTTCTTTCCCCGTACTCATCAAGAGCGCGCGTGGTGCGACCATCGCCATGACTTCGTGTTGATCGAAGGGTAGCCGATCCGGCGTGTGCTCGAACTCGGCAAAGCGCGGCGTGAACCACTGCGGCGCGTAGCCGATGATGTTGCCGATCTTCTCGTTGCGCGTGCTGGCGTCCGCCGGGGACTCGTAGAAGTAGCGGTATTGGCCCACGCCTGACAGACCCGAGGAGCTCGGTACCGTGAGCGCGATGCGGTCGTCGAGAGCCCCGGCGAGCAGCGCCGCCTTGCCCCAGCGCGAGAAGCCGCTCACCGCCAGCCGGCGCGCCTCCAACCCCGGCACCTGGGCAGCGGCGTCCACCACCCGATGCAGCGCCCAGGCCCAGGCCATGAGCACGCCCGCGTCCGCGCCCGGGTACAGATCGGCGAACACGCCCCGCGATGGATGGGTGTCGCTCGCGATCGCGTTCGTATCGAGCCGCAAGACGGCGTAGCCGCGGTCGATGAACGTTTCGAGCGGCGGCGCGGTGCGCCCGCCCGGAGCGCCGGCGAAGATGAACGCGGGGAAGGGGCCGAGGCCTGGCGGTAGCGTCACCTGCACGTCGAAGGCGCCGCGACGGCCTCCGGCCGCCACGCTGATCGTGAGCCGCCCCGCTTCGAGCTCGGCGCGCACTGCGTCGGGCGGCGCGGGCAAGTAACCGTAGGCGTAGTGCTGAATCAGCTCCGCGAGCTCGCGCCGCCGCGCGGGCCAATCCGCAACGCCCTGCACCTTCGCACCGCCCAGGAACGTGAACGGATCCGGCAGTGCGCGGACCGCCGGAAGCTCCTTTGCGGCCGGTAGTTCCTTTGTGACAGGCAGCCCTGCAACAGGCAGCCCTGCAACAACGGGCGCCCCCGTGAACAACCCTTCCTTCACGCTCAGTACCGCGCGCGCAAGCGCTTGGCGGCTTCGACCATGGCTTGCAGCTTGCCGAAGGCCACGTCGCGCGGCAGGTACTTCATGCCGCAATCGGGGGCCAGTACCACATTCTCCGGTGGCACGAACTCGAGCGCCCGTTCCACGCGCTCCACCACCACCTCTGGTGATTCGACGTTCATGTCGCTGAGATCGATGCAGCCGACCAGGATCTTCTTGCCGCGCAGCTCGGCGAGCACCTTGCAGTCGAGCTTCGATTGCGCGGTTTCGATCGAGATCTGCCGGCAGCTCGAGTGGGCGAGCTCGGGCAGGAACGAATAACCCGACGGGCGCGCGTGAATGATCGCGGCGTAACCAAAGCAGATGTGCAGCGCCGTATTGCCGGTCACCCCATCGAGCGCACGCTCGAGCACCTCGAGCCCGAACTCGCGCGCCTTCTCCGGGCGCGCTTGCATGTACGGCTCATCCACTTGCACGACGTCCGCTCCGGCCGCGAACAGATCCTTGATCTCGTCATTGACGGCGGCGGCGTAGTCGAGCGCCGCCGCGCGTTCGGTCGGATAGAAGTCGTTTTGCGCCTGCTGGGCCATCGTGAACGGGCCGGGCACGGTGATCTTGACGGCGCGACTGGTGTGCCGTTTCAGAAATTTCAGGTCGTCCACCTCCACCGCATGTTTGCGGCGGATCGTCCCGGTGATGCGCGGCACCGGATTGGGATGCCCGGAGCGATCGAGAGCTATGCCGGGGTTGTCGAGATCCACGCCTTCGAGCGCGGTGGCGAAGCGATTGCTGTAGCTCTCGCGCCGAATCTCACCATCCGTGATGATGTCGAGGCCGGCGGCTTCTTGCGCGCGAATGGCCAGCACCGTGGCGTCGTCCTGCGCTTCTGCGAGGAAGGGCTCCGGGATGCGCCACAGCTCTTTGGCGCGCACGCGCGGTGGGAACCGCCCGGCGAGCTTCTTGCGATCGATGAGCCATTCGGGCTGCGGGTAACTGCCCACGAGCACGGTCGGAAACAGCAAATTGGGGAGCGCCATCACCAGCGATGATACGCCGGATGCCCCTCTTTGACAGCAACGAAGGTGCCCCGGCAGGTCGCCGTAACTTTGCCGCCCGAGGAAAGCTCCGCCTCCACCGTGCAGCGGCGACCTTCGGTATGCACGGGGCGCGCCGCCAGTTGTACCGGCTCGGTCATCGGCGTCGGCGCGAGCAACTTGACGTGAAAGTCGGAGGTGACGGTGCAGGGGGGCACGAGCTGGCCCTTTTCGAGCATCAACGCGTGAGCGGCCGTCCAGTTGCTGTGGCAATCGAGCAGCGCGCCGATGATGCCGCCGTTGAGCATGCCCGGGAACGCCTGGTGGTGCTCCTCCGGTTGAAACCTCGCCACCACGTGGCCGTCTCGCACGTAGCTCTTGAGGCGCAACCCGCGCTCATTTTTCGGACCGCAGCCGAAACATGCGTTGGCCGGCGCGTAGCGGTCTTGCAGCGCCAGCTCCGCGGTCATGACGCCCCCACCTGCAGGCGTTCGACGTGTGCGAGCAGCTCCTCGGACGTGAACGGCTTGCGCAAGATCGCCACCCGCTCGTCCCCCAGGCTGCTGGACAACGTTTGATAGTCATAGCCCGTCACAAAAATCACCGGCACTTCGAGCCCGCGATCTTTCAGGACTTGGTGAACGCCTTGCCCGCCGAACCCCGGCATGACCGCGTCGAGCACTGCCAGCCGGAGTTCTGCGCCGCGCTCGTTGATCAACTGCTCGGCTTCGGGCCCCGTGGTGGCCGCCAGCACTTCGAAGCCTGCCTGGCGGAGATAGTGGGAGGTGAGCTGCAGCACCGCCGGCTCGTCTTCGGCCACCAGCGCGAGCTGGCCGCGACCGTCCAGCCGCGGGCGGCCCGGGCGATGCGATAGGCTGCGCCGGGGCCCATCGGTGCGCGGCAGGTACACGTTGAAGGTCGTGCCCTGGCCGCGTTCTGACGTCGAATCGATGAAGCCCTGATGCGCCTGCACGATCGCGTACACCGTGGCGAGGCCGAGCCCCACGCCCTCACCGGGTTGCTTGGTGGTGAAGAAGGGCTCATAGAGCCGGCGCTGCACCTCGCGCGTCATGCCGGCGCCGTCGTCCCGCACCGTCAAGCGGACATACGCGCGATCCGTTTGCCCGCGGAACAGGTTGGGCAGCTCGCTCTGCGCCACCTCTTCGAGGCCGAGGTGCAAGTAGCCACCCGGCGGCATCGCGTCGCGCGCGTTGATGCACAGATTCGTGACCATCTGCTCGATCTGGGAGGCGTTGGCGGACACCGTCACCGGGCCGCACTGGCAGGTCCAGATCAGCTGGATGTGTTGCCCGAGCAGCCGTTGCAACAGACCATGCAGGGAGCCGAGCACCTGATCGATCCGCAGCTCCACGAAATCCGCGCCACCCCGGCGGCTGAAAGCCAGAAGCTGCCGCACCAGCACCGCCGCGCGCTCGGCGGCCTTGTCCACTTCGTGCAACATCTCGGTCAGCTCCGCGGCGCGCCCGAAGCCCGAGAGGTCGAGCGACTGCATGATGTGGGCATGGCCCTGGATCACGTGCAGCAGGTTGTTGAAGTCGTGCGCGATACCGCCCGCGAGCTGCCCCACGGCTTCCATCTTCTGCGCCTGGTGCAGCTGCTCTTCGAGCTGGATCTGCTCGGTGATGTCGCGCTTGACCGCCACGCAACCCACGGGCTGCCCCGCTTCGTCGCGGATCGGCGCCACCGTCGCGTCTTCGTCGTACAGGGCGCCGCCAGGGCGCACGCTCTGGATGCGGCCCTGCCAGACTTCGCCCTTTTCGAACACCGCATCGAGCCGGCGCAAGAAGGCGCGGTCCTTCTTCACCTCGAGCTCGCGCCAAGCACGGCCCACGGCGTCGTGTTCCGTGAGGCCGCTGGTGCTCTGGTACGCGGGGTTGACGTATTCGACGGTGCCGCTGATGTCCGTGACCACCACGGCTTCCGCGGCCTGTTCGATGGCCGCCATCAGCCGCCGGTTCGCGAGCTCGGCGTGGTGGCTCTGCGTCACGTCGCGCGCCACGCCTTCAATCACCGGCGCCTGACCTTCGGTAACCTGGCCTTCGGTGACCTGGCCTTCGGTAACAGGATCGACCAGCGTCGCGCGGAGCTCCATCCAAACCACTTGCCCCGTACGATCGAGGAAGCGCAGCTTGCGGCCCGTGCGCGGTGGCGTGCGGTGCAGCGACAGAAACTTGTCCAGATCCGCCGCGTGCACGATGCGCGCGATGGCTTGCTCGTCCCCCACCAGCTCTTCCGGCCGGTAGCCGAGCAGCGCCAGTGAGCTCGGGCTCACGAACTCCAGGCTGAGCCGCGGCTCGAGCCGCATGCGAAACACGAGATCGGGCAGGTTCTGCAGGAGCCGCTGCAGGCGCGACTCGGTCGCCACCAGCGCAGCTCGCGTGGCTTCGGCTGCAGTCAGGTCGACAGAATACGAGGCCGAGAGGTGCTCGCCCTCCACGTCGATCTTGAGCGAGCGGATTTCGATCGGGTATTCGCTGCCGTCCCGCCGGCGGTGTTTGGTGCGGATCGTCTTCGACTGGTTGGGCAGCGTGAGATCCCACAGCTTGCCCCAGCTCTCATCGTTCAACGTCGGGTCGATGTCGAAGACCGAGGCCGACAAGAGCTCGGCTCGCGAGTAACCGAGCCCTTCACAAGCGCCCAGGTTCACATAAGCGAACGACCCGTCCCGCCGGGTGAAAAACCAGGCGCCGGGCACTGCGTCGAGCAGCTCCCCGAAGGCGAGCTGCGGCCCGCGCCGGATGACGTTCGCCGCGCTCTGCGGGCTCGGCGTCATCGACCGCACGGGCAGGGCCCCCTGCGCCGGAAAGACTTCTCTGGCCATTCAAAGCTACCCTTTACACCCGCCCGGAAACCTTTCCAGTCCAGACTCGCCAACAGGGTCTAGACAAAGGCCCCTGCACCGCGTCGCAGCCGCAAGTGGACTGCAAAGTTGTGCATTCCTCTGAAGAGCTGAACAGGTTATCATCAGCCATGCCTCCTGAGGATGACTTTCGCGCCGCTTTCGACGCTGCCGTGGTTCGGGTCAAACAGCTGGCCCAGACACCTTCACCGGATGACTTGCTGCAGCTCTACTCGTTGTTCAAACAAGCCACGGCAGGGGACGTGAGCGGCGCGCGCCCCGGCATGCTGGATTTCAAGGGCCGGGCCAAATACGACGCCTGGTCCACGCGTCGAGGCATGCCTGCTGCGGCTGCGATGAAGGCTTACGTCGAGCTGGTCCAGCGCCTCGCCGGCGATCGCGGCTGATCTTCCCTTTGCACAAAAAGTCGCGCACATCCGCCGGATTGGCGCTGGGCTGTCGAGTGCTCGGCGCACTGCTCTGCGCCACGGTGGCGAGCGCGCAGCCCACTGACCCGATCCCCGCGGCCGAGGGCGAGGCCATCGTGCCGCCGCGCCTGATCGGTACAGCCGTCATCGAGTATCCGCCCGGTGCCCAGGGCAACCAGGACGTCGTCTTGCACCTCTCGGTCGGCGCTGACGGCAACGTCAGCGAGGCGGTCGCCATCAAGGGCACTGAACCCTTTACGGGTGCTGCCATCACGGCCGTGCGCGGCCTTCGCTTTGAGCCCGCGCGCCGTGGCACGACGCCCATCGCCGTCAAGATCGCGTTTCAGGTCCGTTTCGAAGAGCCGGTGATCGCGCCGGCGGCCGATGTTTCGGCGCCGGAGGCTCCCGAAGCCGCGCCGCCGCCGCCGTCGCGCCCAATCCAGGTCAGCGTGCTCGGTGAACGGCCCGAGCCGCTCGCCCAGAGCTTGACGCGCGCCGAAGTGCGCCAGCTGCCCGGCGCCTTCGGTGACCCCTTTCGCGCCATCGAAGCCTTGCCGGGCGTGACGCCGATCTTGTCGGGTGTGCCGTTCTTCTACGTGCGCGGCGCGCCGCCGGGCAACGTCGGCTACTACCTCGACGACATCCGCCTGCCCATCTTGTATCACGTGGCGCTCGGTCCGTCCGTGGTGCACCCGGGCCTGGTCTCGCGGGTCGATCTGTATCCCGGCGCGTACCCCACCCGTTACGGGCGTTTCTCGGGGGGCATCGTCGCCGGCGAGGTGACGGAGCCGCCCGACGAGTGGCGCGGCGAGTGGCAGCTGCGCTTGTTCGACGCCGGGCTGATGGTGGAGGCGCCGCTGTTCGGGGGCCGCGGCCACGTGCTCGTGGGCGGGCGCTATTCCTACACCGCGTATCTGATCTCGCTGCTCGGAGAGGACGTGCGGCTCGAATATTGGGACTACCAGCTGCGCGCGGGCTACCAGCTCGGGCCGCGGGACAGCGTGCGCGTGTTCACGTTCGGCTCGTTCGACTACTTTGGTGAAGACACCCCAGACTCCGACGACGGCCTATTCAGCATGGAGTTTCACCGCCTGGATCTGCGCCACAAGCACGAGTTCGCTGATCAGGCCGAGCTCGAGAGCGCCGTCACGTTTGGCATCGATCGCACGCGGGTGTCGGAAGACACGGGCACGGCGCTCAATCGCCGCGTGCAGGTGCGCAGCGCTTATGAACGGCGCCTGTCGCCGTCGCTGGAGCTCGAGGTGGGCGCGGACGTGACGCTGGACGACTATCGCATCGAGGTTGACTTCGAGCAGAACGAAGACGTCGTGGTGACGGCACCTCCCAACCCCGATCCGTCGCAGCCCATGCTTCCGATCTTCATGCCCGATCCGGAAGCGGAGGCACAGGAGGACGAAGACGAGGCCCAGTTCCGCCGCCTCTTTCCCTCGCGTCGCGACATCGTGGGCGGCGCCTTCGCCGAGCTCAGCTGGGACGCGGACGCCTTCACTCGCGTGGTGTCCGGCGTTCGTTTCGATACGTACAGTTCGGGCGGCGTCGTGGCGTATTCACTCGAGCCGCGCATCTCCGCCGAATTTCGCATCACGGAGAACCTGACGCTGAAAAATGCCTTCGGGCTCGCCGCGCAGCCACCGAGCTTCGTGTTGCCCATCGCCGGCTTCGACATCGGCGGGTTGCCCGGAGGCTTGCAGCGCAGTGCTCAGTCGAGCGCGGGCGCCGAGTATCGCCTGCCCGACGGCATGAAGCTGAAGCTCACGCTGTTCCACAACGCATTTTTCGACATGACCGATCTGCTCAGCCTGGCGCGTCTGGGAGACGACGAAGCCGTCGAGCTCTTGCCCGATACGCGCACGCAGGGTCAGGCGTACGGGTTGGAGTTCATGTTTCACCGCGACCTGACGCGCAGGCTGGGCGGCTTCCTGAGCTACACATTGTCGCGCTCGGTGCGCGATACCCCCGTGGGGCGGCTCGCCTCCTCGTTCGACCGCACCCACGTGCTCAATGCCGTGGTTGGCTACGATCTGGGCCGCCGCTGGCGCGCCGGCGGGCGCTTCGTCTTCTACACGGGCACGCCGCCGTTCACGCTGGAGGACACGCTGACGGGCCCGCGCTTGCCGCCCTACCACCGCATCGACGTGCGCCTGGAGAAGCAGTGGCCGCTCGGCGAGAGCGGTGGTTATTATGCCTTCGTGCTCGAGGTCCTGAACACCACGCTCAGCGCCGAGGTGATCGCGCGCGACTGCGACGAGAACGGCTGTGAAGACGAAGCCATCGGTCCGATCACCATCCCCAGCCTGGCCTTTGAAGGCCGGTTCTAGTTGTTAGAGTAGCGTCGTGCTTCATGCCGGCAGCGCGCGGTGCGGTGCGTCCACCGGCAGGCGCAGCGTTTGCCCGAAGTGCCGGCGCAGCACCGAGCGCGCGGCGTAGTAGCCGCACATGCCGTGCACGCCGCCGCCCGGTGGCGTGGAGTGAGAACACAAATACAATCGCGGGTTGGGCGTCGAATACGGATCGAGCCGCGCCACGGGCCGTGTGAAGAGCTGCCCGAGGTCCGCCACACCCCCGCTGAAGGCGCCGCCCACGTGGCTCGGATTGATGGTCTCCAGATCGGTCGCAAACAATCGGTGCCGCGACAGGATGCTATCGCGAAAACCCGGCGCGAAGCGCTCAATCTGCCGCTCGACCGCGTCCGTCATATCCACGCTCGAGCCCGCCGGCACGTGGCAATAGGCATAGCCGGTGTGTTTGCCGTCGGGCGCGCGCGAGGCATCGAACGAGCTCTGCTGCGCCACCAGCACGAACGGCCGCTCCGGGTGTTCACCGCGCCACACCATCGCTTCACTCGCCGCCAGCTCGTCGAACGTGCCGCCCACGTGCACCGTCGAGGCGCGCGCGCACTCGGGCGCGCTCCACGGGATCGGCCCATCCAGCGCCCAGTCCAGCTTGAAGCAACCCGGCCCCATCCGGTAACCGAGCAGGCGCCGCTGGTAGCCGGAAGGCAACGCGTCGCCCGCGATCGACACGAGCTGCCGCGGCGCCAGATCGAACAACACCACCTTCGAGTCGGGCAGCTCCGCGAGCGACGCCACAGGCCGTTGAGCTTCGAACTCCACCCCATGCGCGCGGCAAACCGCCATCAATGCGTGCGCGATCGCCTGTGACCCGCCACGCGCCACGGGCCACGATTTGGCGTGCCCAGCGAGCAGGAACGTCAGGCCAAACGCCGCCGTGATTGCGCGCTCCAGCGGCTGCACCCCGTGAATGGCACAACCCGCAAACAGCGCCCGCGCCGGCTCCTCTCGAAACCTCGCACACAACGAGCGCGCCGAGCGCAATCCCAGCCAGCCAAAACGCATCAACGTCAACGGTTGCCGCGGAAACCCGAGCGGTGCCAACAGATCGGCAAAGAGTTTTTGGGGGTAGCGGGCAAACGGCGTCACCAGATCACGATAAGCCCGCTCGTCCGCCCCGAGCGCGCGCGCCGTCTCCTCGATCGACTCAGCCAGCCACGACGCTCGGCCCCCATCGAGCGGATGCGCCGCCGACAGCGGCGGATGAATCCACTCGAGCCCGTGATGCTCGAGCTCGAGCAGCTCGAACGCCGGCGACAGACAGCCCATCGTGTGCACCGCCGAACACAGATCGTGCCGGAACCCCGGCAACGTCAGCGGCCGCGTGCGCACCCCGCCGCCGAAATCCGCCGCGGCCTCCAGCACCAGCACCCGGAGCCCCGCTCGCCCGAGCAGCGCCGCCGCCGTCAGCCCATTCGGGCCCGACCCCACCACCACGGCATCGAACGCCTGAGCCACTCAAACCTGGCGCGTTGATATCACACGGCCTCCTCACGCCAGGCCCTCCATCATCGCAACCCATCCAAACAACCCTTGGCCTCGTGGCCAGGCGTGCACACACGAAGCCAACAAAGCCCCGTTTTTTGGAGTGGCAACCATCGAAACGCACCCAAAACGCGCTCTAGAACTCACCGCACCCGCGTGCGTCTGTGGTATGGCCCTCCGAGGCCCAACCGGGCCACTCGTCTCCGTAGCTCAGTTGGATAGAGCAGCGCTTTCCTAAAGCGCGGGTCGC
>JAYWEH010000123.1:0-5688 GCA_043780025.1 Deltaproteobacteria bacterium
CGTGCGATCGCCGGCGTACGCGTGGTGGCGCTGTGTGACGTCGACAGCGCTGCGCTACAGAGCGCCGCAAAGATCGCCGAGACCGGCGGCGTGCGCGCCGAGACGTTCACGGACTACAGCGCGCTCCTCGGCCGGCGCGACATCGATGCGGTCTCGATCGTGACGCCGAACCACCAGCACGCGCTGCAGGCGATCTGGGCACTGAACGCGGGTAAAGACGTGTTCGTCGAAAAGCCCGTCTCACACAACCTCTGGGAGGGGCAACAGCTGGTGCTCGCCGCCCAGAAGTATGGCCGCATCGTGCAGGCCGGCATGCAGAACCGTTCGAGTCCGGCGATCGCGCAGGCGATTGCCTGGCAACGCGCGGGCCACATCGGCAAGGTCACGCTGGCCCGAGGGCTGTGCTACAAGCGGCGCGAGTCGATCGGCAAGACCACCGGGCCACAAGCCGTGCCCAAGTCGGTCAACTACGACCTTTGGCTCGGGCCGGCGGCGAAGGAGCCGCTGCGGCGCAAGCGGCTGCATTACGATTGGCACTGGCAATGGGCCACCGGCAACGGGGACATCGGCAACCAGGGCAATCACCAGCTCGACGTCGCACGGCGTTTTCTCGGGCAATCGGGACTACCGAAGCAAGTCTGGAGTACCGGCGGCCGGCTCGGCTATGTCGACGACGGGGAGACGCCGAACACCTTGTTGGTGTCGTACGACTACCCCGGAGCGCCGCTGATTTTCGAGCTGCGGGGGCTCCCCGGAAAACCAGAGCGCGCCGAAAGCATGCCGTTGGTTTCGGAGATGCGACGTGTGGCGCCGACGGAGCGCATGGACGAGTACCGAAAGTTGTCCGTGGGCAACGTGATCGAGTGTGAGGGCGGCTACATCATCGTGCCGGCCAAGGACTACTCGATGGCGCAAGCGTTTGACCGCGAGGGCAAGCTGCTGAAGGAGTTCAAGGGCAGCGGCAACCACTACGAGAACTTCATCGAGGCGGTGCGGAGCCGCAAGGCGAGCCAGCTGAACGCGCCGATCCTGGAAGGGCACGTGTCGAGCGCGCTGTCCCACCTGGCGAACATCTCGTACCGCACCGGTCGCGACGCGCGCACGAGCGAGATCGCTCGAAGGTTGGCGGGCAAGGCGGGCCTCGACGAGGCTTTCACGCGCTTGACCGAGCACCTCGGGCACAATGGCATCCAGGCTGACAAGTCCAGCTTGCGCGACGGCGCGAAGCTCACGCTGGACGCCGAAGGCCAGGCGTTCACGGGTGAAAATGCAGCCGCCGCTAACCGCTTGCTCAAGCGCGAGTACCGCAAGCCGTATGTGGTGCCCGCGTTGAGTTGATTGAGCTTGCGGCAGCGTGAGGCCGCTACGCGCTGGCGCAGGCTCGATCAGGACACCCGCCAAGAAGCCGACCTGGGCCCCACGACCCGCTTGCCCAGGGCGTTGCCAGGCCGTACAGGCAAAGGCCCACCATGGCGAGCAACGCACAAAACGAGGTCGCGAGGAGGAGCGGGGCACGATTCGGGGGTTTGCAGCTCGCGCGTTGGGGGCTCGGCACGGTTCTGCTGCTCGCGGGTTGCACGCCTTCGCCCCTGGAAAAGGCCGAGCCGGCGCAAGCGGTCGCTGCGAAGTCGCGGCCTGTTTCCCGGCCGAGCAGCGAGCCACCGGCCCAGCCCCCCGTCCACACACCGCCGCGCGTGCCGGCGGGGCCGTTGCGCTTTCTGGCCATCGGGGGTGGGCCGACGCCTGAAAACACAGAGGTGTCGCTCGAGCAAGATATCGAGCTCGTGAGCCGCGCGTTGCCGGCGCCGGGGCTGGTGTTGTTTGCGGGCGGTAGCAGTTCGCAAACGGTGCGCGAGCTCGATCCCCACGACAAGGGTGATCCGGTGCTCACCGCACTCGGCGACCTGTTTTCGCCGCGGATGGGGCGGCGCAGTCGTTATCGCGCCCCGCGCTTTGCGGCGGAGCGGGCCACGCTCGACAACGTGGATGCGCGCTTGTCGGCGGCATTGAAGGAAACTGGCGCGCCGCTCGTCGTGTACATCGCGGGGCACGGTGAACAGGGGTCGGAGCCGCGCAATAACCTGGTCGCGCTCTGGAGTGGGTCGTCCCTCGATGTCGCGCACCTGGTCGAGTTGCACGAGCGGCACCAGCGTGGGCTCCGGCTGGTTGCCACATCTTGCTTCTCCGGTGGGTTTGCGGAGCTGGCGTTTGCTGGCGCGGACGCGCGAACGCGCCGCCCTGCGGTGGTGACTCGCTGCGGGCTGTTCGCGGGGACCTGGGATCGCGAGACGAGCGGGTGCGATCCCAACCCGAACCGGCGCGAGCAGGAGAGCTACGGAACCAGCCTGGTGCATGCGTTGGCGGGCACGCGCAAGGACGGGACGGCTCTGCCCGCGGGCGCGGCGGACTACGATCGCGATGGCCAGATCGGGCTATTGGACGCGCACACCTGGGCGCGCATCGAAGCTGTTTCTTTCGATGTGCCGACCACGACGTCGGAGCGCTGGCTGCGCGAAGTCGAAGCCGGCAGCGCGCCCATCGATCGTTCGCTGTCGCGAGAGGACGCCGCGGTGGTCGATGCGCTGGGCAAGGCTCTGGGTCTCGGCAACGAAGCCAGAGTGGAGCAGCGCTGGGCGGAGCTGGATCGGGCGCTCGGCGAGCACGCCGACAGCGTCGAAGAGCTCGAAGTCGTGCTCGCCAAGCGCGAGGCCGAGCACGCCGCGGCGCTGCTCGAGCGCTGGCCCGTGATCGATGATGCGTTTCATCCCGATTTTGCCGATACCTTCAACACCGAGCGCGCGGCCATCGAAGGCGTGCTCACGCGGTCCCCCGAGGCCCGGGCCCGCGTGGAGGTCCAGCAGCGCTTGCAAGGCCTGTACGAGCGCATGAGCGCCCTCGCCGTGGAGGAGGCGCGGGTGTTTCGGCTGCGGCACGCCTATGAGACGCTGCACAAGGCAGCCGCGCTCATGCAGCGCGGTGGCCCGGATGCCGCGTATTACGCGAGCCTGCTGGCCTGTGAGCGCGCGGCGCCGTAGCCGCCGAGCCTCGAGGCACTCAGTTGCACACGGCCAAGCCCGCCGCGTGCACGCAATGCCCCACCGGATCGACCGTGGCGGCGCTCACGTGAAACAACCGGCATTGCAACGAATCCCCCGCTTGCACCGCGGTGCTGAACAACAAGCTCTCGGGCGGTGCTGATCGGTCCGGGATGAGCGCGCAGGCATCGAGACAGTCCTCGCGGCTACCGAGATCGTCACACGTCTCGGTCATGATGTCGCAGTAGGCGTCACAGTCGTTACCGCACACGCCGCCGCCACCGGGGCCGGCGGAGAAGCAATAGTCGACGGGTTCGCCGGTGCGTGTCGCGAGCACGGCGCGCGCGAGGCGGCACTCGACGGTGTTCCCGGAGACAACGCCTGCCGTACCGGGCTCGAGCGACTCGCAGACGGCGAGGCAGGTGTCCTCGCTCGCGTATTGCTTGTAGTCGCCGGTGCAGTTGGCCGCCACGGTGCGGCAATAGCGGACGCAGAGTGGCTCAGCGGCGACGCCTGAAGTTCCCGCGTTGCCGCCCGCGGCTGTTGCTGCGCTGGAGCCACCGGTTGCCGATCCAGCTGCCCCGGCACTGCCGTTGCCGCCGTCACCGCCGGAGCCCACCGGGAAGAGCGGCACCACGGCCGTGCCGCTACAATCCGCGTCAAACGCCGGGTCACAAGTGGCGTCCTCGATACCGAGCAGGGCGGCGCAGGACCACGTCCCGCCGGCCAAGACCGCGGCGATAACGCTTCCAAATACAGGTCGCGACATTGAGCAGCCCTGATAGCGCTGCTGTTGCTCCCTGTCGAGTCGGCTGCGATCGTCGCGATCGCGTGGGCCATTTTGGCGTTGGTACCGGCTCGCGTACCACCGCTTTTGAAACAATCCACTGGTGCCTCTCGCTTCATTGGAACCGGCGTACGGGTTCGGAATACGCGCCGCGCCGGTACGGCTGCCTGGACTATCGCGGCCGCGTTAGCTACAAAAGCACGGTCGCGTGCGCTTCGAGACTCGCCCCTCGAGCGTATGGCTCAGGGCGATGCCCGAGCCGAAGCGGCTGTGCTCGAAAGGAATTTCGGATGGATTCGAGGTGCTCCCCCTGCGCTGTCAGCTCACCACCACGGCAGCGGCCCGGTTCGCGTGTGTGGGGTCTGACCTTGGCCCTCATGACCGCGTGCGGCGGGGAGGGGGCCCTCGATCGGGATGCCGTGCCGGCGGCCCCGGGCCCGACGCCGGATGGCAGCCTTTACGGTGCTGGTGCCACAGCTTGGGAACCGGATGCGCTCGAGAGCGGAACACCGGCGGCGCGCTATGGCCAGCTTGCCGTCGCAGACGGTCACCTGGTGGATTCCACGGGCAACCCCGTGCAGCTCAAAGGGGTCAGCACCATGTGGCTGAACTGGGAGCGCAACTTCGCCAGCAGCAAGGACGGCCTGCGCTGGTTACGGGACAACTGGGGCTTGAGCGTGGTGCGCGCCGCCATGGGCATCGAGCCCCCGGGCGCCTATCTGGAAAACCGGAACACCCTGATCAACAACGTGCGCACCGTGGTGCGCAACGCCATTGATCTCGGCGTGTACGTGATCATCGATTGGCACGATCACACGGGGCAGGAGCACCAGGAGGAAGCCACCGAGTTCTTCACGCTCATGGCGGCGGAGTTCGGTGAGTACCCGAACGTCCTGTATGAGACGTACAACGAGCCCACCCGCGTCTCCTGGTCCGAAGTGCTGAAGCCCTATCACACGCAGGTGGTCGACGCGATTCGCCAGAGCGATCCAGACAACATCGCCATCCTGGGGACGCCGTTCTGGTCGCAGGCCGTGAACGACGCGGCCCTGGATCCGGTAGAGGGCGCGAACTTGATGTACACGGTGCACTTCTATTCGTGCACGCACGGTCCCCAGCAGCGCCAGCAGGCGGTTGTCGCCGCGGACGCTGGGCTCGCGATTTTCGTGACCGAGTGGGGCGCCACTGAAGCCAACGGTGGCACCGACGTGATGAGCCCGGTGTGTGACGCGGAAGCGCGCCTTTGGCATGATTTCATGGACGAACGGCAGATCAGCTGGACCGCCTGGAAGCTGGACGGCTGCCCCGACCTGAGCTGCTTCTTTCAGGCCCAGGCGCCGCGCAACGGCGGCTGGACCGACGAGATGCTGAACGGCCACGGGCCGTTCGTACGCGAGATGATGACGCGCTGAAGCGTCACCCTCGATGAGCAGCGCATTGGGGACAAAGCCGACCTGATGGCGTTCGCGTGGAGCGGCGCCCGGGAAGCGTTGTGTAGGCCGCCCACGCATGGGCGGGCGCCGTGCTTGGCACTCGGCGTGCGGCGGCGTAGGGGCGTCGAAGCGTGGCGCCGTGGACGACCCGCCGAGTGCCAAGCGAGCTCGTAAACCGCGCAACACAGAGCGGCCTTTTCTGGGTCATGGATCTTTAGGCGCTAGAGCGAGTGATCCGCCAACCCTGGGGCAATAATCGGGCTCGATATGCGCCCTGTTTGAGAATGACTACTCTTGGCTCGGGCGACAGGCGGGTCGGTTGCTGCGTCGGACGGCTCCGTCTCTGTGCCGACAGACGCCTGACGCCGAGCACCGCGCCCACCCTTAGTACGGCGGGCGGAGCAAGGCGCTCTTTGGCGCGGCTTCGGAATGA
>JAYWEH010000124.1:0-13563 GCA_043780025.1 Deltaproteobacteria bacterium
GAACGGCGAGTCATGTCCAGGTTGCAGCGCCTTCTTCTGTACGGCGTCGAAGACCCGGTTCAGCTCGTCGGTGGCGCGGCGCACTCTCAGGCGCACCAGGCCCAGGCTCGACTCGGAGTCGAAGATCACCACCAGGATCACGCGATTGCCCACGAGCTGGATGTGGATGTTGGCGTTTTCTCCCTCGTGGAACTGAGTGGCGAACTCCTGTTCGCGCAGCAGCTTCGCGATGCCTCCAGTCGCCGCGATGTTGCCCGCGGTGAGCGACGCGAGCGAAGTGGTGTCGATGTTGCCAACCTCGCCGCTGGCGGCGATCAGCTGACCATTCTTGTCGACGATGAAGACGACCTTGGCGTTCGCTTCCCGGACCAGGCGGTCTACGACCGTCTGGATCTGGTTGAACTCCTCCTCGTACATCACCATTCCGGCGTTACCCACGGTAAGCCTCCCTGCATTGCTCCGAGCACGATGAGAGGCTCGTGTTCCCGGCTGTGCGAGAGCCGCGAGGCCCTGCGCCTTGCCACGCCATCGATTCGTTCACTTCAATTTCCTCGGCCGTTGTGTTGGCCCGTGCTTCGCCCTGCTGCGGTGGCCTTTGCGCAGCCGGCCACAGGCGACCGGAGCCTGTCAAGTCTTCGCCCGGAGCATCTTCCGCCATCACAGTGCCAAATGTCCAACCGCAGCCACCCGGCGCGCAGCTCGGCATGTATAAGCTTGGCGCTCGCGTCCGCGTCTGCGTGGGGCTCTCTGACGTGCACTGTGCGATGCGCCGGTGAACACCTCTCACGGCTCTGGGGGCCGGTGTATTTGGTGTTTTCATGCTTCCCGTTTCGTCGAGTTCGCGCAAGAAGAGATCCTGTGGGCCTGATCGCGAGGCGTCCCAAAAGCCGGTGGCTGGTATCGCTACTAACGGCCATGGTCGCCTTATGGGTAAGCGGCGCCACCCCACCCGCACGTGCAACGGAAGCCGAGCCGTTCTATTCCGGTGGCGCCTACTTTCATCCCGACCTGGCTCGAACGCTCGACCAGGCGTCACGAGCCACAGGTGGGGCGGCTTACACCGCATTGCGGCTGATCTGGCAATTATGGGATCGCGCCGACCCGGCGCAGGTCGAGGAGTCGCTCAGTGCCATCGGCGAACGCCTGGATCCGCCGCAGCGGGCCTACGCCGAGCTGCTCGGCGCTTATGCAAGGCTCAGGCGGGGGGACACTCATGAAGCCCAGCGCCGCATCGCGGCTCTCGGCTACGTCGACAGCTGGTCGGTGCTAGGGCCCTTCGATAACACCGGTAAAACGGGCTTCACCAGCAGCCAAGGTCCAGAGGACGAGCTGCAGCAGCCCCTGGCCTGGGGTCGCAGCTATGTCGGCCATGACGGCCGCCAGGTGCATTGGCGGGTGGTCCCGCCTGCGTTTCCGTACGGTTGGGTGGACGGTGGCGCGTTGCTCCGGCCGCGGCAGCCGATCTGCGCGTTCTTTGCGTCCCACGTGGAGGAGCCGGGGTTGCAGGTCCGTCGCGCGATCAGCCTGTGGGTGGGCGCGCGCGGAGCCTTCCGGTTGTTCTGGAACGGCGTTGATCGACTGTCAGATACAGCGTACCGCGGGCACGATTTCGATCGACGCGCCGTGCGCGTCTGGCTCGAGCCGGGTGAGAACCGGGTCGTGGTCAAGGTTTGCGCGGAAGATGTTCCGCCCATGCTTTCGCTCCGGCTTGCTGACCCGGATGGCAAACCCGATCGCGCGCTGCGCGGGCGAGCGGAAGGGGCCGTGGGCGCTCCGGGCGTCGCGGGGAGCTCCGTCGCACCACCCGGGCAGGTCTTCGGTCCGCTGCAGTCGTTCGAGCGTGAGACGCAGGGCACCCGGGTCTCGGCCGCGCGGCAGGAAGCCTTCGCCCGCTACCTGGTGCTGACCGACGGCGACGATCCAGCGCTGCATCAGGCGCGCGACCTGGCGCGCGCCGCCGCCGCAGAGCCGAGCGTGCAGCGTTTGCTGCTCGTCGCCGAGCTGTCCGAAGACCGCAACGAGCGAGTGCGTTGGCTCGAGCGGGCGCGTGCCCTGCTCGAAGCCGGCGGCGCGAAACAGTCACGGCGGGACCTGGAAGACGTGCTCCTGGCCGAAGCGGCCTGGTTGGAACAGAGCCTGCGGCCGCATGCGGCCTTACCCCTGTACGAACAAGTGCTCGGGCTCGATGCGGACGACGTGCGCGCGCTCACCGGTAAGGCGCGCCTCTACGATGCGGCGGGCCTGAAGCACTCGGCGCGCTCATTGGTGGGCGCCGCGCTCGGGCGCAATCCGCGCGGCGTGGCGCTGCTCAACATGTCCGCGTCAGGGCTCCTCGAGCTCGGCCAGGCTGAACGGGCGCACGCGGCCGAGTCGCTGTATTCCGCGCTGCGCTTCGACGACCACGGGCCGATGGTGGACAACGCGGACCTGGCGCGCGCGCAGCGGCGGGAGCGCGAGGCCAATCATTGGGTGGAGCGCTTGCTCGCGCTCTCACCGGACAGCACCTGGGCGCGCAACATCGCGGCCCGGACGCAGCGCTCCTTCGCCCAGCCCGAGCGCGCACGAGAGAGCTACGAGAGCGCGCTCCGCCTGGCCCCTGAAGATGTCGATGCGCTGCGCGAGCTCGCCGATTTGAACGGCGAGCTCGGACAGCGCGGCGAGCAGGTTGCGCAGCTGCGCCGTATCCTGGGGCTCGAGCCCCAGAACGCCGAAGTGCGCCAATACGTGGACGCGCTCGAGCCGTCCGTGGCGCGCGCCGACGAAGCGTACGCCTGGAAGCCGGAGCGTTTCCTCGGGCGCCGCTTCGAGCCCGCTCGAGGCTACCACCGCCGCACGCTGCTCGACTTGACCGTCACCCAGATCTACGAAAACGGCCTGGGGGCTCAGTTCCGGCAGATCGTGTTCCAGCCGCTGACTGAAGCGGGCGCGGCCATGGCGCGCCAATATTCGTTCACGTTTCAGGCGGACCGGCAGCGCGCCGAGCTGCGCGGCGCGCGCGTGTACCGCGCGGCGGGCAACGTGGACGAGGCGATTCAAAGTGGCGAGGGGCCCGCGGACAACCCCGCGCTCACCATGTACACGTCGGCGCGCACCGTCTACGTGCAGTTCCCGCGGCTCGAGGTGGGCGACGTGGTCGAGCTGACCTACCGCATCGACGACGTGGGCGATCGCGGCGAGTTTGCCGGTTACTTCGGCGAGGTCCAGTACATGCAGGCCGAGGCGCCGCTCGGCCACGCCGAATACATCGTGATCACGCCCGAGAAACAGCGCCTGTACGTGGACGCCCAGCGCGTGCCCGGGCTCGAACACCATCAAATCGTGCGTGGCGGCCAGCGCATCCACACGTTCAAGGCCACCCAGGTGCCGGGCGTCAGCGCGGAGCCGGCCATGCCGCCGTGGTCGGAAGTGTTGGGCTTCGTGCACGTGTCGACGTACCCGTCGTACCGTGAGATCGGGGCCTGGTATTGGGGCTTGAGCCGCGACCAGCTGGAGCTCGACGGCGCCACCCGCGAGCTGACTCGGCGCATCGCGGAGGGCGCCACGACGGTGCGCGAAAAGGTGGAGCGCGTGTACGACTGGGTCGTGCAAAATACGCGCTATGTGGCGCTCGAATTCGGCATCTACGGCTACAAGCCGCGGCGCAGCGTGCAGACGGTGTCGCGCGGCTGGGGCGATTGCAAAGACAAAGCGGCGGTGATCGTGGCCATGTTGGGTGAGCTCGGGGTGGACGCCACGATGGTGCTGGTACGCTCGGGGATGCGTGGCCGCTTTCAGTCCGAAGTCGCGAGCCTGGCGCCCTTTGATCACGCCATCGCGTACGTGCCGGAGCTCGATCTCTATCTGGACGGCACGGCCGAATACACGGGTTCGCGCGAACTGCCGAGCATGGATCAGGGCGCGCTCGGGCTACAAGTGAATGCGGGCACGGCCAAGGTCGTGAAGCTGCCTGAAAATGATCCCGAAGCGCACGTGAAGCGCCGCCGGGTTCAGCTGCGCGCACTGCCGGGCGGAGCCGCGGAGCTCGAGCTCGAATACGAGACGAGCGGTCCGAGCGCCGCGGCCTGGCGGCAACGTTACGCCTCCGAGGCGACGCGTCGGGCCCGCGTCCAGGAGGACTTGCTGCGAGAATACCCCGGGATCGAGATCGGCGCGGGGGCGCTCGGCGTGCAGACCAGCGACCTGTCGGACTGGGAGCGTCCGGTCACGATCTCGGTGCGCGGGCGCGCGCCCAACGTGCTGCGCGCCGAAGGCCGCAGTGCGAGCGTCGCGGTGACGCCGAGCGAGCGGCTCACGGGGCGCTTCGCCGGGCTGCAGAAACGACGTCTCGACGTCGACATCGGATCCTTCGCGACCATTGACGAGACCGTGGTCGTGAGCTTGGCCGCGGCCGAGCACGTGATCGGAGCGCCCGTTGCGGCTCGACTCGAGTCCGAGTTTGGGAGCGTTCTGGTCGAGGTCACGCGCGAGCCCGGCAAGCTGACCGTGCATTCGCGGCTCAGCTTGAAGGTGTCGCGGGTGAGGCCGGACGAATACGCGGCGTTCCGGCGTTTCTGCCAGAGCGTGGACGCGGCGTTCGAGCCGCGCCTGGTGCTCGGAGCGCAGAAGTCGTGAGCACGCGGTGCGCGGGGCTTCGAACCGCGATCGCGATCGCGGCCTCGCTATCGTGCGCGCTCACGGCGTGCGGACCGCGCGCCTACTCCAGCACGGATTCGATCGCGGAGTTGCGCGAGCACGGCCAGGCGTCGCGGGATGATCTGACCGTCGCCCGCTGGCTGCTCGGGGAGTCGCTGTCTCGAGGCGGCTCGGCCAAGCGCGCTGCCGAGGCGCGCAAGCGGCTCGATCAATTGCGGGCCAGCCACTATCTGAGCCACCTCGCGCGCGGCCTCGATGACCGCTGGCACGGCCGGATCGACAGCGCGCCCGGGCATTTTCTGGCGGCGTTGGCGAGCACCGCCGACGAGGACAGCCCCGAAGCTCGTCTGGTAGGCTGGTACGCCGCGAGCCAGACTGCGGCACTTGGTCCCTACGTCGCGGGGTTCTGGGAGCGGGCTCGGCCGGTGATCGAAGGGCTGATCGAACAGCCGCGCGGTATTGGCTGGCGCGCTCGCGCGCTGCTCGTTCAATGGTGGCTCGAGCAGGTCACGCGGCGCGAATCGGTCGCGCTCGATCACTCCGTCGAGCGCCTCGGCTGCGTGACGGAGCTGCGTCTCGCAGGCCCGTTCGGCAGCGACGCCCCCGTGCATCTGCACCGGCCGTTCCCAGCTGAAGCTCCGGGGCCGTGGCCGCAGCGCTGGCCTGTCGATGCCTCGAGCGGGCTCACTCCGCGGGTGCTCGACCGCGCGCAGCGCGGTTGCGAGGTGGTGGTCGAGGAGCGCGTGGCGGCGGGCGTATTTTACGCCGAGGCGTTCGTCGAGTTGGCGGCGCCGGCGGAGGTGATCTTGGCCGCGCAGGGTGCGCTTGCGCTCTGGGTCGATGATCGCCTGGCGCTCGACCGCGATCCGCGAGTATTCGGGATCTGGCCGAAATTTGGCGTTGCCGTGCGGCTCTCGGCCGGACGCCACCGGGTGCTGGCACGGCTCTCCGAGCCGCACACGCTCCTGCGTGCGATGAAGCTGGATGGGACGCCGCTCGATCTGTTGCCGAACGGCGACGCGGCGGAGCCGTACGTGCTCGAAGCGCCGCAGCTGCTCGGCGATCCCAATGACTTGATGCGCTTCGTCGGACCCGAAGGCAACCTGGGCGAGCCGGACGACGTGACGCGCTTCGTGGCCGGCGAGCTCGCCCACCTGGAGGGTGAGGACGACGTATCGACGATCTTGCTCGCTCCGCTGAGTGAGCCCAACTCGGGCGCGACAGGGCCCGTGCTCGCGACGCTCGCCGAGTGGGTAGATGGTGATCCGTTGTTCGGTCGCAGCGAAGCGACCGACCGTGCGCGCGCATTGTGTGAAGCCGCCGTGGCCAAAGATCCCGAGTTGTGGCGCGCCCATCTCGGCGTCGCCCTGGCCAAAGCCAATACCGGTGGTGTGGCGGGTGCGCTCGCCGAGGTCGCAAAGCTCACCGAGCGCTTCCCCCGTGTGCCGGCGTTGTACAATGCCCTGGCCGTCGTGTACGGGCGGCTCGGTTGGCAACCCGAGCAGCGCCGCGTGGTGCTCGAGCTCGCGCAGCGTTTTGGTGAGCCGGTGCTGCTACGGGGCGCGCTCGACATCCAGGAAGAGCGAGGCCATGACGCCGAAGCTCGCGCGCTGATCGAACGCATCGTGAGCCTCGATCGCAATAGCGATGTGGTGCTCGAGCGGGCGCTACGCCGTCGAGACTACAGGGCGGCGCTCGCCGAGATCGAGGGGGCGCTCGCGCGCCAGCCGCACCGGCGTGTCGAGCTCGAGCGACGCCGCACGGAAATTCGACTGCAGGCGGGCGACTCGAGCGCGCTGCGCGGGCTGTTGGAAGGCGCGGTCCTCGGCGATCCCGAGAGCGGCGTCGCGCGGCTCGGCCTCGGTGACCTGCGCCTCGCCGAGGGCGAGCCGGGCGCGCTCACGGCGACGCTGGCGGAGGCGACCCAGGCGGGCGCGGACATTCAACCGCTGGCGCGCGCGATCGATGCGGTGGAGGCGCGCAGCGATTTCGCACCGCTCAGGTTGGACGGGCGCGAAGTGATCGCGGCCTATGAGGCCGCCGGCAGGCACCAGTCGGCCACTGCCGCGCGCGTGCTCGACTACGCGGCGGTCTGGGTGCACTCCGACGGTTCGAGCCGCATGCTGGAGCACGAAATCGTGCGCATCCAGAGCGCGGAGGCCATCAGCAAGTTCGCCGAACATCGCAAGCTCGGCGGCCTGGTGCTGAACATGCGCGTGATCAAGAAAGACGGTCGCACGCTCGAGCCCGAGCAGGTCGAGGGCAAGCCCACCGTCACCTTCCCCCATCTCGAGGAAGGCGACTACATCGAGACAGAATACGTGCAGGGGTTCCCGGCGACGGAAGAAGGCCGCTACTACGCGGGCATGCGCTGGTTCTTTCGCGAGGAGAACGTGGCCTATGCGCGCAGCGAGTTCGTGCTGATCGCTCCCGTGCACCGGCGCGTGCAGCTCGAGATCACGGGCGATGTGCCCGAGCCTGAAATGACGACCAATGGCCTGTTCGTGACCCGGCGCTGGCGCGTGGACGACAGCCCGGCCGCGGCGGTCGAGCCGCTCAGCGTCCCGGTGCAAGAGTTCTTGCCGAGCGTGCGCGTGGGTTGGGGTAACGACATGGCGCGGCGCTTGCGCCTGCTGTCGGAGCAGGTCGCCGATACGCTGCCTGTCGACCCGCGCATTCGGGAGCTGGCGAACGGCATCGCCGGGCCTGATGCCGCGCCGCTCGATCGCGCCCGGAAGGCGTACCGCTGGGTGCAGGCCAACATCAAACAGGGCCAGGAATCGGACGGGCGCAAGGCGCTCACCGGCAAGCAGGGCAATCGTTGGTCGGCGCTGCGCACCCTGCTGCGCGCGCTCGACGTGCCAGCCGAATATCTGGTGGTGAAAAATCGCCTGGCGCCCGCCTCGCTCGGACCGATGTCGGAGGCGGAGGCGTTCAGCGTCCCGCTCTTGCGTGTGGGGCAGGGCGAAGCGGCTGCCTGGCTCACGTTGCAGGAGCAATACGCGCCGTTCGGTTACGTCCCGGTCGAAGCGCGTGGCATGCCGGGCCACGCCTTGTCGATCGATGGGCAGCGCCCGGTTGTCGTTCCCGCGAGCGGGGATCAAGATCGGCTCGAATACGAAGGTTCGGTCGAGCTCGCCGCGAGCGGGTCGGCGCGCGTGTCGCTGCGCCAGCGCTTCGTCGGCAAATATGCGATCCGCTTGCGCGCTGGGCTCGAACAAGTGCCCGAGGGGCGCATGCACGAGATCTTGCAGACGCGCTTGCTCGCCCAGGCGTTGCCCGGGGCTGAATTGCTCGGATTCGGCATCACCGGGCGTGAAGAGCTCGACGAGCCCCTGGTCGTGGAGATGCAGGCCAGTGTCGAAAACTTCGCCGAGGTGCATCCGGATGGATTGCTGTTGGTCCCGCCGCTCATGCCCGAGCTGACGCGGCTCGCCTCGCTGCCGGAACGCCAGACACCGCTATTGATTCGGGAGGCCATGCATCAACGCTCGCGGCTCGAGATCCGGCTCGCGCCTGGCGCGCGCGTGTCCGGCCTGTCGCGCGGGCACGTCTCGGACGCCGGCCATGACGTGGTGGCCAAGGACACGGAGAGCGGCGGCGTGCTGGTGCTCGAGCGCGAGGTGTCCATTCCTGCGGGCCGCGTCGCACTGGCCGATTACGCGCGCTTTCGCACGTTCACCGAGCAGGGAGAGCGCTTGCTGTCCCAGTCCATCTTGATCTCGAACGCGCCGGGTGGCGAAGGGGCACCCCCGTGAGCTCGCCTGCAGATTCTCCCAATGACGCCGCCGTCTGCCCCTATCCGTGGGAGCGCCTGCCGCGCATCGAGCGGTCCGCTCTCGGCGCTCGCCGCGAGCTGCTCGAACGCATCTCGTCCGCGCTCGACCTCAGGCTGGCCGGTGTGGCGCTGTCCCAATTGATCGGGGACGACGTCGGCATCCAGGTGGGGACGTTCAGCGAGCGCCGCGCCGTTCCGGAACCGATTTCGACGGCGCTGTGCGTACAATTTTCGGCGTGCGGGCTGCGGCTCTCGCTGCGACCGGAGCCCGACCTGGCGCGCGCTTGCGTGGCCCGGCTGCTCGATCAGGACTTCGAGCTCGGTTGGGCGGACACCGGCATCGACGCCGCGCTGGGTGGCGCGGGTGCGGCCCTGGCCCTCGAAGTGGCTCGGCGCGCGGCGCGTGCCGAAGCACCGGAGCTCGTGACGGCTCCGGGGCTGGCCGGCGATTGGGTCCTCGAAGGGCAAATCACGCTGCGGCTCGGCCCGAAGCCATATCGCCTGCACGTCGAAGCGGAATCATTGGCGGGCGCACGCCGTGTGGCAGGGCCCGCTTCCGCGAAGCTCGCCGCCCTCGGTGCCGTGCGCTTGAGCGTGCCGTGGGTCGCGGCGCTTTCGAGTTCCAGCCTGGAGAGCCTCGAGCGCCTCGAGCCGGGTGACGTCTGGTTGCCCGGGCCGCACGCCTGGGTCGCGGGGGAGCCACCGCTCTCCGCGGGGTTGCTCGCACCGGCGAGATCGGAGTTTGGGATGGCCGTGCGTGTCGTGGGAGGTCGAACCGTGCTAGGTGCGGAGGCGGTCTCGCTGCACGAAGATTTCGCGAACGGAGGCGTGAGTGATCTGGGTTCCAAGAACCTCGCTAGCGAGGAACGGGCACGGCGAGATCGGGAGTCGTCGATGAGCCAAGAGGAGTCGGAGCTATCGCAGATCGTGGGTGAAACCCCGCTGGTCGTGCGGCTCGAAGTGGGCACGTTGGAAATGAGCGCCGCGGAGTGGGCCGCGTTGCGTCCCGGTGACGTGATCCAGTGCGGGCGCAGGCTGGATGATCCGGTCGTGCTCAGGGCTGCCGGCCGCGAGATTGCCCGGGGCGAGCTAGTGGACGTCGAAGGTGAGCTGGGGGTCCGCATCACGCAGGTGGGGCCCTCCCGGGTCGCTCCGTGAGCGACGCTCCTCGGGGGCCGCGCGACGCAGCCGAAGTGGCCGATGCGATCCAAACCGTGCGCGAGCGCATCCGAGTCGCCGCGCTGCGCGCCGGGCGTTCGGAGGCGGACGTGCGGCTGCTCGCGGTCTCCAAGCGCCAACCGTCGCTCGCGATTCGAGCGGCGTATGCGGCGGGCCAGCGTGATTTCGGTGAAAACTACGTGCAAGAGCTGCTGCTCAAGCGCGCCGAGCTTTCGGATCTCGAGGATCTGCGCTTCCACATGATCGGGCATCTCCAGCGCAACAAGGTCGCGTCGCTCGCTGGCGCCGTATCCGCCGTCCATAGCGTGGACTCGGTCGCGCTCGTGAAAGCGCTCGGGCAGCGCACGCGCGAGCGCCCCGTGCCCGAGCGGCAACGCCTGCGCCCCGGCGGCGAGCTGCCGGTATTCATTGAAGTCAATATAGCCGCGGAGCCTCAGAAGGGGGGCTGCTCCCCCGAGCAGTTGGGGGCGTTGGTGGATGCGGTGCGTGCCGAGCCCACGTTGGCGCTCGCCGGGCTAATGGCCATCCCCAGCGGGGGCGGAGAGCCGGAAAAATCGCGGGAACAGTTCGAGCAGCTGCTCCTGTTGCGCGAGCGCCACGGGGGCGCTCGGTCATTGCCGGAGTTGAGCCTGGGCATGAGCCGAGACCTGGAGGTTGCGGTAGCCTGTGGTAGTTCTTGGGTGCGCGTCGGAACCGACATCTTCGGCGCGCGGCTGTAACTTTTGTCCGAGGCGCTCACGCGCCAGGCGTTGACGACTTATGTGGCAACTTCGATCTCGGGTGAATCAGATGCGGGCCGCGCTCGCGGCGGGCAGTGCGCTTGCCGCACTCGCCATCTCGCCGGAGGCCGCAGCCTTTTGCCGGACCCGCACCTGTGAGTTCAGCAATGAAATTTCGTGTCCGGAAGACGACCTCACCGGGTGTTTCACCGGTGGAGTACCCGTGTTCTGGGCCCAATCCTGCTTCGGCTTCGCCGTCCAGAAGGACGGCTCGGTAGAGGAGGACATCAGCGCCGCGGAGCTGGAAGCGATCGTCGACGAAGGCTTCCGTATCTGGTCCGAAGTGGATTGCGGCGGCGGCGCCACCCCGCCGATCAGCGCGGCGAGCCAGGGGCTGATCGCCTGTGGTGACGTCGAATACAATTGCGAGGAACCGGAAGCCAACACCAACGTGATCGCCTTTCGCGACGACTTCGTGGACACCGTGAATTTTCGGCTGGGCACCATCGCGCTCACCACGCTCACGGCGAACCTGCGGCGCGGAGAGATTTTCGATGCCGACATCGAGATCAACTCGCGTGACGAAGACTTTTCGATCGGGCCGAGCGAAAATCCCGGGCTCGAGCGCGATCTGCGCGGCGTCATCCACCACGAGCTCGGGCACTTGCTCGGACTCGGTCACAGCGTCGAGCGGACGGCGCTGATGTTCCCCGCCTATGAAGGGCGGATCGAACCCGCGGCGGACGACATCACGGCGATCTGCAACGTCTTGCCGGGCGCCGCGGGCGACGTCGACTGTTCAGCGTCGGCGCTCTCACCCGACGCGGGGTGTCTGGGCTCCAACATTGGATGTTCCACCCCGGTCACGGTGGAGGATCCGGGCGGTGGTTGCGGCTGCCGGCTCGGCGCGAGTTCCAGGGCAGCTGCTGGGCCGACGGCGGGTGGAGGGGCGGTGCTGCTCGGGCTGCTCGGGCTGCTCAGGCGCGGTCGGAGAGCGCAAAGGGTGCTATAGGGCGCCCGCATGCAACGTGTCGGGTGTTTCGTCGTGGCCCTGGCGGCCAGCGCGCTGGCTCTGCCCGCGCCGGCGTGGGCGTTCTGCCGCACGTACACCTGCGAGTTCGACGGCCGTCAGGTGTGTGACGAGGACCCGGTCACTCGCTGCCAGCGTGGCGGTGAGCTGGCGCGCTGGGCGAGTGGCTGCGTTTCTTACGCCGTGCAAGTGGACGGCTCGGACGACGAGCGCATCTCGGCCGAGGTACTGAGCTCTGTGCTGGAGGACGGCTTCCGCGCCTGGTCCGACGCCGAGTGTCCCGGTCCGTCCGGCGCCGCCTCGGCTCTGACGCCACCGCTGACTGCCGTCGATCGCGGGCTCACCGGCTGCGACAGCGTGGAATACAACTGCGGCGGCGCTGACGGCAACGCGAACATCGTCATGTTCCGGGACGCTCAGTCCCAGCTCTCGAATAACACCATTGCGCTCTCCACCATTATCGCCAACCTGGTGACGGGCGAGATCCTGGATGTCGACATCGAGATCAACTCGCAGGATTTCGACTTCTACGTCGATTCGGCGCGCGCGAGCGACGACGCGCAAGACCTGCGCTTGGTGCTCAATCACGAGCTCGGTCACATGCTCGGTCTGTCGCATAGCCGCGTGGACGGGGCGCTCATGCGCGCCGAATACGACGGCGTGAGCTTCCTGCCGGCGGCGGACGACGTGGGCGGGATCTGCGCGGTGTTGCCCGGCGCCGGGGGCGATCCCGCCTGCGCGGTGAGCGCCATCACGGAGCCGGGCGAGTGCGTCGGTGAAGATTCGAGTTGCCCCGTCGCGATCGATGGGGGCGGCTCCGGTTGCGTGCTCGTTGCGTCCTACGGCCGAGGCTCGCGTCCCGGCGCGGCCGCGCTGGGTGTCGCCGCGCTCGCTTGGGTACTACGCCGCCGCAAAGTCCGCGCGCGCGCATCGAATCAGGAGCAGAAACGTGGCTAAAGTCAGCGCGCAACCCGCCAAGGGCACCCGTGATTTTCTGCCGGCCCAGGTGCGCCGGCGTCAATACGCCATCGACATCATCCGGCACGTCTACGAAGCGCACGGCTTTGAGCCGCTCGAGACCCCCACGCTCGAACGCCTCGACGCGCTGAGCGGCAAATACGGTGAAGAGGGCGATCAGCTGATGTTCAAGGTGCTGCTGCGCGGGCAGCCGCTCGTGACCGGCATCGAACAGGCGGCTCGGCACCTCGAGGAACCCGGCAGCGTGATCGAAGGCCGCAGCGGCAAGACGGCGCCGCGCGCCGCCGCGCTGCTCGCGGATCTCGGGCTCCGCTACGATCTGACGGTGCCGCTGGCGCGCGCCTACGCCGCTCACCAGGCGGAGTTGCCAGCGGTGTTCAAGCGCTACCAGATTCAACCCGTCTGGCGCGCGGACACGCCCGGCAAGGGCCGCTATCGCGAGTTTTACCAGTGCGACGTGGACATCGTCGGCTCCACCTCGATGTTGGTCGAAGCCGAAGTGGCGGGAGCTGCCGCGGAGTGCTTGCGCAAGCTCGGCTTCAGCGAGTTCACGATGCGCGCCAATCACCGTGGGCTCTTGCGCGCGATCGTCGAACGCGCGGGGCTCGCACCGAGCCAGGAAGTCGACGCGATCGTCGCCATCGACAAGCTGGACAAGGTGGGCGTGGCGGGCGTGGAACAGGAGCTCGCGGAACGTCAAGTCGCCGAAGCGCCGCGCCACGCACTGCTCGAGCTCGTCGCGGGCGGAGCCACGCTGGAACGCGTGCGGGAGTTCTTGCAGGGCCACGAAGCGGGTACGCGCGCGCTGGACGAGCTCGCGTCTTTCCTAGAGCTCGGTGCGCACACCGCTGCGGCCGAGCACCTCCGCTTCGACGTCTCGCTGGCGCGCGGCCTCGGCTATTACACGGGCTGCATCTTCGAGCTGCACAGCCCGAAATTCGGCGGCTCGCTGGGTGGGGGCGGTCGCTACGACGGCTTGATCGGTTTGTTCCTGGGGCGCGAGGTGCCGGCGTGCGGCTTCGCGCTCGGCTTCGAGCGGCTGCTCTTGTTGATGGAGGAAGGCGGGTTGTTTCCTGCCGATCTGGGTGCCATCGACGTGGTCCTCGCCAGCACCAGCGACGAGGGCGCGAAGGAGCTGCTCGGGCTCAGCGCCGCCTTGCGCGGTCAGGGCCACCGCGTGTCACTCTGGCCGAAGGCCGAAAAGCCCGGCCGGCTGCGCAAGGCCGCCGAGGAACGCGGCGCGCGGG
>JAYWEH010000125.1:0-5681 GCA_043780025.1 Deltaproteobacteria bacterium
CCACCGCGAGCACGCGATTGGTCTCCAGGAACACCTGCAGATCACCATTCTTCTCGTCCACATTGACGCCGATTGCGTTTTGGGTGCCCGGGCCCGCGATCAAGGTGGCGAACACAGGGCGCCCCTCGCGGTCGAGCTCGGTCACCAGGATGTCGCCTTCGGTGTCGACCGTGTTCACGGTAATGCCGACCGCCGAGTTATTTTGCGCCGTGACGTTCGCGACGACGTACGACCTACCGCCGCCTGCCGCCGCCACGAGCAGCGGGAGTGGCGCACGGCCGCTCACGGCCAAGGTGGTCGTGCTGACCGGCTCGCAACGGCCCGTGCGGCACACGCCGGAGCCGTCACAGACGTTGCCGTCGTTACACGTGGTGCCGTCCGCGACGGGCTCGAAGGCGCAGCCTCCGGTGGCGGCGCTGCACGATCCCACGAGGCACGGATTTTCAGTCGAGCAATCGGGCGCGGAACCTCCTCGGCATGCGCCCTGGACACACGTGTCGGTGCCGGTGCAGGGGTTGCCGTCGTTACAGCTGGTGCCCGTGGCGGGCCGCGTTTCGCAACGGCCGTTTTTGGGGTTGCAGCTCGCGCTCGTGCAGACCTTCGAGTTGCTGCATTCGCGCAGATCGCCTTCGCAGACACCGGCGCTGCAGGCGTCGGCGAGCGTGCACTTGTTGCCGTCGTCGCAGCTCTTGCCGTCGAGCGGTTTGTGCACGCATTTGCCGCGCGACACGCTGTCTTTCGTGCACGGATTGCCGTCGTCGCAACGATCACACGGATGGATCAGACGATAAAGATCGAGGAGCAAGCCTTTGGCCCACGGCGGCTCGGGGGGACACCCCGGGGGCTTGGGCGCAGGTTTGCCGTCGGACGTGACGCCGAGTGAGCTCGTCGCGCTCCCCTCGCTGCCGCCCGACAGCGCGAACGAGACCAGGGCGAGCGTGAGGCCCGCGCTCAGTAACGGAGGGATGATCGCTTTCTTTCGTCGCATGGATGCGCTCCTCATCGGCAATACGCGGCTGGCCCACGTTGTGACGCGGGCGAGCCATCTCCGAAGTGATATGCCACGCGGACTTCCACGTAATCCGTGGTGAGCCGCGCGGGTTGACCGGAACCAGTTGCGGCCACGGGCCGCAACTGAAACTCGAGAGTGTTCTGACCGCTCGAGGCGATCTCGCTCGCCGCTTGGCTCCAGCACAGCGGCTGCGCTGCGGCGACCGGTGCCTCGTTCGCGGCGCCGGGCTCGCTCCAGCCGAACTCGGCCCAGGCTCGCACTTCCGCTCCAGCGGAGTCGGCGCCCCCGCCGTTGCCGCCGGCGACGGCGGCCAGGCTGACACGATCGAGCGTGACCCGAGCTGCGGATGCGTCAGCGCCGGGTGCTCGCAAGCGCGCGGCTGGCGCCAGACTTTCGAGCGCGATGCGCAGGCTGTGCGCGGCCACGCCCGGTGGAAACCAAACCCAAGTGTCGCCCAACCGCTCGAGCTGCTGCGCCCCACCGAACAGCACGCCTTCCCCGCGCGGTTCCGAATACGCGGCGGCGTGCCCGTTGCGTGCCGGGGGTCGAAACGCGCCGGGCAGAGGCGTGACATCCAACCAGCGTTCGCCGTCCCACTCCCAGCTGTCGTTGAGATCACCGACGTTGGCAGTTTGCCCACCGAACAACAAGCTGCGGTGGCGCACCGAGTCCGGTACCAAGGATGCGAGCGTGCGCGGGGAGGGCTGTGCTCCCGCGATCTGCCGGCGGGTCCAAATCTGCCCATTCCAGGTCCAGGTGTCGCCGAGGCGCCGTCCGCCCGCGCTGGTCCCTCCAAACAAGGTGCATTGCGGCGTTCCGCCGGGGCTTGCTGCGGGTTCACAGGCCCACCCGTGGTCTCCACGCGCGCACGGCGCGACATCGCCGTCGCAATCCGCCGGCGCGCTCGGGCCTTCGCGGTGCCAGCCCTCGTCCCAGCTCCAGAAATCACCCGGCGCCGTGCTCGCCCCGGTGGGACCGCCGCCGAGCAGCAAGAGCAAATCGCCGTCGTGGCTCATGCCGTGTGACTGGCGGGCGCAGGGCGCCTGAGCTTCTCCGGTGCAGGCCGCGCCGAGCCCGCTCTCGAGTCTTGCCCAGCTTCCCGAAAACGCACTCTCGGCCGTGAAGCTCCAGAGATCGTCGAACGGAGCGTCGCCCACCGCAAGGCCGCCGAACAAGAGCAACCGGCCTTCGCTCGAATCATACGCCAAGGCATGTCCGCTGCGCGCCGGGGGCGCGCCCAATGATCCGAGCTCGCGCCAGCGCGATCCATCCCAGCTCCACGTCTCGTCCGTTCGTGCCACCACAACCCCCGGTCGAGTCTGCCCGCCGAACAAGATCATGCTGTCGGCTTCGGGCAGGTGCGCGAGCGCCAAGCGATCTCGAGCGGCGGGGGCGTCCGCGCCCGCGGGCTGAGCGTTGCGCCAGGTGCGGGTCGTACCATCCCACTCCCAGGTGTCATTGGCGAAGTCGTCCAACAGACCGGACAAGTTGCCGCCGAAGAGCACCAATTTGCCCCGCGCCGTGTCGAACGCGGCAGCGTGGCCGTGCCGCACCGGAGGCGTCTCGCCCGACGACGGCAAGGTCTGGCCGGTGTCGTCTGACAGGAGCCCAGCGGGATCGAGCAGGGGCAGGCAGAAAACCGGCAAGAGTTCCGCCTCGCAGCTGGTGCCGCCGAACAGGAGCAGCTGCCCGGCGACGGGATCATAGGTGAGGGTGTGATCGCGGAGCGGAGCGGCGAGGGCCTCCTCTTCCCTCCAGGCACCAGCGCGAAAGCTGAAGCGATCCGCCAACGCGAGGGGGGCACCATCCGCGTCCAGACCGGCCCCGCCGATCAATAAGAGGCGCCCATCTCGAGCATCGTAGGCGAGCGCAGCGGCTTCACGAACGGGTGGGAGCGCGTCGGCGGTCAACTCTTGCCAGCGCGCGCCGTCCCATTCCCACTGATCCGAATGGCCCGACTGAGGCTCGGACAGCTGACCCTGGTTGCTGCCGCCGACCAGCAGCGCGGCCCCGCGCGCGCTGTCGTAGGTGAGCGCGTGCTCGGAGCGGGAGCTCGGACCGTCGTCGGGGCTGACCTCCCGCCAGCGCCGGCCATCCCACAGCCAGGTATCGCCCTGCGCCCCGGTTTGAGAAGCGCCGCCGAACAGCAGCAGTTGGCCCGCCGCCGCGTGGTAGACCATGGCGTGGCCCTCCCGTGCGACGGGCGCGACACCGGCGATCGGCGTGATGCGGCGCCAGCGCACGCCGTCCCACTCCGAGGTATCGGCGAGCAGAGTGCCATCCGCGCCCTTGCCGCCGAACATCACGGTGCGGCCTCGCTGCGGGTCGTAGGCCATGGCATGGCCGGTGCGAGCCGGGGGCGGCTCCTCATCAGGCCGCGGATGCTCGAGCCAGCGCAGCCGCGCATGGGTGAGCGCCGCCGCGTCGCCCGCGCGGCCCCAGCTCTGGCCGGAGATTTCGAGGCCGTCGTGATCGGGCACGAGCACGTCCGGCGCGCTGCCCCACTCAAAGGCTTGATGCGGATTCTCGCCCGCGCTACCCGGGACCTTCCTACCCAGCGTCGCGACCCACTCGCCGTGACGCACGCGTAGAAATGGCGCGACGTTTCCGCTGCGGTTCACCTGCGCCGCGAACAGATCGAGGCTATCGCCAGGCAAGCTGACGTCGAAGCCGCCGGAAGCGTCCGGCACGGCGCGACCGAGCAAGCCGCTCATCGACTCGTTCGAGCTCACCAGCACCTCGGAGACCTCGTGCGGGCGGCTCGAGACCACGCCCGGCGCGACGCGACCCAGCACCGAGAAGCGCGGCACTCCAGCCGTGTGCTCGGCGCCCCAGGGCACGCGCACGTGCACCGTCTCATCGAAGGCGATGGTGTTTTGAGCCCCGAGCGTCACCGACAGGCTCACCGGTAAGAGCTCGGTCTGCGTGTCGCCCTGGCTGTTGCGCCAGGTCAGGGTCACGCAATAGTTCGATTCGTTTTCGCCTCCGTCGAGCGTGTACACGTAGGATAACACTTGTGGATCCGGCGAGGGACAGGCCGTATCTGTCGCGGAGTTGCAGCGCTGAAACGGCAGAGCGCCAGCGGACGCGTTCGCCGGGCAAACGCTGCCCACAAGCGGCAGCACCCGGAGCTCGGGCTCCCCATCGGGCGCCTTGCTGGCGAACACCGTGAGCCGAGCGCTCACCGGCTCGCCCGTGAACGGATCGGTGGGCGAAAATTCGACGCTTCCGTTACCGATCGCCGGCGCGTACAGTGGCTCGCGCAAGAGCGACGTGTTGACGGCAGCGGGCAAGTCGACGTCGAAGTACACGATGCCGAGCTCCAACCGGCTGGTGTGACCGGCGCGATCTTGCAGCACGGCGGAGACGGAGCGCGGGCCGTCACCGCTACCCACGCGGGCCACGTACCGACACGTGTAGATCTCGTGACCGGTGGCGGCGTCGAGCACGGGTGGATCGCACTCGGCGGGGTCCCCCTCCACGTTCACCTTGGCTGGGACGACCAGGCTCTCGCCGGCGACGAAGCCGATCGACAGTGTTTCCCCGGCGCGCACCAGGGCTTGCCCGTCCACGCTCGCGCCACTCGCCACGGAGAGCGCGGCGGGTTCGCTCACGCCGGGTTCGGTCTGGTCCACTTGCACGCGGCCGACCACGATGTCGGACGTGTGCCCGACGCGATCGACCAGCTGGGCCGAGAACTCGTATTGTCCCTCCGGTACGGCCGCGCTGACGTTCGCGCAATATTCGCAGCGCTGCGGTTCGACCATCAGCGACCCGCCTTCCGCACAGGCGCCGAGCGACAGCGGCGGTGGCAACACGATCTCCGGGCACGCCTCGAGCGGTTCATTCGCGGTGAGGCGGATCACGAGCGGCACGCCGGCGCGCGCGACCTCCGGGTCGACGCTGAGCGCTTCGAGCAGCGGCGCTCGCGTGTCCACGCTCACGACGCGTTCGAAGGTCTCGCTCGGCAGCCCGGTGTCGTTGAGGAACTTGACGAAGACCTGCTTCAGCCCATCTTCGCAGCCGAGCTCGACGCCGTTCGACGCGAGTCCTGCTCCGCACAGGTTCCAGTTCCGCCAGATGCGCGGATTTTCGCGGCCGTCGAGAGCGGAAAGCGCCCGTTCCTGGATGCCCAGCGTGAAGTTCTGATCGAGCGCCACGGCCACGCGCGTGGTCTTCTCGGGCCACACGTGGAGGTCCACGACCGGGCTCGCCACCCGCGCCACGCCGTCGTCACTCACCGCGCGCGCGGCGGGCAGCTCGAGACCCGTCAGCGAGCCGTACGGCGTGCGCTCCAGCACCACTGCGGCGACACGCCGGAACGACGCGCCTGGTTCGACGACAATGGGCGCGGAGCCGTGGTACTCGATGCGGCTGCCGGTGCAGTCCGCGGCGACATCCACGATTACGGAATGCGCTTCGCCGTTGGGAACGGAGGGCACGTCGAGCCGGAGCGCGCCTCCGCCGGGCTCATAGCTCGCCGGTGCGAGCGCGATCGCAGGACCGCCGCTGCTCGGCTCGAGCCGCGAGCAGATTTCGTAGCTGCGATCGGGCGGGCCGTCTTCCCACACGAAGTCGAGCTCGAAGGTCCCGGCGTCGGGCGTGCACGCGGCGAGCACGAACGGCAGCACGCCCACGGAGCAGCGCAGGCTCCGGGCGAGCCAACGCC
>JAYWEH010000126.1:0-5675 GCA_043780025.1 Deltaproteobacteria bacterium
AGGGTCCAGCTGCTACCGACATTCGTGTCACGCGTGGCATACACGGTGGCGAGATCGGCCCAGCGGATCGCGGCGCTCAGGTTGCCATCTTCCGCATCACTGGCGGTGGCGTTCAAGGTGATCGAGGCGCCCAGCGCCACCGTCGAGACGGGGTTCACGTTGACGCTAGGAGCCGCGTTGGCTGGACGCGCGCGCGTCTGCCCCCAGCCGAGTACCAACCCGGCAGGATTGATGTTCGCGGCGTCGAGCAGCTGGGCCACGTCGTAGTTGAATGGGAAGTTTGTCGTGTCGTTGCCGGTGTTGATGCGCGCCTGCAAACCCACTTCACGCCGCCGGCCGCCGACAAAGATAAAGAGCGGCCCGGTCACCGCCGGCATCGGCGTCGAAAAGTCCACGCGATCCACCAGCGCGCCGCCGCCCGGGCCCTGGTCGTGCAGGGCGAGGTGGACGATGGGGCTCGCACCTCGATAGTCGACCACGAACCCGTAGTGGATGCTCCCGTCGCCCACGAAGGTGCCGAGCACCGCGCCACCGAAATGAACGGAGCCACCGCTGTTGATGCCGAAGCTCTGGTTGTTGGATCCCGGTTGGCCGTTGAACGGAAACGCGGACGTGGTCACGCCGAAATACACGTCCCCGAGCTCATCGGTCAGACGTTCCCCCTCAAAGTAAAACATGCCCGAGCCCGGCGTGATGGCTCGGTCCGCGCGCGCGCCTGCAAAGGCGAGCTCGGCGTCCACAATCTCCATGCTGAGCCGATCGCCGCTGAGCTCGACGATGGGAGACGGGCTGCGATCGGTGTTGCTGAAGAGCACCGGAACGAAGCCCGAGGTCACCACCACCTGTTCCGTGGCCGTCTCGATCAGACCGTTCGCGTCAATGACCCGCTGGGTCACCGTGAAGGTGCCCTCGGCCAAATAGGTGTGAGCCGCGGAGGCTCCGAAGCCGCCGCCGTCTCCGAACCTGTATTCCACCGTGACAATGGCCGCGTCCCCGGGGCTGCCGCTCGAGCTGAGGATAATGGAGTGCGGCGCCGGGCCCGCGGCATCGCTCACCTGAAAGCCGGCACTAGGGCCGTCGACGCAGCTGGCGAGGATGCAATGCGCGCTCACACAATCGATGTCCACGGCGCAGGCGCTGCCGTGCCCGCATGGCCCGCAGCCGCCCCCGCAGTCGGTCGCCGTTTCGGTGCCGTTGCGAGCGAGGTCGGTACACGTCGGAGCGGTACACGCACCGCCTTCGCAAAGCGTGCTCTCGCAGCTCGTGGCGCTGCTGCAGGCCGTTCCCGCGGGGCAATCTACCGTGCAAGGGCCGGGACCTCCGCCCGCGGCGCCCCCACCGGTGCCACCGGTGCCACCCGAGCCACCCGAACCGTTGCTAGAGGCCCCACCCGGATCGCCGCCACCCCCTTGGCCTTCGCCACCCCCACCGGAGCTGCCCCCAGCCCCGGCCTCGGGCTGGCACGCGCCGTCCTCCCTGCAAATACCGCTCGGGCAATCGTCGTTGTCCGTGCAGGCCGGGCCGATTTCACAGGGCGCGCAGTCCCCGCCGCAATCAACGCCGGCTTCATTGCCGTTCTGGGCTTCGTCTTCACAGGTCGCGCCGATGGCACACTCCGGTGCCGCCGGATCGCAGGAGCAATCTCCGTCGGGACAGCTCGACGGCTCTGAAGACGAACACGCTGAACCGAGCGCGAGCGTGAAGGCGAGGTAGATTCTCGAAGCTGAGCGCATGCTACTCGCTGTTGGGGTGTTGGTCACGCCGCGCATCCTGCCGCTCGCGGCAGTTGCTACCCAAGTTAGACGGAGGGCCACTTAAACTGGATCAGATTTTTTTGCGAGTCGAGAGGCTCCTGGCGTGTGTGCGTACCTGCCACCTCCCCATTTGGGAGCGCGACCGGCCTTTTCTGCAGGTTTGACCGCGTTCAACCGCCTTTCGTCAGCCTTTCTTCAGCAGGTCGGCGAAGGCGTTGTTCTGGAATCGATTGGGCGCTGGGGCGGCAGGCGCCTTGCCGGGACCCTTTTTGGGTGGGACACGTTCGGCCGGCGGCCGCTGGCCGGAGGCCTGCGCTGCGGCCGGAGCCGTGGCCCCGCGCTTGGCGCTGAGCGCGATGCGCTTGCGCTCGAGATCGACAGAAAGCACCCGCACATTGAGCTTGTCCCCAACTTTGACGACGGCGTGCGGGTCCTTCACAAAGCGATCCGAGAGCTCCGAGATGTGCACCAAACCATCCTGGTGCACGCCGACGTCGACGAAGGCACCAAACGCCGTGATGTTGGTCACCACGCCCTCGAGCTGCATGTTCGGCTTCAAGTCGGTGAGCTCGCGCACGTCATCGCGAAACTTGGGCGGTTCGAAGCTCCTGCGCGGATCGCGCCCCGGCTTGTCGAGCTCGGTCAAGATGTCTTCCAGCGTGAACTTGCCCACCTCCTCGGACTGATAGCGCGTGAGATCGACGCGCCGGAGCAGCGCTGAGCTGCCGATTACCGCGCTGAGCGGCACCCCGAGGTCCTGCGCCATGCGCTCCACGAGCGCATAGCGTTCCGGATGCACCGCGCTCGCATCGAGAGGATGTGCGGCCCCGGAGATGCGCAAGAACCCCGCGGCCTGCTCGAAGGTCTTGGGCCCCACCCCGCTCACGCCGAGCAGGCCGGCACGCGAGGCGAATGGACCATTTTCATTGCGATGCACCACGATGCGCTTGGCCAGCGAGAGCCCGATGCCGCTGACCCGCGAAAGCAATTGCGCGCTCGCCGTGTTGAGCTCCACGCCCACCTGATTCACGCAGCTCTCCACCACTTCGTCGAGCTTCTTGCCGAGCGCGCCCTCCGGGACGTCGTGCTGGTATTGCCCGACGCCGATGCTCTTCGGATCGATCTTGACCAGCTCCGCCAATGGATCTTGCAGGCGGCGCGCGATGCTGATCGCTCCGCGCACGGTCAAATCGAGCTCGGGAAACTCCTCCCGCGCGACATCGCTCGCTGAATATACGCTCGCGCCCGATTCACTCACCGACACCGACAGCACGTTGGACAGGCCCTCCTCCGCGAGCACGCCGCGCACGAACGACTCCGTCTCGCGGCCGTGTGTGCCGTTGCCGACGGCTACCGCGCGCACCGCATGCGTACGGCATAAGCGTCGCAGGATCTCCTTCGCGCGCCCAAGCGCCTGTTCACCCTGCACGAGATAGAACGTATCGTGCTCGAGCAGCCGCCCCGTCGCATCGACCACGGCGCATTTGCAGCCCGTGCGCTGCCCCGGGTCGACGCCGAGCACATTCTGAGCGCCATACGGCGCAGCTAGCAAGAGCTCGCGCAGGTTCTGGGCGAAGACGCTGATGGCGTCTTGCTCTGCGCGCAATTTCAGCTCGACGCGCACCTGCGCCGCGACCTGCGTCTGCAGATGCCGTTCGATCGCCTCCGCCACGACGCGCTCGAGCTCCGCTCGCCAGGGAGAGCCCGCTTTGACCGGGATGTGGCCCTTCACCTGCGGCAGGTGCGGCTCGAAATCGAGCAGCACTCGCGCGTACAGGACGTCTTCCGATTCGCCGCGCCGGATCGCCAGGAAGCGATGTGAGGGGACCTTGGCCAGAGCCTCTTCGTGGTTCGAATACATGTCGAACTTCGTGGGCTTGTCGGCGAGCTCCGAGCGCTTGGCCACGCGGATCGTGCCGTGCGCGAAGAACGCCTCGCGCAGGTATTTGCGCAGCTCGGCATCCTCGGCCAGACGCTCCGCGCAGATGTCGCGGGCACCGGCGAGCGCGCTCGCGCTGTCCGGCACGTCCTGCTCCGGTTTCACGAAGGGTTGCGCGGCGGCTTCGGGCGCGACCGACGCCTGGCTCCACATCAGCTCGGCCAGTGGTGCGAGGCCGCGTTCGATCGCGATGGTGGCCTTGGTGCGGCGTTTCGGCTTGTACGGCAGGTACAAGTCTTCGATCTCTGCCTTCGTAGTCGCGCGCCGCAATGCAGCCTGCAGCTCAGACGTGAGCTTGCCCTGCGATTGGATCTCACTGATCACGCTCTCGCGACGCGCTTCCAGCTCGGTCAGGTAGGTGAAGCGCTCCTCGATGTTGCGGATCTGGACTTCGTCGAGCCCGCCCGTCTGCTCTTTGCGGTAGCGGGCGATGAAGGGGACCGTGCCGCCGTCCGCCAGGAGCCGCACCACCGCGCGAATCGAGGAGCTGGGCAGCGCGAGCTCGGTGGCCAGCACCGGCACGGCGTCGTAGGTCGGCGAAGCGTTGCTCGTGACCGGGGTCGAGGCGCGTGGGGTGAGAGGTGGCGTCACGTCGGTCATTCAACGCTGGCAATAGCGAGTGGCGTCGCGTCTGTCCATGGCGTCCACGGTGCCACGCGCGTCAAATGAACGGGCGTGGCGCTCGCAAACGTTTCCAGAGAAACGCCACGTAGGCCTCTCGCAACCGCGCGGGGTCGTCGCCTGGGAACGCGGCTTGCAAGAAGCTGTCCGGCACGCAGCCAAGCGCCGCGCGCAACACGGCGCGCGAGAGTGTGGCGGTTGCCGTCACATCCGCGCGTCCGATCGACCCGGCTCGCTCGTACAGCAAATGGTCCGCGCTGGGCGGGCCGACCTCCCGGGGCGTGTCCTCCTGCACCGCCGCCCAGTCATAGTGGAAGGAAAGGCACGCGCCATGGTCGATCAGCCAGGGGCCGCCGTTCCAAAGCATGATGTTCGGGCTGCCCCGCGAGCGATCGAAATTGAGGGTGAACCCATCGAGCCAGACGGTCAACGCCGCTAGCTCCGCGTCGATCATCGCGATTTGATCGAGTCGAAGGTCAGTCGCGCCCGGGAGGTAACGAAACCCGAGATTGGCTCCGGCGCTGCGCGCGAGCAAGTCCGCGAGCTCGTCATTGCGGTCAATTGAGGGCACCTCGGCGTCGAATTCAATCAGCGCGCGTTCGGGGACTGGCAATCCGAGCGCTAAAGCGAGCTCGGCCACGGCGATCTCTGCGATCAGCGGGGGCACGCCCTGTGCGGCGCCGCGCAGCTTTGTCACGAAACGGCCGGCCGCGGTTTCGACCAGCACCGGCGCCGAACCACCCTGACGAAAAACGCTCGACACGCGCAGGGCCCGGTACGTCGACAACGGCATTGCAGCTCGACCCTCGCGCCGAGGCTCAGCGAAACGGATTGGCCGGAGCCGATCCGGCGAAGTCCCACTGACAGGTGAAGCGCTCTTTCCAGCGCCTTGGCGCGGATACCGGCTCACCCTCGCGACGGTGCGCTGCAAAAACCGGGCACATCACCGCGCGCGCGTATTCGCTGCAGTCGTCGAGATCGCGCTGGGCGGCTGCCGCAGCTCGCGTTCGGTACGCGCTCACGTGTTCCCACGCGAGCTCTTGCAATGACTGGCCGAGCGCCGCGGGGATGCCGCTCGGCGCTGGCGCTCCAACCGCGCTCTGCCCAAACAACGCCGCGTAGTGCACGAGGCTCATGAAGTACCGCCCCAGCGCCGAAGGGTGCACCTGATCCTCGAACAGTGCCTGCACGCGTTCGCGCGTAGAGGCCCCGGGCAACTCCGGCAGGCCACCCTGGGTGACGCGCTCGACCAACGCCGCGAGCGCTGTCGCACCCGGCAGGACCCGCATGCGTTCGGTCCGACCCGCGCGTTGGAGGCGCCGGTTGACGGCGCTGGCGGTGCATTCCCACAGTACGAGCGC
>JAYWEH010000127.1:0-13513 GCA_043780025.1 Deltaproteobacteria bacterium
TGACGCGTCGTCGACCACCAGGACCTCGCACTCGAAGCTGTCGAATAACGACGCCGGGATTCGATCCAGGACCGAACGCAGCGTCGCCTCGGCGTAGTAGGCGATCACGAAAATCAGAAGTTTGGGGCGTGCAGCTCGGTCCATCGGTTTTTTCAAAGTGCGCGCAAACGGTAGCCGCCGAGGGAGAGCAGGTCCACGATCAGAACCAGAAAGACCGGCCTACCGGCCCTTATCATTCACACCCGCAGGGCTCCAAGACCACACGAGCCCCGCAGGGCTCAAAGACACGAGCCCGGCAGGGCTCAAAACAACGTGTAGATGAAGGGCGCTGCTGCCGAACCACCGAGCACGACCAGCGCGCCAATCAGCAGGACCGCCACTACGATAGGCAATAGCCACCACTTCTGATTGGCAGCCAAGAACTCCATGAACTCGCGCGCAAGACTTGGCCTCGGCTTTTGCAACCGCTTGGCAAAGTCTTCGTTTGTCTCGGGCTCGGCGCTCATGTGCTAAGGGCTTTTCGGCCTGCAAATCCGCATATCACTGCGAAATGGGCGCCGCAAAAGAAAATGAACATCCTCGGCATTTCCGCGTTCTATCACGATAGCGCCGCCTGCCTGGTGCAGGACGGCAAGATCGTGGCCGCCGCGCAAGAGGAGCGCTTCACCCGTGTCAAACACGACGCGAGCTTCCCGGAGCAGGCCGCCCAATATTGCGCCGATGCAGCCGGCATCCGCTTCGAGGACTTGGACGCCGTCGCCTTCTACGACAAGCCGCTCCTGAAGTTCGACCGCTTGCTCGAAACGTACCTTTCATACGCGCCGGCGGGCTTCGGCATGTTCTTGAAGGGTCTGCCGATCTGGTTGAAGCAAAAGCTGCACACGCCGCGCGAGCTCGATCGGGGTTTCGGCGGGCGTTACAAGGGCGCCTACACCTTCCTCGAGCATCACGAATCCCACGCGGCCAGCGCCTTCTTCCCGTCGCCGTTCGAGTCGGCGGCGGTGGTCACCCTGGACGGCGTGGGCGAATGGGCCACCGGCAGCATCGCCGTCGGGCGCGGAAATCAGATCGAGCTGCTCGAAGAGCTGCGTTTCCCTCACTCGCTCGGCTTGCTCTACTCGGCGCTGACGTACTTTACCGGCTTCAAGGTCAACAGTGGTGAATACAAGCTCATGGGGCTCGCTCCCTACGGTGAGCCGATCTACCGGCAGAAGATCCTGGACCACCTGCTCGATCTGAAGCCCGATGGCTCGTTTCGGCTCAACATGGACTACTTCGCCTATTGCTATGACGACGTGATGACCTCGGACAAGATGGCCGAGCTCTTCGCAGGTCCGCCACGCAAGGCGGAGAGCCCCATCACCCAGCGCGAGATGGACATCGCGGCGTCGATTCAAGCCGTGACCGAGGACATCGTGCTCAGAATCGGCAGGCACGCCAAGCAGATCACGGGCTCCCCAAACCTCACGCTGGCGGGGGGTGTGGCGCTCAACTGCGTGGCCAACGGCAAGCTGCTACGCGAACGGGTGTTCGACGAGATCTGGATTCAGCCCGCGGCGGGTGATGCGGGAGGCGCGCTCGGCGCCGCGCTGTTCGTGTGGCACCAGCTCCTCGGCAAACCGCGCGAGCCGCGCCAGACCGACGTCCAGAGCGGCAGCTTGCTCGGCCCCAGCTACACGAACGAGGAAATCCGTCGCTTTCTCGACTCGGTCGGCGCCCGCTACCACTTTCACGAAAGCGAGGCCGAGCTGGCCTCGGCGGTTGGCTCCTTGATCGCCAGCGAAAAGGTCGTGGGGCACTTCGCCGGGCGCATGGAGTTTGGGCCTCGCGCCCTCGGTTCGCGTTCCATCCTGGGGGACGCGCGTTCGCCCAAGATGCAGTCGGTGATGAACCTCAAGATCAAGTTCCGCGAGTCGTTTAGGCCGTTTGCGCCGGCGGTGCTGCGAGAGCACGTGCACGAATGGTTTGAGATGAAGCCCAACCAGGAGAGCCCCTACATGCTGATGGTGGCACCGGTCCGCGAGGCGCGGCGGCTCGCCCCGAACGGGGCAGCCGGCTCCGGCTTCGAGAAGCTCAAGCACGCGCGCTCCAGCGTGCCCGCGGTCACCCACGTCGATTATTCGGCGCGCGTGCAGACGTTGGACGAAGAGCGCTTCCCGCGCTTCTATCGCATCGTCAAAGCGTTCTACGAACAAACAGGGTGCCCGGTGGTGATCAACACCAGCTTCAACGTGCGCGGCGAGCCGATCGTGAACACGCCCGAGCAAGCCTACCGCTGCTTTCTCGCCACCAACATCGACGCGCTGGTGCTCGAAAATTTCGTATTACTCAAGGCAGAGCAGCCGGAGCCCAAAGCGGAGGATCGGCAGGGCTATCTCGCCCAGTTCGCGCTCGACTGATCACTTTGCCCTACGCTGAAGTTTTTCGAACCGGAGATTGGGAAAAGCATACGTGGCTCGCCTCGTTCAGATTGAGCTGAATCCACCCGTTCGGGTGCTGCGGCAGTTCGGATTCATCGCGCTTTTCGTATTTGGCCTGCTGGGCTTCGCGGCGCATCGCGAGCTGTTCATGTTCAGCGCTGGTCTGGGCAGCTATCGGCAAGCCGTGACTCTCGGGCTCGCTGCCGTTGGCGCTCTGAGCGCCCTGTTTTCGCTGGTCGCGCCGCGCGCCAATCGCGTGCTCTTCGTCACGCTTTCCGTCGTGGCGTTTCCCATCGGCTGGGTCATTTCCCACGTGCTGCTCGCGCTCTTGTTCTACGGCATGCTCGCGCCAATGGCGGGGGTGATGCGCTTGGTTGGTCGCGATGCATTGCGGCGGCGCTCCGCCTCCACGGAGGGGAGCTATTGGCAAAAGCGCCCCCGAGCCCGGCCAAGTCGCGACTATTTTCGGCAGTTCTGAGCTTCGGCCATTCCGAGCCGCTTCGCCCGCCTCCGCGAGGCAGCGACGTCAGAGTCCTTCGATCACCCGGCGCGCGACGGCTTTGGCCAGCATCTGGCTGCCCTCGTCGGTGACGTGGCAACACGTGTCGAAGTACATCGGCTCGTCCACTTCGGCGAAGATGCGCGTGAGATCGGTATACGCGACGCCCTGCTCGGCCAGCTCTTTTCCCGCTTCGATCAGCTTCGGATACCCCTTCACCACGCCGGTTCGAAAGCGCATCTTGGGATCATACGCGCGTTTGCGTTCGGCCTTGCCCATCGTTTTGGTCCCCTCGACGTACTGATTGGGCTGCAGGAAATGGAAGTACTTGATGCCATTGCCCTGGCTCAACCAATGCATCTGCAGCGAGCCGCGGCTCCAAATGCCGACCAGGTGGTCGTACAGCTCGTCCTCCGTGAACTTCCAGCGCGGACCGGTGGCCGCGAGCCGTCGCGCCACGCCAGCGTCGGGCTTGGCCGTCCTCTCCACCACGAGGCTAATCTCTCGATGCAGCCGTTTGATGCGGAACGCGCGCCAGAGCTTGCCAACTTGTAGATAGCTCATGACTCTGGTGAAGGGGGAGTGTTGAATTTCGCGCAACTGCCGCTGCAGGTAGGCGAGCTCTCCCGCGTTCGCGCGGTCTTCAGCGTTCGCGACGTCGTTGATCCGCGAGTGCCACCAGCGGGGAAAGATCGGAAAAATCCCGTGTGCCCCGTTTTCCGGCTCATGCAGCGCCACTTCGTTGAAGCCGTCCAGGTTGATGATCACGTCGAACTCACCGCCGAGTGACAGCAGGTAGTTGAGGATCATCAGCTGCTGCGGCTGCTTGTAGCCGCCCAGGCAAAGCCCCACAAACACGATCTCCTTGCCTTTGAAGCGTTCGGAGCTGGCCAGCTCCTGCCGCAACGTCTTGCCGCCCTGAGTCCAGAGCTGGCGCGCCACCGACCCCCCCGTCAACGCGATAATCACGCGCTCCGGGCTGCGCTTGTACAGGGACGGCTCAATCCAGCCCACGTCTTTCAGATCCTGGAGCTTCGGATCCGAGCTAGTGAGGACGAAGCCCACGTACGGGTGCGTCACCTCATCGTATTCAAAGCCGAGCCCATGCAGTGCCACGAGCTTGGGGTTGCCGATGCTGTCAACTGTCGCGGCGCCCGCGTATTCGGAGACATCCAGCGACAGGCCAGAGCGTTCCATGAAGCCGACGGCAATGGCCGCCGCTAGTTCGATCACGCCAAAAACCAGCAGCGCCGCGATCACACGAAAGAGCACCTGGCGCTTGTCCAGGCGCCGCCGCGGCATGCTCTTCGAATCAGGCGCAGGTGCAGGCGGTGTCTGCGGTTCGTCGACCATCGCGGCGCACTATAGTGGCACGCAGCGCCGACTGTCATCGAGGCTCGGTGCCGCGCGAAAGCCCTAGGCCTCGATTCTATCGAATCGAGGCCTAGATAGAGGAGGGAGCCTGTTCAAATCGGTGGCAAAGGTGGGAATCTCGATGCCCTCGCCTCAGCCGGGGCATTCGAAATTCCCAGCGCGTGATTGGAACCGGCGTACTAGGGCCGCGCCCCCTCGACGATCCACTGCCGCACCACGTCGACGGAGCGATCGGAGAGCGGTTCAAAGGAGAACGGCATCGGCGCCCCGATAGACGCGTCGGCGGCGTCGGGTCCGAGCCTCACCTTGAGAAACAAAAGGCTGCGCTCCGGCTCACCGGGCGTTACTCGGTCCATGTCCGCGCGGTACAGAGCGTCGACGTTGACGACCCCCGTTTCCCGATCAAAGGGATTGGTGAGGTCAGGCGGGTTGGGCGTGCCTTCGTAGTGACAATGCACACACTTGCCTGGCTTGGGATCTGGATAGCCAAAGCTGTTGCTGGCATTTCCGAGGATGGGCACGACTTCCAAACGGAATTGCTCGGTCTCGGTTGCTCCCTCGACGATCCACTGCTCGATTGAAGCGAGCTCTTCGGCCGTCACCGGCGGAATCTGCAGTGGCATCCGCTCACCGGCATTGGTGGCGGGCAACAGGCCCAGATCCGGATCGGAAATCTTGTGGATCAGGAAGCTGTTGTCCGGGTCACCCACCTCGACGTTGTTCACCGGCAAATCGACGTCTGGGAAATCTTCTTTCCAGAAGTTTTTGGACGTGACGAGCCCGTTATCCGGGCTGAACGGGCTCTGGATGTCCACGCCGCTCGGGCTGTTCGAAGAGTAGTGGCAGATGGTGCAGCGGCGATAAAACAGCGGGAAGACTTCGCCTGCGTACGTGACGCCATCATCTTCTTCAGCGCAACCCAGCGGCGCCAACAATAGCATCGTGAGCGGAAGCACCCGACGCTGAGCCATATTGCAGCCGTGTTGAAATCTGTTTGCCAGCTGCCCAAAAACAGAACCTAAGTACGAAATATCGTTGATCATTCGACGAAGCTCTCCGCCTCTTGGGACAGCCTAGCGCAAGATTCCCAGAAATCCTATTCAGCTGAGCTAAACGGCCGCGCCTCGCGCGAGCCTTCATCGAGCGCAAGCGTCTGCCATCGAAACGCGGATTGTCCAATGTGCGTTCCACATGTGCTCCAACGCCGCAGAGCGCCACACCACGCTCCGTCGGCCTAGACCCAGGTCAGCGGCGGCGGCGTCGCCTCGGACTCAGCCGCGGTTCGTCCAGTGGCGGCTGCGCATCGATGGCGCGCGCCGGCGCGCCCGAGCGAACCGCACGCACGCGTTCGGAGACGGCGCCGGGCTGGGCCTCCTCCGCCGGCGACGGCAAACCGGCGAGCACCAGATCCGCGACCCCGACGCGCTCGCCGTTCGCCAGGCGCGCCGCGCGCTCCAGCACGTTTTCGAGCTCGGCGTCATTGCCCGGCCAATCGTGATCGATGAGCAAGCTGAGCGCGCGGGGTTCGATGCCGAGCGGTTGACCCGCGTGCCGAACACCCGAGCGACATAGCGCATCCATCACCAGCGCTCGCAGATCCTCCGGCCGCTCCAGGAGAGCCGGTAGCTCGATCGGGTGCGCCACCAGAAATTGCATGAGCGCCCGCGACAGTTCGCGGCGCTCGAGCAGCACCGCGGGGCGTTCGGGCAGCGTGACCAGCAACGAAAACGGCTCGAGCGAGCCCTGCCCCGCGCGTCCGGACAACAAGATGGCCAGTGCGTCCTGGGCCTCGAGCGGCAGCGACGCCACGTTGCGCACGAACAGCGTACCGCCCCAGGCCCGTGCCGCTGACCCGTCCGAGCCCTGCGTCCAATGGCTCGGCTCCCTTGCGACGCTACTGGCACCCTCGACCACGACGAGTGGACCCCGCGCGCGCGGACTCGCCCGGTGATAGGCACAGACCCACTTCAAGGGATCCACACCCGGCGGCACGATTAGAGCAACGTCCTTGCCCAGAGCGGCGAAACGCATCAGCGCATCGAGCGCTGCGCGCACAGGAGCGCTATATGCGGCCACGCGAACGCTGGCCGCCAGAGCCTCCACCAAGAAATCACGCGGGCGCGTCTGCTCGGCGACGAACGCCTCGAGCGCCAGCTTGTCGCGTTCGAGCCGCTCCGCACGCGCGATCGCCTCGCGCTCGCGCTCTCGAAATCGCTCGAGCGAAGACGACAAGGCCAGAACCGCGCTCAAGCGATCCGCGAGGGTTCGCGCTGCGCGGGCTTCCTCGATGGTCAATGGACGCGTGCGCGTGCCGCGCGGAAATACCAAGAGGCCAATGGCGCCGCTTTCGTCACACACCAGCGTCGCGCCGAAAGCATCCCGCGAGTCCATCCAGGCGAGCGCACCGCGTACGTCCGGGCGCCTCACCAGGAGCTCCGCCAGGACCTCGCGCCGCAACATGCGCTCGGGTTCGAGCTGGGCTAATTCGTACACGGCGCCGGGTGCCGCCCCCGCCTCGGTGTGCAGGTAGCCAGCCACATCCACGCTCAGCACCTCGGGGGGGTCCATGCGCCACAACTCGGGCCGCGTGAATACGTTCGGCTCGAGCTTCTGCAGGCTCTCGAGCGTGCCCGTGATGGCCGCTCGTGGCTCGGGCTCGAGGCAGGCGCGGGCGGCTCCCTGCAGGGCCGCGAGCCAGCGAAACTGCTCGGGCGCGAGCGGCCTCGCCAGCGCGCGAGCAAGCAGCCCTACCGCGAGCGAGAGCGCCGCTCCCGCGAGAGTAATGGGGCCCGCCAGCTCGGGAATGCGGCTCGCGAACACGGCGGCGGTGAGCGCCACAGGTGCACCGATCACCATCACCACCAGGGCCCCGCGCAGCGCGCTCGAAACGCGCGCAGACTCCGGCGCCGCCGCGGCCCAGGTGCAGGCCAGGGCCGCAAACAAGGCGCCGAGCGGCAACGTGCGATCCGGCGCGGCAATGTTCGAGAGCGCCGCGGGAACAGCCACGGTAAATGCGGTCAGGCACAAAGCCAACGCGCCGCGGGCCCGATCGAGAGCCCCGAGCTCCAGCCGCCGCAACCTTGCGAGCCGCAGCGTGGACGCCATCAACACCAACATGCTCGCCAGGCTCGCGACGCTCGTCGCGTAATCGGTGGCGAGCGGATCGAGCAACCGATTGCTGCCGGGCCAAAGCGCCCGCGCCGCTGGCAACGCGACCGCCACACCCCAAAAGCACGCGCAGAACCCGGCCGCATCGAGCGAACGCGCAGAACGCGGCGGCTGGATCAAGCCTGGCTGCGCGGGAATGCGCGCGAGCGCGACGTGCGCGGCAACTACACCCGCCCCAACGCCCAGGTTCGCGGCCAGATCGAAAGCGGGCCTACCCGCGGGCCCGAGGCGGGCCGCGATCCAACACGCTGCACCCCAGGCCGCGATGCGCAGTCCATTCAGAGCGGAGGGATGCACCGCCACAATCGGCAATCCAACCGCCGGGCGAGTCAGCCTCCAGGTGAGCGCCAGCAGGGCCGGCGCCGCCGCGAGCCAGGCCACGGCCGGTAAACGCGGGCCGCGCTGCTGCATTGCCGCCAAAGTCACATAGGCGACGAGCCCAGTGGCCAGCAGATAGAACCGATCGTAGATCGGGGGAGAATGAACGACAGAGGGTCGCATCGCGGGAAGGGCGGGCAGCTTACACCAAAGCTCGACCCGGTCGATCCAGTGCAGCAGACGCTCGAACCCGGATGCCCCGAATCGAAGCAGCGCCCGGAGCGGCGCGGATTTCTCGAGTCCGACGCGCTGTTTGGACGCGCACAATCCCAGATCGCACTCTTGCGCCGGCTTCAGCCGCTGAACGCGGCGGCTATTTCGAGCCGCTTTGTCGCGGCCTTTCGAAAGGGTGAGGCCGCGCCAATGCTCTTTCACTACGCGCCCGCGCCCGATTTTTCGGCGCTGCGCAGCGAGCTAGACGTGGCCGCCCGAGAGCTTTCGGGGGGAGACGAACTGTGCGTCCTGTACGCCGAGCGCGCTGTCGAGCTCGAGGGGCTCGCGGCGCTGGTCGAAGCGCTCGGGACCCCGAGCTTCGCTCGGCTGGCGGCGCGCCATTTCACGGCGGGCACTGCGGGCGAGGCCGAATGCGCCCGAACTCGGGCGGACGAGTGGTCCCGGGCGGGCCACGGTCCAGCTTTGGAGGCGGCGGTCCGGAGCGACGATCGCGCCCATCCTGACAGCCTCGTGAACCAACTCAGTCGTCACATAGGTCGGCTCCGTTTGCCCGTCGGCATCCGTGTCGTCGACGAGCTCGCCAGCAAGGCCGCCATCGGCGACGGGGTGATCCTGGTGCGCGCGGGCGTGGCGCTCGGCGCGGGCGAGGCGCAGCGGATCGCCTTGCACGAATTGCACGGGCACATGTTGCCCCGGCTCGCCGCGCGGGCCCAGCCGCTCGGACTCTATCGCGTCGGCTCGGCCGGATCGGGTGCTGACGAAGAAGGCCGGGCGCTGCTCATAGAAGAGCGCGCCGGGCTGATGCAGCAATCTCGCCGTTTCGAGCTCGGGCTCCGCCACCTCGCCGCGCTCGCAGTCCGCTCGGGCGTGGAGGCCTTCGACGTCGTGCGCGAGCTCCACTCGTTCGGCTGCCCATTACCGGAGGCCGTGGCCATCTACACGCGCGTCGCACGCGGCGGAGGCCTGTGCCGCGAGCTCACCTACGTACCCGGCTGGCAGCGTGCGCGCGACGCATTTGCCGAGGAGCCAGAGCTGGAGCGCTGGCTCGAACACGGCCGCATCAGCATCGCGGCGGCACGGCGCCTGCGCGCGCTCGGCGACGCTCCGATCGCGGGGCCCTTCGCCTCAGAGTGACCGTCACTCGAATCTCGACTTGTCAGTCGAGAGCCACCGAGTTACCGGATCGGCTCCGTGAGCCCGTCGCCCCGACCTCGCCGGATCCCACTTCGGGCGATCTCGCGCACCACCCGCGCACTGATCACAGTGTTGGGAGGTAGCGTTCCCTGGGCGCACGCACAACCCGCGGGCGAATCATTGCCCAGCGAAAGCCCGACGGGCTCAATAGAAGCCGCACCCGGCCCGGGCCAGAGCCCTGAGAGCCAGGTCACCCCCCCGCAGCTCTTGCAGTTCGTCGACGCGCGCTATCCCAAGGCCGCTGAAGAAGCGGGGCTGGCCGCGGACGTGGTCTTGCGCCTGCGCGTCGAGGCCGATGGCTCCGTCAGTGAAGCGGTCGTGGTGTCACCCGTCGGTCACGGCTTCGACGAAGCGGCCGTCGCAGCAGCACTGCAGTTCCGTTTCTCCCCAGCGCTCGCCGGCGGGCGCCCGGTCGCCGTCCGTATCCCCTTCAAGTATTCGTTCACGCTCACGGAGAAGGCGGCCCCGTCGGAAGAGCCCGTGGCGAAGCTCGGCGACTTGCTCGGGCGCGTGCAAGTCGCGGGGAGCGACGCGCCACTCGCGGGCGCAACCATCACGGTGACGGACCGAGCCGGCCAGATCGCATCGGCCGTCAGCGCGGCTGACGGGTCATGGGCGGTGCGCGATCTCGGCGCCGGCACCTATCAGATCCGCGTGGAAGCAGCGGGCTTCACCCGAGTCGAGCTCACGGAAGAGGTGAGCGCCGGCGAGGCCACCGAGCTCACCTATCGCGTCGCACCGGACGTGGGGGATGCGATCCAGGTCACGGTGTTCGGCGCTCGTCCGCCCCGCGAAGTCACAAAGCGCACCATCACGCGGCGCCAGATGACGCGCGTGCCGGGCACGGGCGGAGACGCGCTGCGTTCGTTACAGAACCTGCCGGGGCTGGCACGTCCGCCGGGGCTAGCGGGCTTGCTCATCGTGCGCGGCTCGGCGCCGGAAGACAGCGCCGTGTTCGTGGACGGCGACACGGTCCCGTTCATCTATCACTTCGGTGGCGTGAGCAGCGCCATTCCGACCGAGCTGCTCGAACACATCAATTTCTATCCGGGCAATTTCAGCGCTCGCTACGGGCGCGTGATGGGGGGCATCGTCGACGTCAGCTTGCGCGCGCCCGACGTGAGCTGCACCGGCGACTACGGCAGCCCCAGCACGGAGACTGGCTGTTTCCACGGTCTGGCTCAGCTCGATCTGATCGACGCCCGGGCGCTGGTGTCGGGCCCGCTACCCATCAAAGGCTGGAGCTTCGCCGTCGGCGGACGCCGTAGCTGGGTCGACGCCTGGCTCGGACCCGTGCTCGAGGCCACCGGCGCGGGCGTGACCACCGCGCCGGTGTACCATGATTTCCAGTTCATCGCGCAGGCTGCGCCGTCCTCGCACACTCAGTACAGCCTGCGTTTTTTCGGCTCGGATGACGCGCTCGAGCTCTTGATCGAAAATCCTAGCGCGCAAGACCCGGGCGCGCTCGGCGGCAGTCTGAGTTTTGGTACCCGCTTCTACCGTTTCCAATCCGTGCTCGAGACGAAGCTCAGCCAAGGCGTGCGGCTCAGCTCATTGATCAGCGTCGGCAAGGACCAAGTCGAGCTCGGGCTCGGTCGATTTCGCTTCGACGTCAATTCCTATCCAATTCAGACCCGTAACGAATTCGCGTTCCAGGTGCTCGACAACCTGACGCTGAACCTGGGCCTCGACTTTCAGTTGATCCCGTACGAGCTGCTCGTGCGCTTGCCCGAACCGCCGCGCCCCGGCGAACCCGCGGCAGGGCCCTTCTCCACGCGCCCGCTGCTCGAGACCCGCGAAGACTCGACCTTTTTTAGGCCGGCTTGGTACGCCGACGCGGAGCTCCAACTCGGGCGCTTCCAGGTCATTCCCGGCGTCCGTCTCGACTTCGCGCGGGATACGGGGCACGGCGACGTGAGCCCGCGCCTGAGTATGCGCTACCACCTGAGCCAGCGCGCCGAGATGCCGGACGGCAGCATCTCGCGGCGCACGACCTTGAAAGCGGCGGTCGGCACCTTCCATCAGCCCCCCACGCCCCAGGAGACCGACAAGGTATTTGGCACGCCCGGCCTGCTCAGCAACCGGGCCACGCACTATGCGCTCGGCATCGAACGCGAATTGAGCGACCCGCTCACGATCAATCTCGAGGGATTCTACAAGGACCTCGACCGTTGGGTTTCGCGCAGCGCGGGGCTCGACGGCAGCTTCCGCTACGACAACAGTGGCAGCGGCTACGCCGTGGGCGCCGAGGTGTTGATCGAATACAAAGCGGACGAGCGCTTCTTTGGTTGGCTCGCCTACACCCTGTCGCGCAGCATTCGGCAGGACGCGCCTGGCGAAGAAGAATACCTATTCCAGTACGATCAGACCCACATCCTCACGGTGCTCGGCAGCTACAAGCTCGGCGATGGCTGGGAAGTGGGGGCACGTTTTCGGCTGATCTCCGGCCCGCTGGAAACGCCGGCCCGTTCTGCTCCGGACCTGCCCGCGGTGTACGCGGCCGACGCCGCCGCCTACACGCCGCTCTCCGCGCAGCCGTTCAGCGAGCGCTTGCCGCTCGTGCATCAGCTCGACCTGCGCATGGAGAAAGCGTGGCAGCTTCGCCATCTGAAGCTCACGTTCTTCGTGGACCTGTGGAACAGCTACAACAACGCCCCGTCAGAAGCGTTCGCGTACAATTTCGACTATAGTCGTCGCACCTATCAGCAGGGTTTGCCGATCCTGCCGAGTCTTGGCTTTCGAGGTGAATTTTGAAGCTGCATCGCTTCATTGGAACCCGCGTACCGGTCGCCGTTGGCTTGCTCGCGTTGCTTTGCGCGTGTGGCGCTGAATTCGACTCGGCGGGCCAACTCTCCGGTTTGCGCGTGCTGGCGGTCAAGAAGAGCTCGCCTTACGTGCGTCCCGGCGGAGGCGTGAAGCTGGAACTCTTGTGGCATGACACGGAGGCCCAGACGCGCACCGGACCGCCACAGATGGCGTGGCTCGCCCTGTGCGAAAATCCGCCCGGAGATCTGTTCGAGCAGTGCCTGAGCCAGCCCCTGGACCTCGAGGCACCGAACCTCGCGAGCCGCGTTTCCCTGCCGCCCGCCGACGCCGAGCTCGCCAACGACAGCTTCTCCTTCACGACGTCGCCGAACCTGATCAGTTCGCGCCCGCCACCCAAAGATCCCACGGTGCCGGCTTATGGCCTCAATTACGTGTTCTTTGCCGCGTGCGGCGGCGAGATCGATCTGCGACCCGGCCTCGGCTTCCCGTTCCCCTGCTTCGAAGAGCTCGACGATCAGCCGGGCTTTACCGCAGGCGATCGGCGGCTCGACTCCAAGAACTTCGTGGTCGGCTACAGCGCCGTGTTCGGCTACGAACAGCTCGAAAATCAGAACCCGCTCATCCTCGGCTGGTCATTCGACGGCGTACGGCTCATGCCCGAGTCCGGGCCGGGGACAGCCGAGACGGACGACGCGGACGTGATGCGGCTCGCGCCCCCCGATTTTTGCATTGGCAGCGAGTGCACGCCTCCTCCTAGAGAGGAGGATCCCGCGAGCTGTCCCGACCTCCTGACGCTCCCCGCCTGCAGTGGGGATTGTCGGGTCATTGACACGCGCCCGATCATCGACCCTGCCAGCGCCGAAATCGACGCCGGCGCGTCGAGCGGTCGCGACGTCGCCTTGGGGGAGCAGATGTGGGTAAACTACTACTCTGCGGGAGGGGAGTTCGAGCAGGAGGTACGCCTGCTCAATGACGCCATCGTGGGCTGGAACGACGACGTCGGCACCGGCTACCAGCCTGACCCCGAAGCGCGGGTCTCGTATCTGTGGGCCGTCGCCCATGACAACCGCGGCGGCGTCGAATGGGCCCGCCTGCGGATCTGCACGCGATAATCCGGCAGCTCCGGACTATCCCCCGATGTGCTCTTCGCCCTCGCGCGCCGCAATGTCAGTGCTGCCCTCGAGCACGATCTTGTTTCCGTAGGCGGGGGGCGGTGCGACGAGTCGCGGGAGCGGCTTGCGCGGCTTTTTCTCAGTCTCACCGTTGCGTGCTTCGGCACCGGCGTTTTTCGGCTGAACTGCCGAATGTGGGCCACAGGCAGTGACCGCGAGAAGAACTAACGCGCAGCAACCCGTGATGTGGAGGCTGCTCATCTAAGTAAGTATAGGCGCCGCGCCATGTGACGCCAGAAATGAGGCTCAAAGGCGTGAAGAGCGTGGCGAGGTCGCACGCCGCAGTCGTTGCTCGAGCACATTCGCGCGAACGGAGGCGCGTGTGGTCTCGAGACCCATCTTCAGCCCTCGCCTCGAGAGGTCCTATC
>JAYWEH010000128.1:0-5670 GCA_043780025.1 Deltaproteobacteria bacterium
CGCTGGGCGGCGACGCTGCGTTCGCAGGAGTGGACGGGCTACCGCTTTGGCGATCCGACGCTCCGGCTCTGGCATCAGACGCTCGGGATGTCGAAGTCACAGGCGTTCAAGGAAATTGCGGACGCGAAGATCTCGAACCGTACGTTCGTGCCCGTGTTCGAGATGAGCGACAGCAAGCTGGAGGAGATGATCCAGCTCTTGGAGAGGTCGCGACCCCTCTTGATCGACGGATACGCGGAGGCCTTCGATTTCCTGGCGCAATACATCGAGGCGCGCGGCGGGCTGAATTTCCGGCCCAAAGCGCTGATGAGCAGCGCGCAGACGCTGCCGCACAAGAGCCGCGAGATCATCGAGAAGGCGTTCGGCTGCAAGGTGTACGACAAGTACGGCAGCCGCGAATTTTCGGGCATCGCCTACGAGAGCGACGCTCACGACGGCCACCTCGTGGTCGCCGAGGGGTACATCGTCGAGCTCCTGGTGGACGGCAGGCCCGCAGCGCCAGGGGAGGTCGGCGAGGTCGTCGTCACCGACCTGAACAACCGCTGTATGCCGTTCATCCGCTACCGCATCGGTGACCTGGCGGAAGCCATGAGTGATACGCCGTCCGCATGTGGGCGGGGCTTGCCGCGCATCGGCGACATCCAGGGCCGCGTGCAATCGATCATTCAAGGTACCGAAGGGCGCTTCGTGCCCGGCACCTTCTTCGCGCACGCGCTCAAGGAGTATGATTACGCGATCAAGCGCTTCCAGGTCGTGCAAGAGCAGGCCGGCGCGATCCGATTTCGGTTGATCAAGGGTAGCCGCTACTCGGACGAGACGCTCGACGAGGTGAAAGCGCTGATCCGTCAGTATCTCGGAGAGACGCTGCGCATCGACGTCGAGTTCGTCCAGGGCATCGACATGGTGCGCACGGGCAAGCGCCTCGCCAGCGTCTCGCGCTTGCCAATCGATTTCCAGAATCGACGCCCCGAACACGCCATCAACAGCGCCAAGCCATGAGTTTGCCCATCGTCGTGACGGGCTCCGAGGGCTTCGTCGGCCGGCACTTGCGGCGCGCGCTCGGCGCGCGCGCGATCCCGGTGATCGGGGTGGACCGGCGGGGCACAGGCGCGGAAGTCGAGCAAGATCTGAGCGACCCAGGGCTCGACGCCGACGCGATCGCCGCGCGCTGTGGGGCCGTGCAAGGCGTGATCCACATGGCGGCGACGATCACGCGCGGTTCGAGCGTGGATGCCACCGCGCGGGGCAACCTGCGCGCGATCGCCCAGGCGTCGGTGGAGCTGTTCGATGCCTTCCACGCGGCGGCGCCCGGCAGCCACTTTGTCTATTGCTCGACCTACAAGGGCTACGGACCGCCCGAGCAGCAGCCGATCGATCCCGAGCGGCCACCGCAGCGTCCGGATCCGCACTCGTACGGCAGCGCCAAAGCGCTCGGCGAGCGGCTGCTCCAGATCGCGTCGCTGCGGACGGGCGCGCGCTTCGCCATCGTGCGTCCGACCTGCATCTATGGGCCGGGCCAGCACCTGCACAACGCCATCCCGGTCTTCTTGCGCTCCGCCTGGGCAGGAGAGTCCCCGATCGTGTTTGGATCGGGCAGAGACATGCGCGACGACGTCTACGCGCCGGATCTGGCACGCGCGCTGCTCGAGGCTTGCGTGCGCCGCGAGACCGGCGCGTTCCACGCCACGGGCGAACGGGGGCATATGATCTGGGAGCTGGCTGAGCAGTGCTGCCGCGCCGTGGCGGAGCTCGGCGGACCGTCGGGGCTCACGCCGCGGCTCGATCCGAGCAAGCCGCCCAAGTGGTGGCTCGACCAGACGTTCGACTGGCAACGCTCGCGCCAGCGCCTCGACTACCAGCCGACCCCGTTGCTCGAGGCGCTGAAAGCCGAGGCGCTCTGGATTCGAGCCGGAGCGGACCCCCGGCGCACCGGAGAGTTCGTCGCGCCGACCGAGGAGCTGCGTCTGTGAAGGTCGTCGTCACGGGAGCTACGGGCCACGTTGGCCAATACGCGGTCCACGCTCTACTCCGGGCCGGGCACGATGTCGTGGCGGTCTCGCGCTCCGGCGCGACGCCGGGGGTGCCGTTTCGCCAGGGCCCAGGCTTGGGCCCGGTTCAGGCGCTCGCTCTCGATCTCGGACTGGAATCGGCAGTCGCCCCGCTCGCGGGCACGCTCGCCGGCGCGGGCGCATTGATCCACCTGGCCGCCTGGCACCCGGAGCAGACGGCGAACACGGGCCGCGCCGAGCGCCGGCAGTTGCTCGAGGTCAACGTGCACGGCACGTTACGCGCGCTCGAGGCGGCGCGGCTCAGCCGAGTGCCGGTCGTGGTGTACGCCTCGTCCTTCGAGGTGTACGGAAACGCGGGCGGCGACTTCATCGACGAGGCCTCACGCCTCGAGCCCGTCACCGACTATGGCGCGACCAAGCTCGCCGGTGAAGATCACCTGCTGGCCTTCGCGTACGAAGAAAAGGCCCGCGTGGTGGCGCTGCGCATGCCCGCCATCTATGGCCCGGGCGAAAAGACGCCGCGCGCTCTGCCCAATTTCCTGAAGGCGGTCGCTCGCGGCGAGCGACCAAAAATCCAGGGGGACGGTGGCGATCTGCGCGATCAGCTGCACGCCGCGGACGCTGCTAACGCGATCCGGCTCGCCGTCGAGCGCCCGGCAAACGGCATCTTCAACGTGGCGGATGGCGAACGGCACTCGATCGAGGAGCTGGCGCGGCTCGCGCTCGAGCTCGGCGGGCTCCCTGGCAAGCCCGACCAATCTGAGCGCGTCAAGCCGCGTCGCGACTATCACATGAGCATCGACAAGGCCCGCCGCGAGCTCGGCTTCGCGCCGAGCGTCAGCCTGCGCGCTGGTATGTCGGAGCAACTGGACTGGCTGCGTTCGAGCGGGTGAGCGAACCCACGGACGCTGCCTACCAGGGCGGCCATTCTTCCACTAGCCAGGATTCTTTCCGCCGCACGGCCCAGGGCGGCTAACACGGGACCGTCCCGCTGGCAGGCGTATCCAAGGGTTGCTAGCCTGTTTGCGTGAGTCGCTCCAGCTTGCGCACCGGTGTCACACCCGGCGATTTTCTCGCATGGGAGAGGACTCAGGACCGCCGACATGAGTTCTTCCATGGGGAAATCTTCCCGATGGCGAGAGAGAGCCCGCGCCATGCGGCCTTGACAGCGCGAATGGCGCGCGCTCTGGGTGCTGTGCTGGCGCGCGAGTGCGAAGTATTCTCGGGAGACCTGCAGCTCGGCTTCCTGGGCACCGCGCGTTATGTCCATGCCGACGCAACGGTGGTGTGTGGCCCGCTCCAGCTTCAACCGGGCACCAAAGACGTCGTCGAGAATCCGAAGATCGTCGTGGAAGTGCTGTCGCCGACGACCGAGCAGTACGATCGGGGTCTCAAATGGGACGGCTACCGCCAGATGCCGTCCTTGACGGACTACCTTCTGGTCTCGCAACACGCACTACCGGCGCGAGGCCGACGGATCATGGCGCTATCGCGCTCTTGGCCCCGGCGACCGCGTCAGATTGACAGGTGATGCTGAAATCGATGTCGGATCCATCTTCGAAGGCGTGTTCGAGATTGCCTCCGAGTAGATCCGGCATTCACCCCAACACACTACAGCTCGATCAGCAGCCGATCCTCGAAGCTCGGGTTCAGCTCGCCTGGGACGTAGCCGAACGGGTTGCAGACGATGCGCGTCGCGCCGACGCGTGCGTCGACTGACGTGTGCGTGTGCCCGTGGAGCCAAAGCGCTGGTTCACGCTCGCGGATCAGCGGTTCGAGGTCCGTCAGGAAGAATGCGTTGAGCCGGCTCCCCACGAACAGGGGTGCCACTGAGACGTTCGCCGGGAGGTGGTGCGTGATCACGATGTCTCCGGCGCGGAGCTCTCGTTCGAACAGCGTCGCAGCGCGCTGGTTCTCCGCGTAAACCCACGACTCGAAGCCAGAGATCTGCGCGTAGTCGGCGAGATGCCGCTGGAGCTCCGGGACTTGCTCCGTCCACGGGAACCAGAGTGGAGCTCCCAGGAAGCGGTGGCCGCCCAACGCTAGCGTGTCCCCGTCGAGCCAGTACAGGTTCTCGTGCGTCCTCACAGCGCGCCGCGTGACCCGCACGACCCGTTCACGAGTGCTGCCGCAGAACTCGTGGTTGCCGTGAACATAGAGGATGCTCGTGTCAGGGTAGTGCTGCGCGAACGCGGTAAGCGCGGGCTCGATGGTGTCCCCGACGCTGATGTCCCCGGCGAGCACGAGCACATCCACACCCTCCGGGTTCATCGATTCGATGAAACTCTTGCCTGCGTCCGCATGGAACTCGAAGTGCAGATCGCTCAAGAGCTGGATTCGCATGGCCGGGCTACAGATAGGAAGCTTGCGAGGACACTCGAGCGCCCAGCGCACGGTCGAATTACTACGTGCCTTCCGGTTCCATCCAACCCGCCGCGCAGCGAGCAAACTCGCGCAGATCATCGAGATCAACGCGCACGGCGCGGGCGATCAGCTCGAGGTCGACGGCCACGTAGTCGTGCACCAGCACATTTCTGAGGCCGGCGGCCGAGCCCATCCGTTGCGCCAGAGGCAGCGGAATGCGTCCGTGAGCAGCCAACACCTGGAAGGCCTCCCGGGCGCTGCCCGGTGGCGTCCAGCCTTCAGCGCCGATGGTGTGGGTGGCGATGTCCACGCAAGCTTCGATCGCAATCTGAAGCCAACGTTCGACGGCAGCACGCAGCATGGCATTGCGCGCAAGCTCGGCGGCGTCACCCGCTTCCGGCCGCCGAAGCTCCTCGAGCGATTCACCGAGGGCGAGGAGTCGCCTCGCGATTACGTCACCGTCGACCACGCAGCCCTCGTTCACTCCGCCCAGACGCGGCGCGCGGCGTCGCGAAAGATCCGGCGCATGGGCGCCTCGTCGTCGTAGCGGCGCGCGACGCGCACCACGGCTTCGACGCGCTCCGCTTCGTTTGCCTTCCAGACGCAAATGCCGTCGCGAATCGCCTTGAAGGCGATGGCGCTCGATGCCCTGTCGAGGTCCACGACGTCGGCTCGCTCTCCTAGCGCGCCGAGCCGCTCCGCGAGGCCAGTGAGCAGACTGCGTTCTGCGAGCAGGCGCGCTTCCGCGTCCAGGCCACGATTCCAGCGCACTCCCACGTCCAGGTCGCTCTCCGCCCAAGTCCGACCGGAAACCCGCGAGCCAAACAGAAAAGCGACCCGTAGCCCTGGTATCTGGCTCGCGGCCGAAACGATAGCCGCTATCAGCTCTGGGTCAGGCTCCGGCATCCAACGAGTGTACGCCGCAGCGGCCGCGGGGACCAGGGACACGGCGCGCGGCCGTGCCTGGCCGGTACGCGAAACCGCTATCCGAGCTCGATGCGAGCCACCCGCACGCCCTGCTCGTACAGCGCGCCGCCTTCGCCGAGATCGGTGGCGCGCGCTTCGACCAGACTGTTGGCGCACGCGGACAGGTGGTGGTGGCCGCCTTTCGGCAAGATCACCACGTCCCGTCGCTGCCGAGCATCGTGCTTTAGCCGCACGTCGAGCGAACCGAGCCGTGATTCGAGCCGACACAGCGCGCCGTCCGCCAGGCCCTGCGCCGCGTCGGGGTGCAGCGTGGCCGTGAGCGGCGCCGGCGGCGCGAGCGCCCACTGCGCGGATTGAGCCTCGCGCGTCG
>JAYWEH010000129.1:0-13509 GCA_043780025.1 Deltaproteobacteria bacterium
ACTTTCGCCCCTTGGCCCCGCTTGCCGTCCTGCTTCCGTTCTTGGCCGTGGCCTGCGGCGATGACGCCGACATCGTCGGTGTGAACCCCGGCGGTGCCAACGGCTCAGGTGCCAACGGCTCAGGTGGCGATGCTTCCGGTGCCGGCGGCTCAGGTGGCGACAACGGCTCGGGCGGCTCCCCTGCCGCCCTCGACACGACTCCACCCACCGTCTCCTCCAACTTTCCCCTCGATGATGCTACGGGAGAAGCCACCTCCGCGGCTATCACGGTCACCTTCAGCGAGGAAATGGACCCTCTGACGCTCAACGACGCGAGCTTCAGTCTGCAGCAGGGTACCGTCTCGATGCCCGGCGAGGTGACCTACTCCAACAGAGAGGCAACCTTCCTGCCGGTGAGCGAACTCGATCTCGACACCCGCTACACCGCCACCGTCTCCACGGCAGCCGAGGATGCGGCCGGCAACGCGCTCGAAGAGGAGCACACCTGGAGCTTTGAGACGGATGCAACCGCGGCCATCGGCCCCGCGCCGGTGCTGCTCGGTGCCGCCGGCAAGTACGTAATTTTAGCCAAGTCGACGGTCACGAACCAGCCAACCTCGGTGATCACCGGAGACCTGGGGCTGAGCCCTGCCGCGGCGAGTTACATCACTGGGTTTGGCTTGACCAGAGCCGGCACGCGGTGGACGACACCTCAGGTGATCGGAAGTGTATTCGCGGCCAACAATGATGCTCCAACCCCCAGCAACCTGACGACCGCCGTGGGCGCCATGGAAGCCGCGTACACCGATGCTGCCGGTCGCCCGTTGCCGGACTTTAGCAACATCGGCGCTGGAGGGGCCATCGGTGGTCTGACGCTCACTCCGGGCCTCTACAAGTGGGACACCGCGGTGACCATTCCCACGGAGGTCATCATCTCGGGCGCCGCCAACGATCGCTGGATCTTTCAAATCACGGGCAACTTGACCATGGCGGCCGCGCAGGCGATCACGCTGAACGGCGGGGCGCGCGCCAAGAACATCGTCTGGCAGGTCGCCGGCTCCGTGGACCTTGGAACAACCACGCACTTCGAGGGCATCATTCTGTCCCAAACCGCCATCAATCTGGGAACTGGTGCGTCGATCAACGGCCGGCTATTGGCGCAGACAGCAGTCAACCTCGCCAGCGCGACCGTTACCGCCCCGTAATTCCTGGAAAGAGCACCCGCGGGGTGCGTGGCCCTCGCGGGTTAGCGACTCACGGATACCGCCTCCACGGCTCCAACGCCGCGACCGAGCCGATTGTCGACGGCACAGACGCGCTTGCGGTTTTGCGCCCCGCGGAGGTAGGACCGGTTACGCCGGCTCCGATGGTTTCATTTTCCTTGGAGCAAGGGCGCGGCATATTCCGGCAGCGAACGCACGCCGGCTCGGGTGGCTGGGTCGCCGGATGACACCCCGCGGAGGTAGGAACGCTCCTCGGGTCTCATTTCTGAGCGACCTGATGGCGCAGGTCTTCTCCGACCTACCGCGCATCGACGCCGCGCGCTGCTGCTCTTACAACGGCTTTCTTGGCCTGCTGATCCTTGGCGGTGCTTTCGCGCTGCGGCTCTCCGGACCGTCCGACCCCCTCGGCGGGCTCGGTTTCGCGCTCGCCGTCGTCAGCGCCGTAATCCTGATTGCCGGGCTCGTCGTCCCACTGGCACGACCTCTCCTCATCCCCACGCTGCTGGCCGTGCAGGGCGTGGTCATCGTCCTGGTCACACTGGGGTTTGGGCTCGCGTGCGCGGCATGGGCGCTCGGCATCCGCGAGACGCACGGCTTCCACTATCTACCCGGGCTCGTCGTGGTGGGATCAACCTACGGCGTCGCGCTGTGGGCCGACTTCGGTCCGCCACGCGAGCGCCCGAGGCCTTGGCGCCTCGCCGGCTTCCTCGCGGGTATCGTGCTAGAGGGGGCGGTCGCGGTGCTGCTCGCCGCGTCACTGTTGCGCAGCTGACCTGCCGTCGTTCTCCGAAAGACCGCCGGCGCCCACGCTTTCTTGGCCGCTGAGCGAAGTTCAGATTGCCCGTGTAGGCTGACTCTTACAGCTGAGAGCTCCCCATCGCCCGAGGACGAGACCGGCCGGACAAGTACCTGCCTTGGCTCAGGACCAATCAGCTGATCCCTTGAAGCGACCACGGTCTCGACATTTTGCCCGCGGCAGACGCAAGCCTATGTTTTAGCTGCTAGCTGCATCAAATTGATAGTGACCCTACGTCTGCGAACCAGACGCGCTGAGCGCGAGCACGGCGAGCCAGGTGGGGCGGACGGATCTCGGGGTCTGCGCGCCGAGCGAAAGGCGCACCAGGCGCCGTCGGTAGGAATCAGCTCGGCGCAGTCGGGGACCACTAACCAACGGCTCGTTTGCCGTTCGTTGGACGCATGGTCCAGCGCGCTCCCACGTGCCCGGAGCCACGCGCTATACGCGGGCATCGAGGTCGATAGCTAGAACTGACCCAGGAAGCCGTTGATGACGGGGGTGCTACGCAGGTACGCTTGACGGGCGTTGTCGTTCCAGCTGTTCCAGAGGCCCGGATAACGGCCACCGGCGCCGCCGAAGCCGAACGACCCGAGCACGCTCACGCGCGACGCAGCGTTGTTGATGAAGGTGTGAATCGATCCATCCGTGAAGCACACCGCCAGCTTGATGCCCGGAGACCACGTCGTCTGGACATTGATGGGGATGTTGCTCAGGTCCGTGCTGACGCCATTTTGAACGCGCCGAATGCGCCGGCGCACGCTCGGCGTTACGTCGAACACGAAGTAGTTCTGCGAGTTCTTGTAGTCGAAGACGATGCCGGACTCGTCGTCGTCGGTGGTGGTGACCAGCGTCGACAGGCAGCCGTAGCGGACCTCGTCATTCCCAAGTCTCGCGATCAGCATATTATCGGTACGATTCACCGTCTGCTCGTACGCGCCGCCCGACATCACCCAGCCGTTGGCGGTGCCGCTGGTGACGGGGTCCATGCCGATGAAGTCGCCCTCGTCCCCCGCATCAAAATCCCAAGATCGGGCGTTCCAGTAGGTCTCGTCCCACAGATTGGGCTGCTCCGAGCAAAGGTGAGTCGTGGAGAAAGCCGCCGCCATCGACAGCGATGGTGATGGCCACCCCGACGCCTGGAATCCGGGACACAGCGAAGCCACGACCAGCACCGGGCTCGCCTTGGATGCTTTTCCAGCGGACTCTGCTCGTGCCCGGCTGGAGCAAGGCTCCGTGGGCGTGTGCGACATCGAAGCTATTTCTGGGGTATTCGAGCGGCGCGCTCACCTATGTCGAGCTCGGGGGCGACCTCACGCGGGAGCACGGGGGATGAAGGAAATTCAAATCGCTTCAGCGCCCATAGACTTTTATAAGCCAAAAGAGCTGCCGTTTGCCGACGTGATCGATGCCGGAGACCCCTTGAACTGCGGCGTGGACCGGTATTCGGTGCTAACAAAAGATTCGCGACGTCCCGCGAGAGCGGTCTCTACCTGATCACGCAGGACTCGGATTTGAGAGCGTTAGACGAAGGCCGCCTCGACGGTCGAACTACTCGGAGGGTACATGAAAAATTTGAAGTGCCATCTTTCCCGCCTAGTTGCAGTTGCTCTGATGATCACTGCGTGTGGGGGCGTCGACGACGGCAGCTCGTCGGATGACGTGCCCGTCTACGACAGGCTAGAAGCCGAAAGCCTGGATGCAGAAAGTGAGCCCGGCACTATCGAATCCTCCGATGACGCGCCGGCCCCCGATAGTCTCGAAGCCCAGAGCCTCGACGCTGAAAGCAATCCCGACGTTGTCGAGAAATCCCATTGCCCGATTTTCCCCATCTACGGGTGTGTGGAGTATTCCCCCACCAAGAACATCGCGGGATGTATGTGCGTCTGTAACAATAAGCTCACGACATTGAAGCGCTCGGCCTGGAGTCCAAGTACCTACGTTTGCGTTTGAGCCTGGCTGTCAGCCCCTCCCCGGCTAGAGCAGCTGAGCCGGCAGGCGCCCGTGGCTCACGCCCCGGGCGCCCTGCCTCACGGCGGCAAGACCTCCACCGTCGGCGGGGTCGCGTAGTCGCTCCAGATCTGGTTGAGCACGTCGGGGTTCGCTGCGCCGTCGAACGAAACGATACGAAAGCGCGAACGGTACTGCGCTCCCACTTCGATCGTGTAGCGCCCGCCCTTGAGCGGAGTGACGGGCACGTAGGCCCAGTAGGGATTGCTGGGATGGACGCGCAGCCCCTGCGGCGCGCGAAGGTTGCTCGGATGATCGAGCGCGGCATAGCCGCCCACTTGGCCGCCCACGCTGCCGAATTGAGCGACCCAGCGGGCATTTTGCCCGTCAGCGTTCGCCCGGGTATGCCCCTCGGAGGTGAGGAAGCTCACGTTCGCGCCGACTGCCCAATCCGCGGCGCCCCGGAACCCGAAGCCACCGTAGTGGTATTGGTCGAGAATTAGCGGGTCCGTGCCCGCTGTCACCTGAGTCGAATCGATGTCCAAGATGAAGTAGGGCGCCGCGCCGTCGTGCGTCTTGTAGACCGTCACCACCCACTTCTCGTTCAGTACGTTGACGTCTGGATCCGTGCTGATGTCGGTGTGGACCAGTTTGGCAATGAGCCCTGCGTGGACGGGCCCGCTCCAGGCGCCCTCCATCGCGTCGAGGTCGACGTGGCCCTGGTTGGCGTAGCCGTTCCAGAAGTCGACCTTGTGGCCACGAAAGGTGGTGCTGGTCCACGCGGACCAAAGCCCGTGCATGTGCGGGTGATCTTCGGCGTAGTCGTCGGTGACGGTCAGCCCCGCGGGCGTGCGCAGGGGGTGAATGTAACCGGACCGCACGTCGTTCGCTGAGCGGTTCCTGAAGTTGTCGTCGGTGAGCACCCAGCGAAACACCTGACTATCCCCCACCGTCACGAAGAGCTGGTTCGCCTCCACGGCGGCGGTCGCCGCGGCGGGTCGCGGCGCGGAGAGCTCCTGGAGCGTGTAGACCGCCTGCTGGCCCGCCCCCAGCGAGGGCAGGATGAAGGTGACGTTACCATCCGTGCCCACCTGCAGCGGAAGCTCGTTCCCCTCGGCGTCGATGAGCTCCACGCTCTTTCCCTGTGCCGCAGGCAGCGGGAAAGTCACGACGCTGTGGTCGCGCGCCACGTCACCCGCGCTGACTCGAATGCTGCCCATGGAGGTACCCACGGGCTCGCTGATGACCTCGCCTCCACTCGGGCCACTTCCCTTGGGACCGTTGTCGACGACCGAGGGATTGGGGCCCAGCTCCGGTACCGAGACGGATCCCGGCTCGCTTCCCTCGACTCCAGGCAAAGGGCTGCCTTCACCCAGGTCCGGTACCGACCCCGGTTCCCCGGGGTTGCTGTCGCCCGGGACCGAAACCCCGTTCGGCCCTGCCGACTTTGGCCGCTCCACACAGGCGAGGACGCCGCTCGACGACGTCGTAAAGTCGCACTCGTATCCCTCCACGCGCGGGGGCAACGCCGAACAGCTGGCGATCACGACTGCGCTCGATGCCAGCACCGGCAATTGACCACAGCGACGCATCCAAGCCATGACTGCTTCCTTTCGAGAAGCTTCAACTGTACCAGGTATGCCAGGCGCGGTTAAAGCGCTTGGCGCTGGGTGAGAGCTTTTCCGGGGAGACCCGTCGGATCGCGCGGGTTTTCAGGAGCAGCGCTTGGAAACTTCGGGCCAGCGTGGAAACGCTACCAGAAACCGTAGTGGTCGTTGCGAGGTGCATTCGAGTGCCACAGCGTGTGACTCTTCGGGTCACACGCGGGGCACAGCCTTTGCTACTCGCCTCGTGGCTGCTTTTCCTCCGGCTTGCCCGCGGCAGTGCTCGCCCTGCGGGGCGTCATCGCAGAGCCGCGGCTGCAGCGCGAGAATCTGCAAAATCTGGCGACAGGTCCACCTTGCTCAACACGTCTAGCGCATCAATGCCGTCTTCCGCCGTCGCGACCCGATAGCCTCGCGCTTCGACGAGCTCGCGAAGCAGCTCGCGCGTGTCTTGTTCGTCGTCAACCACCACGACCGTTCCCTTACAAGGCGTAACTTGCGTCATGTTTCATTTTCCACTGGCAAACTCTTGAGTAGGACGATGCTAAAGCGGGTGCCGTCAAATTCGCCTGACTGCACTGACACGGTGCCTCCATGGGCAATCACGATCTGTTGCGAGATGAAAAGCCCGAGCCCGAGGCCCTGCGTTTTCGACGTCGTGGCGTCGACGGCACGGCGAAATGGATCAAAAAGCACCGGCAGCAGCGCCTCGTGAATGGGAGTACCCATATTATGCACGGAGCATCGTACGTCGTTGCCCGTAGCGTCTATCACGACACGGACCGGGGTATCCGCCGCGCCGTAGGCGAGGGCATTGCCAACAATGTTAGAAAAAACTTGGGCGAGTCTGTCCCCGTCCCATTCCCCCGCCCCATCACCGAAGTAGGCGGCCTCCACCTTGCGTTCGGGATGGGCCGAGATGAGCTCGTCGATTGCCTGAGCGCAGATCGCGTGGAGGTTTGCTGATCTGCGTACGATCGGGATGCCTCCGCCGGACCGGGCTCTCGTAAAATCGAGCACCTGAGTGATCATGCGAGTCATGCGTTCGGTACTGCTCTCGATTCGCTCGAGGGTACGGCGGGGCTGGGCGTCTAGCTTCGACGACAACAGCAGGTGAGTCGCAATAGTCACGGCATTGAGGGGGTTGCGCAGATCGTGGCCGAGCATGCCAATGAACAGCTCTCGGAACCGTTCACTGTTGTCACGCTCGATGCCAAGCGCAACTTGATCGGCCACAGAGGCCAGCGTGGCGAGCGTATCCGAGGAGAGCTCGTGCTTGGCGAACATGGCCATCACGCCGACGAGGCGATCGCCCACGACGAGCGGGTACCCTGCGAAAGCCACCAACCCTTCGCGCTTTGCCCACTCCTGGTCCGGCACCTGTGCATCACCAACAACCCCATTTGTCATGTAGGGTTGCCTGCTCTGTGCAATGCGCCCTACCTTTTGCGCGCCCAAGGGGATGCGGCCGTGCGCTCCGTCAATGTGCGTATACATGCCTGAGCTGGCCCGGAGCTCGAGCACCCGGCTGCTCAGGTTGTACGTCCAAATGCGGGCGAGCGCCGCGCCGAGGCCGACCAATGCTTCGCAGCACAGGCGGAGCTGAACAGACAGTGGAGCATCGACCACGAGTGCGCGTCCGACATTCGCGCCCAGGGTCGCACGCTCACGTGCGATCACCTGCGGTGTCACGTCGAACGCAAACACTGCAACGCCGTCCAGCGCGCCTGCCGCGTCTCTCGTCGCGGAGTACACGCAGTTGAAATAGACCGTCTCTAGCCGACCATTCCGGTAAACTTGCGCGGGTATCTCGTTCCCCACGTGGGAGCTCCCGGTCCTCAGTACGGTGACCAGAAGCTCCTCGAAGCCTTGCCCTCGGATCTCGGGCAGGGCTTCAAACAGGGGCAGGCCGATAATGTCGGCCGTTCGTCCCCAAGCTTCCCGGATTCGGCGGTTGGCTAGCGTGATGACGAAGGTGGGACCGCGAAGCAGGGCAATGGCGGCGGGGGCTTCCATGAAAAGCCTCGTCCGCTCGACGGTAGCCCGCATGGCGTCGTCTACATCGGTGTTGGTCCCGAACCACCGGAGTATTCGGCCACGCTCATCCCGGAGCGGAACAGCTCGCGTGAGATGCCAACGGAAGACACCGTCGGCGCGACGTAAAGGAAATTCCATCTCGAACGGCACTCCGACCGCGAGCGCCGAGATCCATCGCCGTACGACGTCGTCGAGCAATGCGGGGTCATGGACGCTTTTCCACCCCCACCCCTGCATCTGCTCGAAGGTTGTGCCTGTGTATTCGTACCAAGGACGATTGTACCAATCGATATGCCCGTCGGGTTGCGCCGCCCAAGCGAGCTGCGGGATCGAATCAGCGAGCAGCTCGAATTGCAATTCGCTGTCTCGAAGCTGTTGCGTGAGCCTTTCCGAGTGCGCCAAAGACTCTTCTTTTACACGGAGAGCGCGCTGGAGCTCGACACGTGCTGCATCGAGAGCCACGGTGACTCGGCTCGCACGTCCAGCCGCCTCCCGCGAAGCATCCGCTTCGCCGGCGGCACTCAGGGCCTTCTGCTCCGCCCTTAGCAACGCGCCCAGCAAAGGCAGCGCCAGCTCAGCCGGATCGGGAAGCGCGGGCTGTCCGCCGAGAAGCGCGAATACGGTCCCGTCTCCGCCGACATATGCCACTGACGGCGTCCTGCTTTCAACATCCGGATAGGCCAGCTCCGTGCGGCGTAGGCCTGGCTCTCGACAACTGGAAAAGAAGTCGTCCCACGTCGGCCCACCGGGTACGGTCTGAGGAAATCCAGGTGCCGGGACGAGAATGCCGAGCTCGGCGTCGCGGATGAAGATGAGCAATACCTCAGCGCCGAGGTGGTGAGCAACGCGCGTGGCAACCGCGAAGCGTCCTTCTGCATTGGCCAGCTCATGGATGAGGGAGAGCGTATGGGGGGCCGGCATTCGTTCTACTCGGCTAATCCGGCAGGATGCAGACGACGGCGGTACAGTTGTGAAAACCGCCAAACTGCCCTTCCGCACGCGCGATCTGCCCGTGCGTGTTGCAGCCAACGAACGAGGTGCCGCCGAGGGTGTCAGTCAGGGTTTGCAACTCGGCGCCAAATCCGACTCCCAATCGCAGACGAGTTGCGACACAATCGAAGAAGAGCGCCACCTCGGCCCTGTGCCCCTGCAAGCCTGCCCTCGCGCCGGCTACTGCGCGCGCGGCCGCCTCGATAGCCGAGCTCTCCGTCGCGCGCATGATGTGTACGAGAACCCCAGTGGGAATGTCGGCCGCACACGCAATTGAACCGTCGGGAGTAATGGCGAGCGGTACACGCAACCGGTAACCTCCTCCGGTATCGATGCCGAGAATGTTATGAAGAAAGAAGGGCATCGGGGATGACGGCTCGAACGTCTGCGTCGTGGCTAGCGCATGTTTTACGAACGCCTGAACCGCCGGAACGCCGTTGAGGCTTACTAGCCGACTGCCGCGAGCTTCGGTCACGCGCATCGGAGGTGAGGCAGGCTTCCATCCGTGCCCGACACCGATTCCAATCGGTTTGGTCGAGACTATTTCGAGCGCAACGGCGGCATCGATAACGGCGTCCGTTCCGAAGAAAACTGGTGTGCGGCGGAACTCACCATTGTCGCCCGCACCCCCACCGAAGAATTGGTAGCTGCCGGCCGTAGCGAGGGTGAGCTCGTCGACGAGCTCATCGGCGTGACCCGCGAGCGCATCGGTCATCACGAGCGCGGCTCGAAACGGCCTCTCAGCGTCAGTCAATCCAGTGAACGAGCGAACCATCGCCCGCGCTGCCGCAGCTCGGTCCGAGATCAAGTGGTACCCGATAGCCCCAGCGAACTTCAGGGTTTCGGACCGAAGAGCGAGCGCACAAGCGAGCCCCTCACCACGAGCTGAGCTCGTGAACTCGCCAGCAGAGGAGGCGCCAACGAGCACAGCGGGGCGACAGCTCGCCGCGAGGGTCTCGAGAAGAGCCGCATGGTCGTAGCGCGGCGACGCGAAAACGATCAGGGCGTGAGGCGGTCCGCCCGGCAAAGCAGCCGCGAGCTTCTCCGATAAGTCCTTCGCAGCGGCCACACTGTCTTCCAGATCGGTATATACGATCGCAGATTCGGTCATCGGGACGGGGATCCTACGCTTGGCCGCAGCGGGATGGAAGTCGGGCGGTGGCGATTCGGGGCCGGAGTCTTCGCCACCGAGTCGTCGCGTTTTTCTCCGTTGCCCGCAATCGTCGTCGCCGGATGCGGCAGAGCTTTCCATTGCCCATCGATTCGACATCGAATTCGAATTCGCGCTGTTCGAAGTGCCAGAAGTGGAGTGCCGAGCCGGTGCGGAACGCATCGCGAGGACGGCGGCAAAACTCTTCGTCATAGCCGTCCCGGCGAAATGACACCTCATTCCGCTTTCAGCGCTGCTGGGAGCGCCACTAACCGATGGAATTTGCTGCGTTAAGGCGCCCGCAGAGTTCGACGCTTGTTCCGAGCTGCTCCGCCAAAGGCCATGGGAATATCATGGAGTCTGGGCTGCTCCCATCGCCTTGAAACCTGCCCCGTTGATAGCTGAAATGATTCGCGCGGAGGTGACCTGGGCTTCCATATACTGAACGCGCGCATTGCGGCCGACGAGGTCGACCTCCACGGATTGCACACCGTGGAGCTCTGAGCTGGCGCATCCCTTCGTTCTTCCCATGCGTCTCACTCCCAGTCGTTGCGCGTCTTGTCGGTAATGCGGAGGAAGAACAACGCCTCCTGCTCCGACAACCGGTAAAGCCTGCCGAATGAACGGCAGCGACCCCGGCAACCGTCGGCGGCCCAACCATCGCGCACAATCGACTTGCGCGACTCGTTCTCGTCGCGCAGTCGCACGCCCGCGCGCCCGGCGTCCAGCAGAGCCGCGGCGACGTAAGAGAGCTGAAAGGCGTCGTACATCGGTGTCTCCTCCGCGTACCCCGTCTCCTCCACGATGTATTGTGCGGCCCGGTCCAGCTTCAGACAACGAGCGGTCTTCAGATAATCGTCGCGGCTGAACGTGACGATGACCTCCGTCTTGGCCATGACGATCTTCTTGCCAGCGGAGGGTGGGCGAAGCTCGATGGTCTCGGGAACCAGCAACCGTTCGTCGTCGGGCGTGGGGCGAAGCTCCTCACAGCGGAGCTCCCCTGACGGCGCGGGCCGTCGAGTGCGCACGGGTTCGGGAAGGAGTGGCGCCGGCTGCCCCTGCGCATTCTCGACCGGGGGCGTGCCCGCAGCCAAAGGGGCCTCGCGCTCGCACCCAACGAGGACGACGAGCGTCAGCACGACGGACGATAGCCGCATTGCGTCGATGAAGGTCACACCCGCACGTAGGGGTCAAGCGCCACGCGCTCGCCATACCCTGAGAGGGTGATGAACCAGCGCCGAGGAGCGTCCTAATCCTCCGCGGGCGCGGGCGGATCGTCACCGAAGAGCGTGCCGACAAAGAGCTCGATGGCATCGAATGGCTCCGCTCGTACGAGTTCGCCCCGCTCGGCGCGCAGCAACGTGACGAACCCGTATATAGTGGCGCAATGCCGACGGAATCCAGACGTGCTTTTCCTGCCGCAACGTGCGCTCGATGCGGGCCCCAACGTTGGCGTTTCGCTTTTCTGGCGCTCTGGTCGTGCTGGAGCGCTGCGTGTTCCCAGTGTACTTCCGACGCCGAGGGACCCTTCGGCGGCGGCGCGCCGAACACGACGCCGAGCGCCGTTGCCGCGCCCCAGCCCACCAAAGTTCCGGAGAAGCTTTCCGATGGCTCGAAGGCACCATCACCCCTCGCGACCCCGAGCCTGCCGCCCCAGTTCGTGGCCTGCGGCGAACGATACTTCCATCGCATCACTCGAAACTCGCTGCAAGCCTTCGAGGTCGCAGAGCAGCTCCCCCCACCGCACCTCCGCGGTAGCAGCGTCGCTCGACAAGCAGCACAGCTCGAGCTGGCCGATCCACTGAACCTGCTCTCGCTCGGGAAAGGGCGCGTGCTGGTGATCGCGAAGAACAACCTCTTTCGCCATGAGCTCGGCCAGACCCAAAGCCGGCGCTACGCTCCAATTCGGGAGCCGGGTCCGCTGCTAGCATGGTCGGATCCGACGAGCCCCGAGTCCTTTTGGGTGCGGTCTCTCGGCAGCGAGAGTCTGAGGCACTACGCGCTTTCGCCGCTGGACCCCTCCGACGAAGCGTCGCCGTCGAGCCAGGCCGGTCCCGGCAAAGTTCAGTCGCTGCCCGGCTTCGATTCTCGTCTCTTCACGCCGCTCGCAGACGGCAAGCCCCTCTATTCGACGAAAACAGGCTTGCTCCGGCTGGGAAGCGCAGCGGGCCCGGCTCCGTTTCCCGAGTTGGTCACGACGCCGACGCTCCTGTTCGCGGACTCCTCCCCTACCCGCTACTGGGCCGCGGACGCTTCAGGCAAACTGCAGTTGTCGGATCTCGAGAAAGGCGCGTCTCCCGTCGTCAGCGCGCGAGTTCCCGGCGTCGTCATCGACGTGGCCCGAGAGGGCGATCGAGTGGCGGTGCTCAGCCTGGAGCTCCGGGGTCAGAGCTATAGCCCGAGCGTGACGATCTTCGAACGCGGTGAGCAGCGAGGGCACCTGAATATCGGACCCAGCGTCGCAACGAGCGTGCAGCCGCAGCTCGATCTGTGTCTAGTCGCCGGACGTCCCTGGGTCGTCGTCGGGAGCCGGCATTGGTTGCAGCTGCTCGACTGGAGCGCACCGCGCTTGCTCGCGGAGTGGTGACTCAGGTCGTCGCACGTGGAGCGACCTCGTCGTGCCGGATATCCGCTTCGAGTAGCCGGTGTAGGCACGGCAGGACGACCTCGGCGAGCGCGGTCCGGCGCAGCTGCACGGCCTCAGAACGGGCTGGAGCAAGCCGCGAGCAGCGTGACGCAGTTCGGCGGCGGCGAGCGCGGGCCGTCAATGGCTAACGTGGCTGATTCCAACGCCTCAGGATCGTTGGCCAGACTACAGCTCATCAACCTGAGCAACCGATCGAGCTCGTTGAAGCGCTCTTCGATGCACGCATCGAAAACCGCCACACTGACGCCGCAGTCGCCGAGCGCCTGGCACTCCATTGGACCCGCCTCGAACCCGGGCGGCCGCGCCGCGCCCGGAGCGGCCAGGGGCGACTGGCGCACACAGTCCTCGACGCCCAGACCGCACGCCAGACTGTCGCCGCTCGTGACGTAGAGGCGGATGCACTCGTAGCTGGCGAGGCGACGGTTGTCGAAGCGCGTCTGGAGCTCGAGGTTCAAGTCACTGCAGAGCTCGGTCAGCTCCGCCGCGGCGAGTTCGTCGAGCCGTAGGTCCGCCTCCTCGTCCTCGTCATCCTCGCTGTCCTCGGCTGCTTCGTCTTCCTCCTCCGGGGCGTTCGGGTCCCCCACGGGGCAGCCGGCGAGCGGTAGGAGCGAAAGGCCCGCGACCATCGCGGCACCGAGGACTCGCAGACGAAACATGGGGCAAGTGTACTCGGGCGTACACGCCGCGCGAGATTCTTGGCAAAAATTCGCGAAGCGCGCGTGCCCGTCGGGTTTCCGTTGCGGCACGCGGCTAGCGCAGGCATCTTCGATTCGATGCCTCCGGCTTGTGCAGGTCCGTGCGAGATCAGTTAGAAAATATCTTGCTCGCGTTGGCGGTGGGCTCAGCCGTGGCCATCGGGGCCAAACGCATCAACGTGCCCTACAACGTAGCGCTGGTGCTGGTCGGGCTATTGCTCGTGCTCTTGTACCCAATTCCGGCCGCGACGCTCAACCCCGAGCTCATCATGGTGGTGTTCCTGCCCGTGTTGGTGTTCGAGGGGGCCTTGTTCGCGGACGGCCGCAGCCTCGCGCAAGCCACTCGTCCCATCCTGGCTCTAGCAGTGCCCGGCGTCGCGGTTTCGTTGTTCTCCACCGCCGCCATCGCCACCTGGGTGCTCGACTTGCCGTTCGCGCCGG
>JAYWEH010000130.1:0-5655 GCA_043780025.1 Deltaproteobacteria bacterium
CAGATCATCGAGTAGACGATGGTCGCGGATGTCGGCCTCGAGGCCCGTGGCGTCGATCACGTAGTCGGCGACGAGCTCGGTGCGGGTGCCATTCTTCGCCAAGATTCGTGTGCTGACCTCACCGCTGGGCATCTTCGTGACCTCTTGCACCTCGCCCTGCATAGTTGTGTACCAACCCTCTTTGCGGGCTCGCGCCATCTGCACTTGCCAGAGCTTGCGTTTTGGCGTATGGGTGCCACCGAGCTGTTGATAGAGGGCCTTGCGTTGGTCGCCTTCGAGGTTCTCGAACTTCGTCTTGAGCTGCCCACCCCAGGCGCCTTTCGGCCAATTGAACCCTTGATACGCGAAGCCATTGCCGCCCTTTCGGCGCAGCGTTCTGCCCCCCCGGTCATCGACGCCGTCGACATAAGTGCGGAAGAGGTGCAAGATCGACGTCTTCGCTCCATGATTCCAGCGGTCTTCCATAAGGCGCTGCAGAATGCGTGATCCCACGATGCCGCCCCCGCGCACCAGCACGGTCCCTGGACGAGCCCGCAGCGCTTCATACACCTGTTCGTGGGGCTCATAGGCGTTCACTACGCGCCCGAAATCTTGGTACTTCACCCGGCTTCTTTACACGGTTGGTCGCCATCTCCGCCGGTCATGAGGTGGCTCATCGGCTCAATGCACGCCCCAAGGAGTTTCTCGCATGCCCCTCAGTCTCAAGCTGTCTGCCGCATCCTGGCTGGATAGTTCCGCCGAAGTCATCGCTCTCGGTGTTTCGGAGTCTCCGCTGGAGAAACAGAAAGCGTTGGTCGAGCTGAACGGGGCCCTCGGGCAGGGGTTGTTCGCGCATGCGGTCCGCGCGAAATTCACGGGTGGTGCGGGGCAACTGCTCGATCTGCCTGCGCTCGGCCAATTGAAGGCCTTGCGCGTCGTACTCGTGGGCATGGGCAAGATCGGTCGCAGCGTGGACGCGCCGACGCTGCGGACGTTCGCGGCCAGCGCAGCCCGGCAAGCCCAGAACGCGGCCTCGCTCGGGTTGCTCCTGCCGGAGAAGGCGGGCGGTGCCGATGCGCTGCGCGCGGTGGGGGAAGGTGTGGGGCTCGGGGCATATCGGTTTACCAAGTACTTTACGGGCAAGCGCCGGCCCGACGTGGAGCTCGGGCTCGTGGAGGTCCACCGCACGGGCGGTCGCGCAACGCCGGCCGAAACAAAGGCGTTACAGCTGGGGCTCGAGCTGGCGGGCGCCGTGGCGCTCGCCCGGGATGCCGTGAACGAGCCGCCCAACGAGCTCACGCCGGAAGGCCTGGCGGAGATCGCCCGCGGCATCGCCAAGCGCGGCAAGTTGAAGATCAAGGTGCTCGACAAGAAGGGCATTGCGGCGGCCAACATGAAGTTGCACTACGCCGTCGGCCAAGGCAGCGCCAACGAGCCGCGCTTCATCCACCTCTCCTACGTGCCGAAAAAGCCGCGCGCGAAGCTCGCTTTTGTGGGCAAAGGGTTGACGTTTGATTCCGGCGGTCTGTGCATCAAGCCCGCGCAGGGCATGGGCGAGATGAAGAGCGACATGGGCGGCGCGGCAGCCGTGCTCGGCTTGATGGAAGCCGTGAACGTGCTCAAGCCTCAGGTGGAAATCCACGTCATCGTCGGTGCCGCGGAGAACATGCCCGACGGCATCGCATACAGGCCGGGGGACGTGTTTGGTTCGCTCGACGGCAAGACCGTCGAAATCATCAACACCGATGCAGAAGGCCGCCTGGTGTTGGCGGACGCGCTCGCCTACGCCAAAGATTTGAAGCCCGACCTGATCGTCGACGTCGCGACGTTGACGGGCGCCTGCTTGGTCGCCCTGGGCAAGGCGTGTTCCGCTTTCTACGTCGTGGACGACAAGACCGCCCGGCGCTTCGAAGGCGCTGCGACCACGGCGGGTGAACAGTTCTGGCGCATGCCGCTGCTCGAGGACCTGCGCGAGCAGCTGAAGAGCGACATTGCGGATCTCAAGCACACCGGCGAACGCTACGGTGGATCCATCACTGCCGCCTTGTTCCTGCAGGAATTCGTCGGCGAAGTGCCGTGGCTGCATTGCGACGTGGCGGGCCCGGTGCTCGCGGATCGCGCAAAGGGCATCTATCCGAAGGGCGCGACGGGGCATCCCGTGCTCACGTTCGTCAACTTCGTCGAATCCTTTGGTTGAGGCCTCCACCGAGGACGCTCCGCCGGGGTTCAACGGGATCCGGCGGCTCGGGCGCATCGGCTTTTCCGTACGTGGCGTGCTCGCCGTCGTGCTGCCCGGCTTTTATGCCTGGGGTGCCTGCGTGGCGTGGCCCGTGTTCGGCACCCCCGCGGCGTCTCCGGTAGCGCGCCTTTCGGCGCTGTGTGCCCTTGGGGCGTTGCTCGGTGGGCCCATCCTGGGCCGGCGCAATCTGCGCGCAGGGCGGGCTCTGGGGGTGCTCGCGTTCGTCGGTCTGTCGGCGGCGGCCTGGGGCGCGCTCGGAGGCGGTCTGTCGGCCCAGCTCGATCCCCTGAGGGGCGCCCTCGGTGCGTTGGCGTTCGGACTGTTCGCGCTCGGCTGGGGCAGCTTCCCGGGCCGCGACCACTTGCCCGAGGACGATCCGCACGCGGTTTCGAGCGCCCGCTTGCCGCCGCGCTCCCGGTTGTCGTTCGGCACGGTCGTCGGGTTTGCCGCGCTGCTGACCGGCTCGCTCGGGCTGCCACTCCTCGGCTGGCGTGTGGAAAACCCCAAGGTGGCGCTGTTGGCTCATGCGGCAGCGCTGGCGGGGTCGGTGGGGTTGCTCAACGTCGGCACCCGCGTGCTGCTGGCGCCGAGCCTGCATCGCCGCACACCGGTGCCACGCTGGTGGCTCGCGATCCTTATGCTGTGGCTGTTCATGGGTGGCGCCGTGTGGCTGCTTTGAGCTGCGTTTCCGTGTAGCTTGGCGGTCCTTGGATCATGGCGAGCAAGTTGGACGCGCTCTCGGTGGGGTTGGTCTCGTTCGCCATCGCTGCTTTCGCCTTCGGGCTCTCGGGCCTCGCCGAGCGCGCGGAGCTCGGCGCGGTGTATTGGCTCGTGGCGGGTGGGCTGGCATTACTTGCAGCCAGTGAGCGGGAGCGTTTCGTTGCGGCGCGCTGAGCAATGGTGCGGGCGAAGTGGCTCGGCGCGCGTGCCGTCCCTCCGGCAGCGCTGCGCCTTCGCGCTGCTCCTCTATCAACTCGGTTTGGGCTGTAGCAGCGGCGATGCAGCGGCACCCGCCGGCTCGTCGAGCCGTGTAAGCGTGAGCGTGCCGCGCGCGCTGATCGAACGGTTGGTGCGCGAGCGCGGCATCGATCCGGAGCGGGCGCGGGCAATGGCTGCGGAGGACGCGCTGTTCGCCGACTACCTAGAGCGGCAGAAGCCCGCCGCAGCCGCTTCGCTAAAAAATGTCGCCCTGGCGCGAGCGCTGCTCGCATCGCTCAGTCGGGAAACAGACCAACAGGGGCCGCCGACAGACGCCGAGGTGGCGCTCGTGATGGCGGAGCGCTGGTATGAGTTCGATCGTCCTCGCATGGTTCGAATCCTGCATGCCGTGGTGCTGTCGGAGGCCGAAAATGCCGCGGCAATTGCCGTTGCAGAGCGTATCCATGCCGCTGTCGTGGACGCGCCAAAACAGGGTGATTTTCGCAAACTCGCGGGCGCTGTACCGGCAGACGGCTTCACTGTGAAGCTCGAGAAACTACCGCCCATGGCGCCGGACGGCCGCGCCGTGGATCCCAAGGAGCCGCCTCCTCCCGGCTATCCACTCCAACAATTCGTCAGCGAGTTTGCCGCGGCCGCGCAGCGCATGACTCGCGTCGGCGAGACCAGTGAGGTCGTGCGCACGCCGTTCGGTTATCACGTGTTGCGTTTGCTCGAAGTGCTCGAACCCAAACGCACGAACCCGGAAGAGCTGCGCGTGTCGCTCGATCGCGAAATTAAGGACCGTCGCGGTCGCGAGCTCTCGAAGCGCGTGCTTTCGGAGCAGCGAGCGAGCGCCCTGCCGGAGCAGGCGCGCTCGGCCCTGGCGGCGATGTCCGAGCTTGGGCCGGCGAGATGATGTCGCGCCACTTGTTCGGGCGGCGCGATCAAGCTCCGTCGAGTTTCGCGCCCACGTTAGGGCGTCTGTGCGCGTCTGCAGGAGTCGTTGGCGCGGCGCTCGTCGATGCGGATGGCGAGGCCGTGGATTACGCCGGGCGCGTCGCATCGTTCGAGATCCGCGTCGCCGCTGCGGAGTGCCGCATCGTGCTCACGCGGCTCAGCCGCTCGCGCTTTGAGGGTTTCAATGCAGCTCGCCAGATGATGATCCGCGGCACGAAGAAGAGCTTTGGAGCGGTGCTCTTGCCCGAGGGCTATGCGTTGATCCTGCAGCTCTTGCCGCACTGCTTTCGCATCTCACCGCGTGCGCTTTCCGAAGCGCTGCGGGAGATCTGCGAAAATGCGGGGCTGGAGCGCCCCGTCGATACCGGAGCGCAGTGGATGCGCGTGCAAGTGAACGAGTCAGCTCCACCGCAGCACCGCCCGCGTTCCGTGTGGGTCAATCGCAAGTGGCTACCCGTGGAAGTGCTGGGGCGATGGGTGGGGGAAGACCTGTTGCCGAACGAAATAGGCTACCGGGTGCGCTTGCTCGGGGGCGCGGAGGTCACGCTCGTGCGTGAACCATTGGCGCATTGGTTCGCCGATCCCGGCGAAGCGCTGCAGTAGTCGCAACGCTGCTTTGCCGCATTTTCCGGGCATTGGGCGTCATTGCACCCGCTCGGCGAGCGGCCCCGTTCGGACGCGCGGTTCAGTGCAGCCGAGCCCTCTCTTCCGGTTCTGCCAGAACCACTGCACACTCGAGCGGGCTCGAAGGGCCGGTGAGGACCGGGGCGGAACGCACCGAAAATATTTTAAAATCATGTTTGACAAGGGGGGGGCCTCCGCCTAGTTTCCACGCCCCTCGGAACGGCAACACGCCGCCCCGCGCTCCTTGAAAACTGAGTCCTATTCCCGCGATAGATATCGCGGGTCCCTGTCCGCTCGAGGCTGCTTCTCGACGCGATCTCGCAAGAGATCTCGGCGACGAAACACACGGGCGAGACAAAGAAGCAAAACGCATTAAGCGTCGATTGATTCCAGCTGCCCTCAGCGGTGACGCTGAGCAGTAGCGGATCCCTCGCGCGATGTTTCTGGAGCCTCAGGTGACTGAGGTTCGAGTGTACATCCGCGAGAAGACGAGGCGGCACTGAAGCCTTAAAAAGCATCAGACATCTCGATCACATCGATGAGCTACAGGATTTAACTGGAGAGTTTGATCCTGGCTCAGAACGAACGTTAGCGGCGCGCCTAAGACATGCAAGTCGAGCGAGAAAGGGATTCGTCCCCGGTAAAGCGGCGCACGGGTGAGTAACACGTAGGTAATCAACCCTCGAGTGGTGGACAACTCTCCGAAAGGAGAGCTAATACAGCATGATGGCGCGACTTTCCGAAGTCGTGCCCAAAGCGGGCCTCTCCATGGAAGCTCGCGCTCGAAGATGAGCCTGCGGCCCATCAGCTAGTTGGCGGGGTAACAGCCCACCAAGGCATAGACGGGTAGCTGGTCTGAGAGGATGAACAGCCACACTGGAACTGAGACACGGTCCAGACTCCTACGGGAGGCAGCAGTCGGGAATCTTCCGCAATGG
>JAYWEH010000131.1:0-28742 GCA_043780025.1 Deltaproteobacteria bacterium
TACGCCTCGCAGTGTGCGATCGCCTCTTCGACGCTGCTGACGCGCCCGAGCTCGTCCGCGTACACCGGTGCGCCCGCCTGCGCGAGCCAATCGATGACACCCGATTGCCGCGCCGGTAACGACACGTCCCGCGTCCACGCCACCTGGTACAGGAACGCCCGCACGCCGACCTCCGCGAGCCCCGTCGGATCCTTGCGTTTCATCAGCCCCGCGCAGCCGTTGCGCGGGTTCGCGATGGTCCTCTCACCCGCTTGGGCCAGCCGCGCGTTGTAGGCGCTGAACGCGGAATGCGGCCAATACAGCTCGCCGCGGATCTCCACCTCCCCGAGGACACCTGCGAGCTCTCGCGGCACTGCGCGGGATTGCTCGACCTGGCGCGTGATGTCGTCGCCGCGCCGCCCGTCTCCCCGCGTCACCGCGCGCCGCAGCCGCCCGCCCTGGTACAGCAGGGATACGCTGATGCCGTCGATCTTGGGCTCGACCACCAGGCGAAGCGGGACGTCTGCCGGGAGCTCCAGGTCTTTCCTCCGGCGATCGTACCAGGCCTGCAGCTGTTCACTGCTCGACAGCGTGACGCCTTTGGTGTCCCGACGCGCCGGGCTCAGCTTTTCGAGCGAGAGCATCGGTACCCGGTGTTCCACCGTCTGAAAGCCTTCGGTGTGGTCGGCTCCGGGCCGCGCGTCGAGGCGCTCCGACTCCGACAACCCGAGCGTGTCGGCAAGCTCGGAGTAGCGCTCCACGAGATCGTCGAAAACCGCGTCGCTGAGCTCCGGCTCGCCGTCACGATACGCCCGCTCGTGGTGCCTGATCTGCTGGCTCAGCGCCTCCAGCTCCGCCCGCTCAGCCGAAAGGTCCGCGGGGGGCGCGGGCGTGGCTGCTGCTGTCGCACTTCCGCGCTTCTTCTTCTCGGTCGTCACTGCTTTTCCTGCATGTCAGGCCGCATCCATTTTGCCTCATGCCCTCGAGTCGGGTCCAGCGCTACGAATGGGACATGAACGTGAAGCTGCAAGTCAACGTGGACGTTCCCGACCTGGAGGCGGCAATTCGGTTCTACCGTGACGCTTTCGGCTTGCGCCTGTCGAGGCGGTTCGACGGCTTCGTGGAGCTGCTCGGCGCCGGCGTGCCGATCTACCTGCTCGAGAAAGCCCAGGGCAGCCCTCCGTTCGAGGCCTCACCCGCGGTGCGCCACTACACGCGGCACTGGATGCCGGTGCACTGCGATCTGATCGTGGACGACCTGGACGCGGCGCTCGAGCGTGCGCTCGCCGCGGGCGCGTTCGAGTCCGGCGGCGTGAGCGAACACGACTATGGACGCATGGCGCGGCTCGCCGATCCCTTCGGACATGGATTCTGCCTGATCGAATTTCGAAGCCAGGGTTACGCGTTGCCCGCCGTCCCGACGGCGTAAGTGCTCGAGCATCCCCGCTCCTTGCAACTCGTCGGCTTACTCGGCGGTGGGTCGGATCACGAAGCAGACGTTGACGGTCAAGTCGACGTGGAGGGGGGACGTGGAAGCCGACGCCGAACTCGCGCTGAATGCGGACGCGGGTGATGACGCCACTTTCGACCACCCGCCGTCGCGCACCCGTTTGGGGAACACGGCGCGGAGCTACTCGGTGCGCAAGAAATGGAGTCGCTGCGCGCGTTCGGGCGGCTGGTGCACGGCTGAGCCCGGCCGTTTCCGGCCTTGCCCCAAAATGAGAAGCGATCCGTGTGCGCTGCCCTCAAAATAGCGGCGCGCCAGCACAAAATGAGAAGTGTGCCCTCCCGACTGAGAGGCCGTGGGCTCGTTTTGAGCTAGGTTGGCAGGGTGAGCACCATTGACCCTTTCGGAACTCGGAAGCGCGCGGGGGCTCCGGAAGCCCACGGCGGGGGATCGCGGCAAGAAACGCTGCGCACCTGGCGGCAGCAACAGCTCGCCGCGCTCGAGCCCAGGCCTCAGCGCCGGGTGGACTGGCCGCTGGTGGTCGGCGGCGGCCTGCGCTTGCCGCTCTCGCAAGCGCCACTCGACACGCCGGACGTGTTCGCGGTGCTGCGAGCGCTCGACGAGCTTGGGCAATATCGCGATCTCAACACGTTGTTGCGGCGCGCGGTGGAGCTATGCCGGAGCGAAGTCGGGCTCGAGCGCGTGGCGATCTTCCTGCATGGCGAGTCGCCGGAGCTCCTGACGGGCACCTGGGGCACGGGGCCCAACGGCGAAACCACCGATGAGCGCGAGATCGCCTTCGTGACGGGTAGTGCTCATCGAGAAGCCGTATTGCGCTCGAACGCTGGCATCGGGCGCTGGCTGGTGCTCGACGACGCGCCGCTCACCGCGCACCTCGACAAGAAGACTTCGGTGATTGGCTATGGCTGGAATGTGCTCACGCCAATTCGTTCGGCGCGCGGTGTGGTCGGCTTGTTGGTGAACGACGGGGGGCTGAGCGGCGCGGCGTTTGACGAGCCGCGGCAGGTCCGCGCGGCGATCTTCTGCGCGCTGTTCGGCAATCTGCTCGATCTGGTGCGCACGGAACGCCAGCTGTCGGCGCTCTTGCCCAACGGCGGTGCGGCGCGGCTCAGCGAACCCGCGGGTGCTCAATCCGACTCTGCGAGTCTCGCGACGCGCGTAGTCGCGCTGCTGCAGGACGACCACACGCTCAGCCGATCACAGCTCGCGACGCGAGTGGGGGTGAGCGTGAGCGGCTTGAGCCGCGCGTTCAAATCCGAGCTCGGCTTGTCGGTAGCTCAATATCGAAATCGTTTGCGCCTCGAGCGCTTCCTCGTGCTGGTGGACTCGAGCGGAGGTAACTTGCTCGCGGCCGCGCTCGACGCCGGCTTTGGCAGCTACGCGCAGTTTCATCGCGTGTTCCGTTCCGCGGTGGGCAAGGGGCCCAAGGAGTACCTGGCCCAGCGCGCTCTGGTTCCTTCGAATTGAGCGGGCCTTCGAACTGAACTGCGCAATCTGATAGCGGATTGCCTGAGGGTGAGAAGCCGCGTGTCGTGATCGCGTCTAGGCTTTACTCTTCGCTCGCCTCTTCTTCCTGCGAGCGCGGAGGTGCCCATGTTCCATCGAGTCCCCCTGTTTGGATTGGCGCTGTGCTTTGCGGCCGCGTGCGCCGTGGCGCGTTCAGCGCCGGTAGCTGCTCCAGCGCCGCCCGCGCCACCTGCTCCGGTCGCGATCGAGGCGCTGCCCGTCGAAGCGGCGGTCACTCCGCCTGCTCCGGCAGAGAATCCCTTCACCAACGCCGAGCTGTATGCCGATCCGGCGTACCAGGAGAAAGTCGAGACGAGCATCCGCCTGCATCCCGATCAAGCGGCGCTGCTCGCGCGCGTCAAGGGCTCCGCCACCGCGCTCTGGATCGACCGCATCGCGTCCGTGAAGCTCGTCGAGCCCGCTCTGGTCGCGGTCGAGAAACGCGCCAAGGAACTCGGTCGGGCCGTACTGCCGGTGTTCGTCGTGTACAACTTGCCCAACCGCGATTGCGCCGCGAAGGCCTCGAGCGGCGAGCTCGCGGCGGAGGCGGGCGGCGAAGCGGCTTATCGGAGCCAGTTCATCGATCCCATCGCGCAGGCGTTCGCGGCGCATCCCCAGCAACGTGTCGCCGTCGTTCTGGAACCGGATTCGCTGGCCAATCTGGTCACCAATCTCAACGTGCCGAAATGCGCTGCCTCGCAGCACGTCTACGAAAACTCGGTGGCCTACGCCGTGGCGCGTTTGTCGCTACCCAACGTGTTCATCTATCTCGACGCCGCACACGCCGGCTGGCTCGGCTGGGACGGCAACCGCGCGCGCATGGCTGAGGTCGCCAAGCGTGTCTTGATCAAAGCTGGCGGCGTGGATCGCATCCGGGGCTTCGCTACCAACATTTCGAACTACACGCCGCTCGAAGGCGACGAAGGCAAGCGCCTAGAACCGAGCAACCCGTGCCCCAACGAGCTCAGCTTTGTGGAAAAATTCGCCGCAAACCTCGCGGCCCAGGGCGTGAGCGGCAGAGGCTTCATCATCGACACGGCCCGCAACGGCCGCGTCGGCACACGCGCGCGCTGGGGGAGCTGGTGCAACGTCAAGGGTGCCGGCCTCGGTGAACGGCCCCGCGCGGCGCCAAGGCCGCTCATCGACGCATACTACTGGGTCAAGCCGCCGGGAGATTCGGACGGTACCGCCGACTCGACCGCTGCGCGGTTCGACCAGAGCTGCGTGTCGCCGGACTCCGTGGCGGGCGCGCCCGAAGCGGGGGCGTGGTTTGACGCGTACTTCCTGAACCTTGCGCAGAACGCCAATCCGCCGCTTTGAGCGACCCCTGAAGCGCCGTGCTCGGACGGCGTGGCCGTGGCATGCTGGCGCGGTGACAGCATCAGGGCCGTTCCGTACCGTACGTGGCGTGCGTTTGCCGGGCATCGTGTACGGCACCGCCTGGAAGAAGGAACGAACCGCGGCGCTGGTGCAGCGTGCGCTCGAGCTCGGGTTTCGTGGCGTGGATACCGCCTGCCAGCCCAAACATTACGACGAGCCCGGCGTGGGTCAGGCGCTGCGCGTTGCCTTTGCGGGTGGGCTCGAACGCTCTGAGCTGTTTTTGCAGACGAAATTTACGCCGCTCGCCGGGCAAGATCGCGCGCGGGTGCCGTACGACGCCAAAGCCAGTTTGGAGGAGCAGGTCCGGCAATCCTGTCGGAAGTCCCTGGAGAACCTTGGCACGTCCTACCTCGATAGCGTGCTGATTCATTCGCCGTTGTCCACCTTTGAGCGCACGCTCCAGGTCTGGCGCGAGCTCGAGCTTTTGGTGGACAGCGGCGCTGTGCTGCAGCTCGGCATTAGCAATTGTTACGAGCTCAGCGTGATTGAAGCGCTATTTCAGCAAGCGCGCGTCAAACCGCTGGTGGTGCAGAACCGATTCTATGCCGACACGGGTTACGACAAGGAGATTCGCGCGTTCTGCGCCGAGCACGGTCTAGTGTATCAGAGCTTTTGGACACTCAGCGCTAACCCCAAGGTGCTCGGTCACGCGCACCTGCGGGCGCTCTCGAAGCGCCATGGGGTGACGCCGGCGCAGGTCCTGTTTCGCGGTTTGACTCAGCTCGGTGTTCAACCGTTGACCGGGACGACGAATGAGGAACACATGCGCGAGGCGCTCGCGATCTTCGACTTCGAGCTCACGGCGACTGAGCTCGACGGTTTGGTGACGTTGTTGCGGTAGGGGCTGGCTGGCTAGATTCGATCAGGCGCAGCCCTCAGCGTTGTTCGATCAGGCGAACCAGGTGCTCAACAAACAGGACAGGCTGCTCAACCTCGGGCGAGTGCCCCGCGTCGTCGAAGGTGACGCTCTCCGCGTCGCGGAAGTACTGCAGCACCGATCGCGGATCGGTCATGCGGTGCGTCCGATCCTGAGTGCCCCAGATCACCAGCGCGGGTTGCGAAATCGGAACGAAAACAGGCGACGCGGCGGAGAAGTAGGCTTGCGTGAGCGAAGCCAAGGCCCAACCGCAGCCGGCGTCGAAGGCAGCCGCTGTGCGCACCGAAAAATCTGCGGCGTCACTGCTGCCGCTCAGGGCTTTGGCGAACCACCTCCGTGCGATCACGCGTTGACTCAGAGCGACGATCAGTTGTCCGAGAACGGGCGTTGCGACCCAGCCCTTCTCGCGGAAGTCAATCCGACGAGCCCAGCGCTTTTCCTCCTCCCACGAGGGCGTCTGTAACACGACCACTCGGCGCACGAGTTCGGGCGCATTCTGCGCCAACAGCAGAGCCAAGTAGCCATTTACGCAGGAAAACGCCAGCGTGCAGGCTTGCACGCCCAGCGCGCGCAAGACCTGCTCCACAACGCCCGCCTGCTCCATCAAAGTGAAACCAAATGCGGGACCCGGCACTGAAAACCCCATGCCCGGAAGCTCCATGCACACCACGCGGTAGCGCGGTTCGAGCAAGGTGAACAGGTGGTCGTAGTGTTCGATGACGACCGGCATGTCGCACACGAATACAACCGTGTGCGGCCCCGTGCCGGTGACTCGAACGCGGATATCGCCGTGTGACAGGCGGACCATGCGCATGCCTTCCCGTGCGGAATAGTAAGGGTTCGCGCGTCGTCTGCGCGCAAGAAAACGGTCGATGTTGCCGGCGTTCATCCTGAGGCCTTTGTGTTTTGATTTGAGAGCGCCGACCATAGCGAACGGCGCTGGCCCCGTCCGCCATGTCTGCGTCACGGTGGTCTGCGTTCGCCGAAACGTCCTGGCGGTCAGCTGTGAGGTCCCGAACGCAGTGAGCGCCTTGTCAGCTGCAACGCCGAGTTCGGCAGCGAGAGTTTCAGGGCAAGTCACGTCAGACCTGGTCTGCGAACGGCGCCTGAATTCGCGCGGCCCAAGCGTCCTCAAGAACGACCCCATCAATTGATGGTGATGACGTCAATGCGGATCGGTACCACGCCAATCTGAAAGATCGTGCCGGCCGCCGCTAGATCTGACTCGGTCAGGTCGTGGAGCGGCGCGCCAAACTCCGCAAGGGCTGCAAACAGACGAGATGCATTGGCGGCATCCGGTCGAACCCAGACATCCAAATCCTTGGTCCCTCGAACGTGGCCGTGTGCCGCCAAAGCGTGAGCTCCGACCACGAGGTACTCAACTCCGCGAGCGTTGAACTCGGCTAACAGATCTCTGAAGTCTTGGTTCATCGGTCCCTGTCCGCGTCCACTCGATGCACTGCCGCGTCAACGCCCACACCGCGTCGATGCGCTCAGCGATGGATGTTCCTGACCAGTCGTCCTCCACCGGTGTCTCACCGGCGCGAAATACTCTGCTGGTGACGACTCGGTTTGTGGCGCGTTCGGATGGCACCCGGTCAGCCTAACACGACGTTGAACAACCGGCCACCGCGTCGCAAAGCATGAATCCTGCTGCTCTGCCGCACAGGACGATCGCGACGGCGACCGCACCGCTGGCGCTCATCAGATCAGCATACACACGCCGTCGTGTCCCTCGCTCCTTCTGGCGCAGCTGGCCGGGATCCAGAACGGCTGTGTTGAGTCTGCCGAACGACCTCGCGTTGAGCTGCGTGGTCCCGAGCGCAGCGAGGGCCACGTCAGCAGCAATGTCCTAGTTATGCGGCCCTTCAAGAACCGCGTTTGTTCGTCAGCAGTCGCGTCCTGATCGCCTCATGCAAGTTTTCCGCAGGACGGTCAAAGATGTGCTTTAGATCCGGCACCGACTCAATAGTACGAAGCGCGGCTTCGATGCCCTTGTAAAGGTACTGGGGATCCTCTCCTTCCCGCACTGGAGCGTGAGGGTCCAAGACGTGTGCAACCCAAAGATTCAGTCCAGGAGGAAGACTCGACGACCAGCGAGTATGGCCTTCAAACGCTTGGGGATGCTTCTGGCGCAAGTGGTAGACGAAGAGCACGGCCCACAACGCTACGCGGTTATCTCCTTCACTGGCTAGCTGCCCAGCTATGCACTCGGCGGCCTCGGCAGCGGCAACAATCCCGCGATGCATCCGAGGATACCCGGGAAATGTGTTTCCGGCCTCCACCAGGAAGCCATGTGCACCCGGATCCTCGTTCGTTCGATACGCCGACGGCATGCGATAGCGTGTTAGGCCGGCTCGAATTAGGTCGCAGTTTTCACGATCGCGCTGAATCCAGCCCTTAAACACCTGACGCAGAGCCTGCAGCCTTCCAGCATCAAGCACGTCGGGCAGGGTTACGCGCAAGATAGGGGCCGAGAGGGAAAAGGACCCGCTCTCATCCCACTGCACCCAGGTTCCGACCTCGCCTATCTCAGGAGTGAGCGTCAGCAGCTCTAGTTTTTGTGAAGCCGCCCACACCGCGAACCGCGGCATCAAGTGGTAGATGCTGAGAACTCCGCCAGGCTTGTCTACGCAGGCTAGAAATAGAGGCACCGGGTGCTCCACTAGCCAATCGATTGAATCACTGTCCTTGAACTGCCAGGGCGTGAAATCGCTCTTAACCTGAACGGCATAGTAGTCCTGGACCCGTGCGCGCGCTCCATCTCTTTCCGTAAGCGTACAGTACAAGTCGACGCCGTAGTCGTCCTGCCGTCGTACCGGGCTCACAGTGCCCCAGCTCGAGAACAAATAGTCCGCAAGGATCTCGGAGCGACTGCCCGTGTGGAAATTGGCCGCTACTGCCCCAGCCATCTCCCCACCCTAGCGGACAGCGAACGGCTTTGCACGCGTTCCAAGATTCGCGCGTCGCAACTATGTTTACTGCTGTGCTCTGCGATCATGGCGGTAACGAGCAGCGTGTTCGTGCAGCCGGAAGTCGGCGCGGACCGCATAACGACCTCGCATTAAGCTGCGTGGTCCCGAGCAACGCGAGGGCCACGTCAGCTTCAATGTCGCAGTTATGCGGCGCTGCGTGCAAGGCACCGCCAAACTCATTTCCAGTCTAGCAGGGCCCACCCCAATATGAGCACAGGAAGCAGGCCGCAGAAGGTTGAAACTGCAACTTCAAATGGGATGAGGACTTTCAGAAACCACTGACGCCGACGCCATGTCGAGAGGACGTTGGTTCGGAAACGGGGGCTGAACAGGAACAACCAGAATCCGCACAGGTAGGAGACAAATTCTCCCAGTTCGAATAGGTCGAGCACCGCGATCGCCTCTGTCCAATCGACTGCTGGCGCAGAGTATATGATCACGCCTTCTCGCGCAGCCTCGTCCCTTAGTGTGCGAATTCGCCGGGTAAGGCCCGGCGTTGCTTCCCGTCGTGTTGATCACTGGACCTACGGGTGCTGGAAAGACCACTCTCGCCATCGCCATGCCACGATGCCAACGTCGCTCGTCCCCGGCCGCTGCCTAGGCGCAGCCCAAGGGCGGCGAACGACAACGCTTCAGTCAGAGGCCCGGCAGCTGCAAACGGCGCGGTAATCCACCCTCTTCAGCCGGGACGTATCCAGAAACGGTTTCATCAGGATCCGCCGAGGCGGCGAAATCGCCAGCGTACTCCCTTCGCCTGTCGAGCCTGAGCTGGCCAATACCTTGCTAGCAGCCACTCAGCAATGGACGACGAGCCAGGAAAGGCAACACCGATGGCAACACCGGCCAGTCCAGTTGCAACCCAATGGCCCTCCGATCCGAACCCGAGCTCGATCCCGGATGCGAGAAATGCAACGCCGAGCAGGCTTCCAAGTACTGCGATAAACGTAAGGGCATGAACGGCAACACGAGTGACAGTCAATGGCCGCAGACGAACGAGCAACAAGGCGACAAGCAATAGCAGTGCGACGGCCGCCAAGGCTTCTTCCATGATCCGTATCGTACCACGAAGAACCTGCGGCTGCTGCCCGCTTGCTCTCGAGTCCGCATAACGACCTCGCGTTGAGCTGCGTGGTCCCGAGCGCAGTAAGGGCCACGTCAGCTTCAACGTCGGAGTTCGGCAGCTTCTGCGCCGTCTATTTGCTTTCGGCACCAGGCTCAACGCTTGTAGTGTCGTCACTCCGTCGACCTCGCTTTGGCTACGCAAGACCTCCCGGGTTCATCGGTTTCGATGTTTTCGGTCCCGCTTGCGCTTGTTCTTGACGCGGCGAACTTCATCGGCCGAAGGCGCACGGGGCGACATTGCAACGGCTGAGCCCGAAAATCGGGACCCGGTGATCCAAGTCGCGACTGACTCAGGCAAGTTCATGATGTCATCCAAAATCGTGGACAGTTCGAATGTCGCACTTTCGAGTCCAGCGGCAGCGAGTGCATCAGCGTGTCCTACGCGTGTGCTCGCTGACGCACCGAGAATCGCAGTATGAAAAGGAATGCTCGGGTCGGCTTCACCACCGACATCGTACGATGTCTTGCATGCTTCGGCGTCGGAAGAAGTCCAACCCTGGCATCCAGCTGGTCTCGACGGATAGACGACGCATGTCCGCGTCGATACGTCCAGCAACGGACACGCAGTTCGAGCCTTCCAACTTGCGTCGGCCCCATTGGCGCGTACAAACGCAGCCTCCGCCGCTATACGTTCTCTAATCGCGACCTGAGCTTCGTCCGGAAGGGAATCCCGTATGTAGGCAGCGATCGCAGCCGCCTCGGATACGGTTACATCGATTCTTCCGCCGTAGCAGCACCAGGCGCATCCGGCCCCGCACGCAGGTTGATCAGCTTCTGAAAAAACAATGGGCAAGTGCCGGATCGCACTCTCCGTCGCATCCAGCATTGCGGCGCCGGTGGCCTCCGCCAGCGCTCTTGTCCTGGGTTTTGAAAGGTGCTGCGCAGTTGCAGTTGCGCAGTTCGTCTTGATTGCGTCCAGGTAGTCGCTCAGCGCGTTCGTGGCCTCGTCCGACATATGGCCCTCCCTACGTGATAAGCTGTCAGCCTGCTATTCTAACGTGGGTTACTGCAAAGGAAACTCTTCGGGCGTCGACGACGGTCTGCCGAACTCGCAATTCGACCGCAGCGCCCGCAGCCTTTGTCGTCCGGCGGTATGCAATGGCAGGCACCGCAACCAACCGTTCAAGTGCTCAGCAAGCGAGGAGTCTCTCGACGCTGGCTGACATGCCGCGGGCTTTTCGTCGATTCGATTTACAGATCTGCGTTTTCACGTCTTTGCAGATATTGGCCTGCAGAGACAAACAGCGTCACGAGAGTGCGAGGGCGCGACTGTCGGTGACGTGCGAATTCTAGCTGTCTTCCAGCAGCGCGAAACGCAGCAGGGCTGATGTGGCAAAGCTACCAAACCGCTCGACCCGTACTGGCTTGCGCGCGGGACAAACGCTGCAGAAGACAACTCGGTGTGGCAATCGGGATCGACGGCGCCGCAGGTCCATTGCGCAACCAGATCGCTCAACGCTTCCTTTCCGCGGCTCCGCGGTTGCACGATGGCACACCATTGTCTCTACGCGCGCTCTTGGCTTTCGATGCGGTGCCCGCGAGCGCCTCGGGCAACCAGCGGCCCGTGCCGCGTGCGCCGCATGGTCAGTTGCCGCCGGTGCCGGCTTCGCTCGCATCCTCGGGGCTGCCTGCATCCTCGGGGCTGCCGACGTTCATGCCGCCCGCGTCGCGCTCGTCGCGGCGGTCCTCCGGCAGTGGCCCAACCGGTCGTGACTCGCAGGCGGTCGCCGCGAGCAGCACGGCCGCCAACGTGCCGCGGCCACGACAAATCAAGGCCATGCTACCATCCTCGCCACTATACAGCGCCCCTCGACGGGTTCCACCGGCGAGCTCGGTGTCCTCGTCGGTGGGGACGGCACCCCGGCCTACTACGCCTTCACGGCGCTCGCGATTTTCCCAGCCGCCGAGCTCGCAACCCGATTTGGCATCCATGGCGTGGATCTCCTGGGTTCGGACTGCGGGAAATCTTGACCCGCCCCTGCGGTGACACCGACCTCACGCCGGCGCGGTTGGGCGACGTCATCAGCTGGTGTTCGGGGCCCTGCGAATACCCCCACGCCCCCTCCTACACACAGCTGAGAAGTGCAGCCGACTGGAAGTCCAGCCGCCAGCGAATTCGCTCAGGCGCTCGATCACCGGAATCGCTTCAGTGACGACCTGATCGGCGCCGGGGAGCGCACCGAGCGCTTCCCGGGCCACGCTCTCACCCAGGGTCGACGATTGCACCTGAGAGACCTCCGCGCGCGTCAGGCCCAGCGTCAGTGAGGAACCATGCCCCCCTTCTTTTCACCTCGGTGGGGGCTTTGCAATTTCGGCGTATCGGGCGGCGTGATGGCAGCGCAACGGCTCGCCGCGCTCACTCGCCGCCGTTCAGGGCCTCCAGGTGTGTGCGATCAATGCGCAGCGTCCCGTTGAGCTCGCTGGTGGCGCCCACTCCCTCGTAATCGGTTTCGCTCGCGGGAAACCGCCCCTTGATCACCAGCACCACGTCATCGGGCCGCTCAGGGTCTTCGGACGCCGTCATTTCATATTCGACCGCCGGGAGCTCCCACGGCCAATCTCCGATGACCGGCCCCGCACAGGAGCTCACGAAGGCCACGCTCCCGGAGTCGGCGGACGCATTCGAGCTCGACCAATAACCCCCGGGCAAAACTTCGGTGACATCCGTCGCCATGATGCTCACCATCAGCATGCCGGCGCCCGAGGGGCTACCCGTCGCCGCGATGTTCAGATGCACCGCAGCGGCTCCGCCGTCCCAGCGCTCGACGCTGCCCGTATTGCTCGTCGTGACCGAGGAGAGATCGATATTGCGCAACTGGCCCTGTAATTCGCCGGTCACGGACAGGTCGCCACTGAACGCCGGTGGCCCGTCCAGTCCGGTGACACCGGGCGGGTAGAACGCCGGCTCGCCTTCGGTGGATTCGGCCGGGAACGCGACAGAGCCGAGCGGCCTCGCTTCAAAACCCGGGGGTGGCGACGGGGGCGGGAGCAGCGCTGGAGGCGCCGCCGCGTCCCCCCCTCCGCAAGCCATTAAGAGCAAAGCCCATGCCGAACCGAGGCCGATCTGAGTTTTCATGCACCCACGTCCTTTTCGAGACCCCCGGGCCGAGTCGGCGGAGGGTCCGCAGCAGGAGTGTCCGGCGAGCAGCCGATCCGTTTGTCGAAAAGGGGCGCTACCGACGGGGCTACTGGAAGTCCAGGCGCCAGCGAATGTCGGCGCCGAGGTTCCCCAGGGTCGAGCTCGAGATGTCGTTGACGTTGTCGTATGAGCCTTCGATGCTCACCTTGCGATTGATCTTGACCTCCACGTTGGAGCGCACGTCGCGAGCTTCGCTCAGCCCGCTCGTAACGTAAGCCCGGATACGTTCGCTCAGGCGCTTGCCGATGGTGACAGCCGGTTCGGTGCGGCCTGAGCGGGACGAGAAGCTGCCCAGGCGGAACTCGTCGATCACCGGGATCGCTTCCGTGACGACCTGATCGGCGCCGGTGAGCGCGCCGAGCGCTTCCAGGGCCACGCTCTCACCCAGGGTCGACGATTGCACCTGAGAGACCTCCGCGCGCGTCAGGCCCAGCGTCAGTAGCAGAAAGATGTCGTCCTGAGACAGCTGGGGCTGGCTCGAGAGATCGATGCGCAGGGTCTCGGCGTCGCCGTGCGCGTGCATGGTGATGCGCCAGTCGCCCGAGTTGGAGGCAGCGCTGGTCTGGGGTCCCTTGGATGGGTCCGAGGTGCCACCGTAGCGCCGGTAGTCCGTCACCGCGGTCACGTCCACGAGCGGCGAGATGCGTGTCGGATCGTCGAAGCGTACGCGGCCTTGCTGGATTTCGAATTCACTCTTGGTGAGCCGGATGCGCCCTCCGGGCTCGATACGCAGCGCGCCGCGCACGCCGAAGCGCTGGTTCGTCCCCGCGAGCTGCAGCACGTCGTCCTCGATGCGCAAGCTCGCATCGATCAGGTTGTTGGAAAGCAAGAGTGGCTTCTGCGAGCGCACGGTGACGTCGAAGCTGACCACGTCGGCTTCCGGCTGATAGGCATCGAACTCCGTGCGCTTGCCGCGCTGAGCCAGGTCGCTGATGTTGGCCGACATCTTGACCGGGCGCGAATAGGCGAAGCTGTTCAGCACGACGCTGCCGACCAACTGAGGCAGAGCCTGTTTGCGCAGTGCACCTTGCGCTGCGCTTGGCTGCCAGCGCGCGCGCAGATCCGCGTCGGCCGTTGCCCGCACACCGGGGCCGAGCGGCAATGCCACTCCGCGCGCCGTGATGAAGGCGCGTAGCTCACCCAGCCGAAAGCCGGTGAGCGGGGCGTTGCCGCGCAGCGTGACGCGGCCTCCGCCGATCGAAAATGCGCCCTGTTCGACGATCAGCTCGCCCGGCACGACAGAGAGCTGTAGATCCATCTCGGTCAGGGACTGGGACGAGCCTCGTAGATAGATCGCGCCGTTGGTCAGCTGAAATCCGCCGCGGTAGATGGGTGCGGAGAGCGGCCCAGTGACGGAGATCTGCCCGCCGATCACTCCGCGAGCGCGCTCGGCGCCGGGTATCAAGGCGACGAAGCCGTCGAGTGCGGTGGGCTCGAGCGACAGACGCAAATCCGCTTCGGGCTGCGCCCGCGTGCTGTCGATGGTGCCGCGCAGAGTGAATGAGCCCGTTTGTCCGCCCTCCGTCCTGGCGCGCAAAGCGAATGCCGGAATGCCGAGCGCGCCCTCCCGCAAACTGAGCTCGGTCGGGGCCACCGATTCGACGTGCGCCTCGGCATAGTCGAGGCTCAGGCGTTCCAACCTGAGCTTGCCGGTGGCGCCGAGCGGTTTCGCCAGAGCGAGGTTCTGCAGCTCCAGAACGGCGTCGAGGCGGCCGCCCGGCGCCGGATCGAGCGCCGCCAGAGCCGGCGACAAGTTGAGCACCGCGCCTAGGTCAAAGTCTTTGAAGGCCACGCGCCCGCGCACGTGTTTGGCGCGTTGCCGCGTGATCTCGACGTTCGAAAGCTGAATTTGGCCGCCAAACAGCTGGCCCGAGGTCTTGAACACACCGAGCGGGGGATCGGCGCCAAACGATCCGAGCTCAAAGGGCGCTTGCTGAGGAGCTCCACAGCGGGTGGTGCCGATTCGCGTCGATGCCTGCGCGACCGGCGTCAGATCCACAGAGATCTGTGACGCGGGCAGCTCGCTCTTCCCCACCCGAATCGGACTGATGCGCGCCTGGACCCTGGCCGCAAGTGCATCCAGCGTGCCGCTGATCTCCGCCTCGGCGCTGAGCGTACCGAGCGCGCGCTGGCCGAGCGGACCCGTGCTCTGCAGCGCCGATAGCGGCACCTGGGTCGCGATCACTTCGCCGTGGATCGCCGCGCCGGGCGTGATGCGAAATGAGCCGATCAGACTTCCGGAACCCTTGCGCATGGACAGGCTGGGCACGTCGAGCGTCATACCCAGGTAGCTGGCTTCGATGTCGAACCAGCTGAAGTCGAAGCTCGACACCGTGTTCGAATAGTCCTCGTCGAACAGGCTCAGGCGAGACAGGTTGAGGTCCCCGCGCACCTTCAGATTGCCGCCGTCACACGGGTCGCCCTTGCCGCCGAGCACGTAGTCGACGCGCCCTTTGACCGCGCCGCTCCCGGAGATGCCGTCCCAGCGTGGATCTTCGTTGAAGTGCCACATGGCCATGAAATCGCGCAGCTCGAGCTTGTCGCTGGCGACGCCCGCCGAGGCGACCAGCGTCGCTTCGGTGTCGAAGTCGAGGCGCGCGCGGCTGAGCTCATACACGCTCTGGCCGCTGACCAGACGTGCTCGCTCGAGGTCGACGACCAGCGGCACGAAGCGTAAGCTGTCGGTGCTCAAGTTGCCGAGCGGAAAGCCGGAGAACCACAGGTCCGCGATCTGGAGCGAGCCGGTGAGCACGGGGTCGCCCATGTCTCCGTGCATCTCCACATCGAGCTCCGCACGGCCCGCCATGGGGATGTTCACGAGCGGGCTCGCGTCGGCGAGCTCGAGTGTGCCACCTTTTTGCACGACCAGGTCGATGGTGTTGTCGTAGCCAATATGCACGCTCGTCTGGAGCACGCTCTTGCCGAACTCGGCCGTCATGTCGTCGAAGCGAACGGAGTCCGTGTGTACACCGAAGGTGCCCTTTATGCGCGCTCGGGGTACGCCGATCATGTGCCGGCGGGCCTTGTCGTGAACGGCGCGATCGAAGACTGCGAAATCTTGCGCGTCCACGCTCAGCCGCCCCGACAGGGCGGGCGGATTGAGTGTGCCCTTGAAATCTTCGATCACGACCCGCGACAGATCCAAATTGATGATCGTGTTCTCGGTCACATCCAAGTCGCGCATCAGGCCGGGGAAGGTGAGCCCGGTACCCAGGCCGTGGCGCACGACGAGTGGCATACCGGGTTTCAAGAGATCGATGCTGACGTCGCGCAGCTCGACCTCTCCATCGGCGTAGCCGGCAGCTAGCGTGCTGACCAGGAGCTGGTCATTCATCAGATGCAGCTCGGCTTCGGCGTGAGCCGCCAGGGTGTAACCCTTGAGCCCGACGCGCCCCGTGCGCAGCTTGCCGTGGAACTCCGGGAACTTCGTGCGCCGGCTCACGTCGAGCTCGCCGCTCACCTGCACCCAGCCGGTGAACGGCCCCGCCGTGGCGTAGCGCTGCATCAGCTCCAGCGGAACCTGCAACAGAACGTGCCCCGTGATCTGGGGAACGTCGTTCGCCAGATCGCCGATCCGCACCCCCGACAGGCGCATCAGTAGGCGTTCGGGGTGACCGCGCAGGTTGTCGAGGTTGCAGGAGGGCCGAGTGTTCGCGTCGGGGCTGGTGTCGCCGATGCCCACTAGCGACAACCGCCGGATCAAGACCTCGCCGCGGTCGACGCGAGCGCGCGCATCGAGCTGGCACAAGACATCTTCGTCGACCGGCTCGGTGTCACCGGCCTCGGCGCCTTTCGGTCGCCTCGTGATCAGGCCGGTGGTGGCAGCACGCAATGCCACTTCGAAGCTCTGAGGTGTCTCGGTGAAGACGTCCAGGTCGATGGCGTTGCTGCTGATCAGCACACCGTCGATGTCGGCGGAGAGCCGCGCGTCGGTGATGGCCACCGATCCGAGCGGCATCCGGCGGTTCCCGCTCTTTCCGGCTGCTTCAGGCAAGCGCAGCTTCAGGTTCGCGAGCGCGCCGTCACGCAGCACCACGCGCAAGCTCGGCTCCTCGATGGCGATCTGTCCCGCGTCGAACTGACCACCGAGCAACGAGAACAGGCGCGGCCTGACGCTCACCCGTGGTGCCGAGAGCGCTGGAGCGCCGCCGTCGCTCGAGCGCAGCGTCACGTCGCTCAGCTCGAGCGCGAGCGGCCAGAGCGAGAGGTGCACGCTGTAACTCGCGTCCAGCCCGAGTTCCTGATCGAGCAATCGAGCGGTCTCGGTTGCCGCCCATTGCTGCATGGGCGCCCAGCGCGTGAGCAGCGCAGCGAGCGGCGGGACCAGACCGAGCAGCGCGAAGACGACGCAAGCCACCCGGGCGACGAGACGCCCGAGATCGCGAGGCGGCGCGAGCGGACCCGAGCGAAGGCTGTGGCGAAGCTGATTCACGGGCGATTTCTTCAGGCCGATTTCCTCGGAGCCTGCATCGAGCCTATCCCGAGACCGTCGAAACTGCCCATTGTGCGGCCGTTCCGGCGCAGATCGAGAGGTCTGTACCCTCGGCCGGTCGGTCCGTGCGGGTTTGCGGCAGCCGTGTCGGATGACGCTACGACTGCGGCGCGGTGGCGGCTCGGGACCCGCCGTCACCTTTGGCCAGGCTGCGCAGCATCATTTTGGCCGCGAGCGGAGCAGCTACGCCAGGCAACCCACGCTCCGGCTCGAGCTGGCCCACCAGGCCGAACAGCAGCGCCAACGTACGCTCCATGTAGAAATAGCCGTCGGGATACTCGACGCTGCGCATGACCTCGCGCAGCCGCCCCCGCACATGGGCGTACCCCGTGAGCTTGTGCATCTCGCTGCGGTCGAAATTCGAAAAGTCCGTCACCCGCAGCGTGGTCAGTGTCTTCAGGTACTGGCGCCCCACTTCGCGCAAGAGCTCGCGATCGCCGCCCGGCGCCACGAAGCCCATCTGTTCGACGCCTTCGAGCACCTGGTCCGGGTTACGCGCGAGACCGCCGACGATCACGGTGCGCAACCCTTGCACCAGGGTCTCGCTCACGTCCTCGACCGCTCCGTAGTCGAGCATCACCACCACGGGCCCGGGCCTGACCAGGAAGTTGCCGGGATGGGGATCGGCGTGCAGCACGTGGTGTTCGAAGAGCATCGTGAAATAGCTCTCGGTGATGATCCGGGCCACCGTCCCGCGATCGAGCTCCGGCGTGGGATGAGCAATGACCTCCGCGATGCGGGAACCGGTCTCGAGGCTCATGGTCAAGATGCCCGGCCCAGTGAGCTCGTCCACCACGCTCGGTACGACCAATTCGGGCTTGCGCGCGAAGATCACGCGCATTCGCGCCAGGTTGCGCTGTTCGTTCGCGTAATCTGTCTCTCGGCGCAACATCGCCCCCAGCTGGGCGAGCACGCGCTCGAAGCGAACAATCGGAAAAACGCGCCGGATGATCGGCACGAATACTCCCAGCACGAACAGATCGCGCGCGATCAGCCGTTCGATGCCGGGGTACAATACCTTGACCGCCACGGCCCGGCCGTCTCTGAGCTCCGCCTTGTGCACTTGTGCCAACGACGCGGCCGCCAGCGGCTTCGATTCGAAGCTCGCGAAGCGCCCGAGCGCGCCTTTTCCAAACGCGGCTTCCAGCCGTTCGACGATCTCGGTGAAGGGCCGCGGCGGCACCTGGTCTTGCAGTTTTTCGAGTGCCAGGCGGTATTCCGGAGGTAAAAACCCTCCGAGTACGCTGAGCACCTGCCCTAGCTTGATGAACACGCCGCCGAGGCGGGTGAAGCCATGTGCCAGGCGGCGTGCGTTCCGCGCGTGCACGCGCATCCAACGCGGGCGCATGCGCCCGCTCAGCTTGGCGAGTGACCATTGCAGGCCGTAGGACGCGAGGACGCTCGCGATCAGCAGGAACGCGCGAAGCGAGCGAATCACGCCGCACCTGCGTGCCGCGCGGTCTTTTCGGCCACTCGCCCGTTTATCCTTTGCATGTCGCGCTCGCGAGCCCATCTTTGTAGCGCCGTCACGCTCCAGTCACCAGGGCCAGGTGCAGAGGGCCTATTGAAGAGTCTGCGCCAAAGAGATCCGCTCCCCTGGTCGTAGTGGCCTGAGCGGGCCGTGCGCTCGGATCTGCTAAGGTGAACCGAGGCTCGGCGCCGTTCGTACGGGCGTCAAAGGAACAGAGGAGAAGCATGTCCGAAGGCATCAACACCGCCCTGGTGATCGGATCGGGCGTCATGGGCAGCGCCATCGCCGCTCAGCTGGCTGGGGCCGGCATTCCTACACATTTGCTCGATATCGTTCCCAAAGGTGCGCCACCCAAGGAGTCGGGTGACATCAAGGCGAGGAGCCGCCTCGCGGAGGAGGCGATCGCGCGTGCCTTGAAGGCCAAGCCTGCACCGTTCTATTCGGCCGACGTGGCGCGCCTCGTCACTCCAGGTAACCTGGAAGACCACCTCGATCGCGTCGCCGAGTGCGATCTCGTGATCGAAGCCATCGTCGAGAACCTGGACGCGAAAAAACAGCTCTTCCAGCGCATCGTGCCGCATCTGTCGCCGACCGCAATCTTGGCGTCGAACACGAGCGGCCTGTCGATCGCGTCGATGAGCGAGAGCTTGCCGGAGAGCGTGGCACGGCGCTTCGTGGTCATGCATTTCTTCAATCCGGTCCGGTACATGAACCTGCTCGAAGTGGCGGCAGGTCCAAAGACGGATCCGGACGTCCTCGGCCGGGCGGCGCGCTTTGGCGAGTTCTTGGGCAAAGGCATCGTCCACACCAAGGACACCACGAACTTCGTCGCCAATCGCATCGGCGTGTATGGGATGATGCAGACGCTGCACTCGATGCTCGAGTCCAAGCTCAGCATCGAGGCGGTGGACGCCATCACCGGCAAGCCGATGGCGCGATCGAGCGGCGCGACCTTCAAGACCGCCGACATTGTCGGGCTCGACACGTTGGTGCACGTGTCTCAGAACTGTTACGACACCCTGATCCAAGACCCCGAACGGGACGTGTTTCGAATTCCGAAGCTGGTTTCGGATCTGGTCGAGCAGGGGCGCCTGGGGCGCAAGACGGGCGCGGGCTTCTACAAGAAGGTGGGCGACGACATCCTGGTTCTCGACTACCAGACGGGTGAATACCGACCTTCCGAGAAGCTGCGTTTCGATTCGATAGGTGCGGTGCGCAACATCGAAGACCCGAAGGCGCGGCTGGCGAAGCTGTGCGCCGAGAAAGACGCGGCGGCGGCCTTTGCCTGGCGCCTGACGGCGCGCACGCTCGGCTATGCAGCCAACCTCGTGGGCGAGATCGCCGATGACATCTTCAGCATCGATCGCGCGATGCGCTGGGGATTCAACTGGGAGATTGGTCCGTTCGAGGCCTGGGACGCGCTCGGGGTCGCGGCCGCGACGGAGCGCATGGAGAAAGACGGCGTCATGGTGCCGCCCTGGGTAGCTGCTCTGGCACGGGGCGGCGGCTCGTTCTATGCCGGTGACGCCGCCAATCGCACCTACTTCGACGTGCCGGCGCGCGGGCAACGTGCCCTGCCCACCGATCCGCGGCAACTGGAGATCGAAGCGCTGAAGGCGCAACCGAACCGCGTGCTGAAGAAGAACCACGGCGCGTCGCTCGTGGATCTCGGGGACGGCGCACTGTGTGTGGAAGTTCACACCAAGATGAACACGCTCGACGCCGACGTGATCGGCATGTTGCTGGACGGCGTGCGCGAGGCGGAGAAAAACTTCGAGGCGCTGGTCATCGCCAATGATGGTCAACACTTCGGCGCCGGCGCCAACCTGTTCATGATCTTCGCCGGCGCGCAGCAGAAGAAGTGGGATCAGGTCGGCGGCATGATCCGCGGGCTTCAATCGTCCCTGCAGGCGTTGCGCTACGCCAAAGTGCCGGTCGTGGCCGCGCCTTTCCAGTACACGCTGGGCGGCGGCGCGGAGCTGGCGATGGCCGCGGACCTTTGCCAGGCGCACGCGGAGACCTACATGGGTCTGGTAGAGCTCGGCGTGGGGCTCATCCCGGCCGGCGGCGGGTGCCTGCGCATGGTGGAGCGGCACACGCGCCACGTGCAGGGCGTCGAGAACGTCGACCTGTTACCGTTGATCGGCCAGGCCTCGATGACGGTGGCCATGGCGAAGGTCTCGACCTCGGCGGAAGAGGCCAAGCAGCTGCGCTTCCTGCAGCCGGAAGACGGTATCTCGCTCAATCGCAGCCACCAGCTTTACCACGCGAAACACCGCGCGCTCGGCCTGGCCAAGGCCGGGTACCGCCCGCCTCGCCCGCGCCTGCTCGTGGCCGCGGGTCGCGACGCGGCGGCCACCATTGGTGCCCGCATCTGGGGCATGGTGGAAGGCAAATGGGCGAGCCCGTACGATGGCTTGCTGGCCAACCGTGTCGCGGAGGTGTTGTGCGGCGGCAACGTGGCCGCGGGCACCCTGCGCACCGAGCAAGACTACCTCGACCTGGAATTCGAAGCGTTCCTCTCCCTGTGCGGCGAAGAGAAGACACTCGCCCGCATCGAACACATGCTCAAAAACAACAAGCCCCTTCGCAACTAATGCCCCGTAACCGAAGGTCATTGCAGAATTCCGCGGCCCCTGACGGGGCGAGGGCCGCGGGAATTCTGCCGCAACGGTCCAGGCTGTTCCGGGCACACATCTGCATTTGTGTCTGTAACTTGCGTTACAGACACTAGGTCCAACGTCCCCGATCAGGAGTCGATGATCATGAACTTCCCACTCAACGTCGTCATCGCGAGCGCTCTGCGCAGCCCCGTCGGTCGCGCCATCAAAGGCGCGCTCAAAGACACTCGCCCGGATGATCTCGCGGCGGCTCTGCTCAGAAGCGCTCTCGACAAGGTGCCGAACTTGAGCGCTGACGACGTAGAAGACGTGGTGCTCGGCTGCGCCATGCCCGAGGGCGAGCAGGGCCTCAACCTGGCGCGCAATGCGTCGTTCATCGCAAGGCTGCCTAACACCACCAGCGGCCAGACCATCAATCGGTTTTGCTCGAGCGGCCTGCAGGCGATCGTGCACGGGGCGCTGGCAATTCACGCCGGGCTGCAAGAGGTCGTGCTGGCCGGCGGCGTCGAGTCGATGAGCATGGTGCCGATGAGCGGCAACAAGGTGAGCCTCAATCCGGGCTTGATGGCGCGCTATCCCGAGGCGTACATCGCGATGGGTCATACGGCGGAGCGCGTCGCCAAGCGCTTCTCCGTCAGCCGGGAGCAGCAAGACGCCTTCGCGGTGCGCTCCCACGAGCGCGCCATCGCGGCGCTCGGCGCAGGTCGTTTCCAGGCGGAAACGGTCAGCGTGGCGGCGCGGATGTTCGAAGCGGGCGCCGAACGGACACGGCCGTTCGAGCGCGACGAATGCCCACGCGAGGGCACGACGCTGGCGGTGCTCGGGAAGCTCCCGCCGGCGTTCAGTCAGGGCGGTACGGTGACAGCCGGCAACAGCTCACCTTTGAGCGACGGATCCGCGGCCGCGGTGTTGCTCTCCGAGCGCAAGGCTCGCGAGCTGGGCGTGAAACCGCTCGGCCGGCTCCGCGGCTATGCGGTGGCTGGCGTCGATCCGGACATCATGGGCATTGGACCCATTCCGGCGATCCAGCGCTTGCTGAAGCAAACCGGGCTCCAGATCTCCGACATCGATCTATTCGAGATCAACGAGGCGTTCGCAGCGCAGGCCGTCTACTGCCAGCGTGAACTCGGGATCCCCGACGACAAACTCAACGTGAACGGCGGTGCGATCGCCCTCGGCCACCCCCTGGGCTGTACGGGAGCCAAGCTCACCGCTACGCTACTGCACGAACTCGGCCGCCGCGGCGGGCGTTACGGGATCGTGTCCATGTGCATCGGCGGCGGTATGGGCGCCGCAGGTCTGTTCGAAGCGGGTTGACCGCGTGGGTCCGGCGCGTGGGGCCCAGAAGCGGGGCCCACGGCGTTCCACATGCGGTCGCATTTTGCTCGGCGGCTCTCAGTTGCTCGCGGTGCTGCCGTTGCCACGGCTCAGCGCGCCCTGCACCTTCAAGAGCTCAGTTTGCGTCCGACTGATCTGACGGGCGAGCTGGCGCACGCGCGTCGGATCGAGCTCTTCGGCTTGTTTCAGACCGTCGAGCAAGCTGTGCTTGGACAGGGCCTGCAGGGCCTTGACGAAGCCGGGCAGACGGCGCCGGCCGCTCGGGCGGCGACCATCGGGCAAGCGACTTCCCTTCAGCTTGTCGATCTCTTGCTGCAGCCGAGCAACCGTCCACCCCTCTTTTTCGACGCGACCGAGCAGCAGGCGCTGTTGGGCTTTGCCCAAGTTGGCAACGCGAAATAGATGCCCCGCTCGTACGTGCGCCCATGGTGGCTTCATGCCGAGCGTGCGGCACGTCTCGTAGACTTGAATGCAGCGAAGCAGCGTCGAAACGCTGACTTCCGGAAGGGCATTCGACTGGATTTTTCTGAGACTCGAGGGCTTGGGCGAGCGATTGGCGTCGCGACGGCTTTCGTAGACTCGTTCCACGAGAAGCTGTCCGACGCGGTAGCTGTCATTCGTGGTCAGCGCTTGCGCCTGCAAGAAGGCGTCCGGCCACGGCAGTTCACGAATATTCGTTTCGATTGGGTTGCTCTTGCGTCTCTGGGCCATCGTCGTTCTTATTTTTTGATGCGGGAGTCTCCGGTGCCTTTTGGGCCCTTCACGTGAGCGCTGCCCTCTGACGCGACCTTTGCGCGTTGACGAACCATGCAGCAATCACCCGCGAGGCGCTCACTAGTCCCTCCCCACCGAGTGTGTCACCACCGTCCATCTGCAGCGTTCGCACGAAGTTGCAATACCCCTTGCTCGACCTGGCCTGCCCTGGCCGAGCCTACTAGGGCGTCCAGCGAGCCTGATCGACTCGTGAAACCCTTGGACAGGCCTGACAGAAAGGTCTAGCCAAAAGAGATCGAGCGGGAAGCGAGACTCCCCTGTTTGATTTCCCGCTCCCGATACCTGTCTAATGGATTTGTCCCTGCTTGTAAATCTACTGACCTTCGCCTGCGGGTGGCAATTCCATCTCGCCTCGGTTTTCGCGGTGAACGTTTGCGTGCGTTTGTTTCTCGAGTGATCCACCGCGCGTTGCGCCGCAATCTTCGCGCTCGTTTTTGAACGATGACCACGCAAAGTCGTTTTGATGGGAACTCGCGACCGCCTGCGATCGGGTTTCCAATCGCGCGGCCACGTTCCACGTTGAAACGGAAAAAAAATGCCGGAAAACGGGCTGTGCCGCTAGCTCGAGAAGCCGGCGAGCGGGGCTCTGGCGTCTAACGTGCTCAGTTTCACTCCAGGTTTCTCCGGAGTAAAGGCAGCAGCAAGTAGAAGCGCTTCGCGAATCGCCTGATGGGGCAAATCGCCATCCCCCGTCAAAGCTTCGACGATCTCGCTCGGCTTGACCGAGCCCTCGGGGCCGAGATCGACCTCGACGACGATACTCGCGAGGCGACCCACCAAACCGGCGCGAGCGATGTTCATACGCGTTGCCGCGTCCCCCATTCTGAGGGAACGCACCTTGGCGCGGACGTCGATGAGCCGGCCGATGCCTTTTACCGTGCGCTTGACGATAGTCTTATCTCGCTGGAGGAATGCAGCGATTTGGGCTTCGAGATCCGCGGGCGACAGTTCGACGGCCTCAGGGAAAACCACGATGTAGCGCGCGCCTACGATCGCAGAGCCGAGCGACGCAGCTCCGCGTTCGAGCGGCCTTGCGTCGGTGAAACGCAGCCCCGCACCGCTGGCCGCATTGAGTGCGTCGAGCAGAACCCGCGGGGCGGGAGGATCGAACAGGTCGACGTCGATCTTTTCGTCCAGACTGGCCACGCCGAGCGCCAGCGCTGGGCCAAACGTGAAACGCGGCTTCGGGTTAAAACCCTGGCTGTATACCGGGCGAAGGCCCGCGCGGCGGATCACGCGGCCGAGCTCGCGCATGAAATCGAGGTGCCCGAGCAAGGCGCTCGAGCCGAGCTTGTGGAAGCTCAGGCGCCAGCGCTCCTGGCGCTGACCGGGTTGCGGGGGGCGGCGCCCTTCGGGACCTGACACTTCTTCGGGCGCGTCCTCGGGGGCTGGGTCGCTCGCAGCGTCGCCCGTGTCGAGTCCATCGGGCCGGTCGGGGTTCAGTGCAGATTTTGGTGCGAGCGAGCCCATCTGCGCGAGAAATTGCACGCGCTCTCGTCGCATCTTGCTCATGTCGCACGCGACACCACAATCGTAACAAACCAGGCGCCGCTGGTCGGCTTCTGCCTCGGCCACGTTGGTGTGATGGATGAACATGCCCGCGGCCTTGCCGCACGGCGGGGACAAACGGTTCTTCAGCGCCTTCTGATATTCCCGCGTCAGGAAGCCCGGCTCGAGCCCGATGTCGAAGTGATCCCAGGGCAGGCGCGCCGATACCGGCAAGGTACCGAGGTAGCGCTCCGTTTCGACGCCGTAAAACGCCAACGCTTCGCGCCACACGTCCATGCGCAGGTGCTCTTCCCAGGAGTCGAAGCGTGCCCCGTTCATAAACGCGCGCTCGAGCACGTCACCGAGAGGGCGGTCGCCCCGCGCGAAAATGCCCTCGAGCTGGCTCGTGCCGCTGTCATGGCAACGCAGTGTGATGCCGCGCTCGCGGCCGAGCTCATCACGCAGAATTTGCTGCTTGCGCCGGACCTCGTCGATGGAGTCCATGGCGCACCATTGAAAAGGCGTGTGGGGTTTCGGAACGTGTGTCGAAACACTGACCGTAATCTTCGCGCGATGGCGGTTGAGCCGGCGCGCCACGGCGAGCGCGTTGCGGGCCACCCGGATGATGCCCCGAACGTCGTCGTCCTCTTCGGTCGGGAGCCCGATCATGAAGTACAGCTTCATGCTATCGAACCCCTTCGAGAACACCCGGTGCGCCGTCTCGAGCAGCTGCTCTTCGGTGACGTTCTTGTTGATCACGTCGCGCATGCGCTGCGTACCCGCTTCCGGAGCGAAGGTGAGCCCGCCGGTGCGGACTCGGCGCATTTCGTCCAGCAGATCATCGGCGAGCCCGTAGGCCCGCAGCGAGGCCACGCTCAGACTCACGCGCTCGGGCGCCGTTTTCTCCACTAGCTTGCGAATTAACGGTGAGATGCAGCTCACGTCGGCGGTGGACAAAGCGGTCAGGCTGACGGAGTCGTGCCCCGTCTTCTCCAGCGCGCGCAGGACGGTTTGCACGACCTCGTCGGGTTTGCGCTCCCGCACGGGGCGGTAGATCATCCCGGCCTGGCAAAACCGGCAGCCCTCGGTGCAACCGCGGGCCACTTCCACGCTGACTCGATCGAAGATCGCTTCGGGCCCGCCGACAGGGCCGTCGTCGGGAAACGGAAAGCGGTCTAGATCTTCGACCAACCGGCGCACGATCGGCAAGCGAGGCGCCGCCATCTCTGCCGTGACGGCGTTCTCCTTGGCGTCCGCCATGACGACGTCCGCCGTGACAATATGCAGCCCGGTCGCTGCGTCCGGTGCGGCCGCATACAGCGCAGGCACGTAGACGCCGGGCAGCCTGGCCAAGCGGCGCAAGCCTTCGCGGCGCCCGATGCGTTCCTTCCGGACCGTGGCCCACACGTGCGCGACCTCACCCGCCAGTTCCTCCGCGTCTCCGATCACGAAGGCATCGATAAATAGAGCCAGCGGTTCGGCGTGCGTAGCGACCGGGCCCCCCGCGATGATCAACGGGTCCTCGTCGCCTCGATGTTTGGAGCGCAGCGGGATGCCTCCCAAATTGAGCATCGTGAGCACGTTCGTGTACGTGAGCTCGAATTGCAGCGAGAAACCGACGACGTCGAAGTCGCACAACGGGCGGGCATTTTCGAGCGAGCGCAAGAGCTCGCCCCGCGCGAGCAGCTCGGACTGCATGTCGGTCCAGGGCGTGTAGCAACGCTCCGCGAGCAGGGCCGCGTCGTCGTTCAGCAGCTTGTAAAGGATGCGGTAGCCGAGATGGCTCATCCCGATGTCGTAGACATCGGGGAAGGCGAGACAGATGCGGCACTGGACATCGGTCCAGTCTTTGCGGCGCTCGCCGTGTTCCCCGCCGATGTAGCGCGCCGGCTTGGCTACTTTCTCGAGGAATGCCGCGTAGGGATGGGCTTTCGAGTGCTCCGTCGGGGCGCTCGAGAGCTCCGGCAGATCGCGCAGAGAGCCAGTGAGATCGTGCGTTTCCTCGAGGAGTTCAACCGTCATGAGGCCCGGTCCATGACCCAGAGCTCGTGACGTGTCAACGCTCGGCTCCCGCGCGTTCCGGCCCGCGGCGTGTTTTCGAGCAACTCAATCCCGTTCGAGAGCACGCTCCAAATTCCCATCGCTCACGGGAAGTGCGCGTATTACAGCGGTACCGACACGACGCGAAATGGCTTGGGTCTCGAGTAAAGTGGTGCGGCGGCACGAGTGGGCGCCGGGCTTGATCACGTTGGGGCTCGACAGCGTGGTGGAGGCCCATGTCGCGGGGCAATTCGTGAATCTGGCGATTGAGCGCGACGGCGCGAAAATCAAGCGCTCCTATTCTCTCGCGTCGGCGCCGGGTCAGCCGAGCGAATTCTATGTCACCGAGGTGCAGGGCGGCGTCGTTACGCCGAGCCTGCTCAGCCTTTCTGTGGGTGATCCGCTCTGGGTCGATGATCGCGCGCTCGGCTTCTTCACGCTCGATCACGTGCCGGCGGCGCCTCACGTGTGGCTGCTCGCGACCGGCACCGGTCTCGGTCCCTTCATTGCGATGTTGCGCAGCCCGACCATCTGGGAGCGCTTCTCGCGCATCGTGCTGATTCACGGTGTGCGGCACACGGCTCAGCTCGGCTACATGGACGAGCTCTCTCTGCTCGCGCGTCGATCCCCCGAGCAGCTCAGCTATGTGCCGCTGGTCACGCGCGAAGTGCCGCCCCCGTTTGGCCTGGCGGGGCGGTTGCCGGCCTTGGTTCGCTCCGGCGAGCTCGAGCGCCGTGCGGGCGTCCTCTTCGCCCCCGGCCAATCTCAGGTGCTCTTGTGTGGCAACCCCGAGATGATTTCGGAGACGCAGCGCGCCCTGGGGGAGCGCGGACTCGAGAAACATCGAGCCAAGAAGCCAGGCCACGTCACGCTCGAAAGCTACTGGTAGCGCTTCGCAATCCCGTCTACCGTGAATGCTTCTTTACACGGTTGGTCGCCATCTCCGCCGGTCATGAGGTGGCTCATCGGCCAACGTCCATCATTCGGGCCGGTAGCGGATAATCCGGGCGGGGACGCCGACGGCGACGGCGTTCGGCGGGAGGTCTTCGCGGAGGACGGCGCCCGCTCCGGTCTGGGAGTTGGCGCCCATCTCCACGGGGGCCACGAGCATCGTGTCGCAACCGACGAAGGCGCCTTCGCCGATGATCGTCTGGTGCTTGTTGACGCCGTCGTAGTTGTTCGTGATGACGCCGGCGGCGATGTTCGCGCGGTCGCCGACGAGGGCGTCGCCGAGGTAGCTGAAGTGGTGCATCTTCACGGCGCGGCCGAGGTGTGAGCGATTGACCTCGGCGTAGTTGCCGAGGGCACACTGATCGCCGATCACGGAGTTCCCGCGGACGTGGCAGAACGGGCCGATGGAGACGTCCGCGCCGATCGTCGAATCTTCGATCACGGACGGACCGATCGTGGTGCGCGCGCCGACGGTGGCGTTCCTGAGGATGGCGTTCGGCCCGATGACGGCGCCGGTGGCGATGACGCTCACTCCCTGGATATGGGTGTTGGGGAGCACCGTCACGTCCTCGGCGAGTGCGGCTGTGGCGTCGATGTAGGTGGTGGCAGGGTCGATGATCGTGACGCCGTTGACCATGTGGGTGTTGAGGATGCGCTGGCGCATGAGCCGCTCGGCCTCGGCGAGGCCGATGCGGTCGTCGAAGCCCATGAGCTCTTCGACGGGGCCGGCGGAAGTGACGGCGGGGGTGCCTTCGCTGAAGGCCATGGCGGGGAGGTCGGTGAGGTAGAACTCGCCGTTGTCGCTGGGCGTGACGCGGTCGATATGGGCCCAGAGCCATGGGCCATCGAAGAGATACTGGCCGGCGTTCCGCTCAGCCGTGCCGGCCGATTCGTGCGAGCCTTCGCGGATGCCAGTCACGGCGCCGGCGCGGAGGCGTTCGACGCGGCCGAAACGGCCCGAATCGGGGACGATGCAGGTGGCCATCGCGACCGGTGAAGTGCCCCGCGCGGCCTGGACTGCGCGAAGCGTCTCGCTGCTGATGAGGGGCGAATCGCCGTTCAGGACCATGACTTCGGCGCTGCCGGCGGCGGATTCGCGGCAGAGCTTCACGGCGTGTCCG
>JAYWEH010000132.1:0-5651 GCA_043780025.1 Deltaproteobacteria bacterium
GCGGACGCCGAGATACGCCCTTCGCTATCGGCGCCGACGATGACGAGCGCGCGCTTGCCGAATCCGAGCAGGCGCAACGCCTTGTCGATGCTGTCGTGGCGCTCGCAACCGACGAGGATTTTCGGCGCGGGCGCTCCGCACAACCCATCGCGTTCCAGATCCCAACCCGCCGCCGCGAGGACACGCGTTCGCGCGCCGGCGAGCGCGCTAAAGTTGGCGGCGCTGGCTCCGGTGACCAGGGCGCCTTGCACGCTGTCGGGCAACCGGAGCAGCTCGATAATCCAGCGCAACGCGACCAGCTCGAACGCGCACGCCGCCGGGGCGCCGCCGGCTGGACCCGCGTTCTGGTCCCAGACGGACGTCATCCAATCGGCGGCAACGCTGGCCGGTACGGTGCCGCCCGTCACCCAGCCGAAGAATCGAGGCCCGGAGCTGGCGCTGAGCCCTGGACCCGCGACGCTGACCAGTTCTTCCAGTACCTCGAGCGGGGCCCGCCCCGCTTTGGGCATACAGCCCTGGGGATCCAGCACCGCCGCGACCTCCAACAGCGTGGCGTCCGGCGCGACAGGTCGCTCCCGGAGCCCCTCGCGATAATCCAACGCATGCTCGAGGGCACGCCCGAGCAGCGTGTTCCACGGCTCGCCAGCCACGTCCGTCATGAGGGCACTGTTGCGCCGCGCTTGTGTGGGCGCAAGCGCCGCCGGGGAATATCCGGCCGCGGTCAGGCTCCGCCGGCGCGCTCTGTGGTAGGCTCACGCCATGGTGCGCGTTCAGTTGCCGGTGCGTCGCCCCCCAGGGCACGTCGCGCGCAGTCGCTTCGACGTTTGGGCGCTGAAACCTGACGAACTGCAGGCCTTGCTACCGGGTCATTCAGGGGCCGCCTCGTTTGAGGCGCTGCAGCGGCCCTGGCGCTGGGACAGTTCTGGCCCGGCCTTGTCGGCCAAGGTCTTGGGCCAGCTTGGCCCACTGGGTTTGCCAGTCGTGCGTGAACGGCGGCCTTCGAGCGATGGCGCGACCAAGCTGTTGCTGGAGCTGGATCACGGCTCGATCGAATGCGTGCACATGCCGCGTGAGGTGACTCACGGCAAGGTGACGCTGTGCGTGTCGAGTCAGATCGGTTGCGCCATGGCCTGCAGCTTTTGCGCGACCGCGCAGATGGGCCTGCGCGGTCAGCTTTCGGCAGGGGAGATCGTGGCGCAGGTGCTGGTGGCGTTGCGAGAGCTCGGGCCACGACATCCGGGCGAGCTCACGCTCGTGTTCATGGGCATGGGTGAGCCGCTGCACAACTGGCCGCGGGTCGCGCGAGCGCTGCAGGTGCTCCAGCATCCCGCCGGGCTCGGTCTGTCCCCGAGGCGCATCACGTTGTCCACGTCGGGCCTCGTGCCGCAGATTGAAAAGCTCGCGCAGTTTCCGGAGCGGCCTTTGCTCGCGGTGAGCCTCAACGCCACGACGGACGAGTTGCGCCGGCAGCTCATGCCCGTCGCGGCGCGCCACAGCTTGGCGGAGCTCCGCGCGGTGCTCGAGCGCTTCCCGCTGCGCCCGCGCGAACGCATCACCGTGGAGTACGTCTTGCTCGCCGGCGTCAACGACAGCCTCGAGGATGCGGCGCGCCTGGCGGACTACTGCGCGACGTTTCGGCATCACATCAACCTAATTCCATACAACGCTCCGGCAGGCTCGGCAGCGCATTCCAGCGGGCCTCGCTTCGAGCCGCCGAGTGAAGAACACATCGAGGCCTTCGTGCGTGCGGTACTGGCTCGGCATAGTACGCTGCTCACGGTGCGCCGCACGCGCGGCCGTGACGTTGCCGGCGCGTGCGGTCAGCTCGCCCTGGCGGCGGGCGGTCCCAGCACTACCTGACTGCCCCATCCGCAACTTTGGTATCGCACTCCTGACACCAGGACAATTCCTTGCAAAGATAGGAGCACCGCCGTGAGTACTTTGAGCCTGCGCTTGCCTGAGTCAATTCACCGCAAGCTTGCAGAGGTTGCGGAGCGTGAAGGCATCTCGCTCAACCAAATAATCAACTCGGCTGTCGCGGAGAAGCTCGCTGCCCTCATGACGGAACAATATCTGGCAGACAGAGCCGCGCGAGGTAGCGAGCGCAAGTTCAAAGCGGTGCTCACGAAGGTGCGGGACGTTCCAGCCAGTCTCGAAGACGAACTGCCAAAGGCGCGCGCGAGCACGACGCCGAGCCGTAAGCGCAAGCTAACTCGCCGATGAACTCGACCCTCACCGGACGCTCTCCTCCTATGTCACGAGCAAGGCGTGCTCATTCGCGTGCCTGGCGGGCTTCGCAAGCTGCGCTGGTCTGCGCCAGGGCGTGGCAAGCGAGGCGGGAGCCCCGAGCTCTGTCCCTGCCCTGGCATCGTCGCACGGCGCACTGGCAGGGTGACGGGCGCCGCTGGTGAACTCTTACGCGCAGCCTGTCCGGCACCCGCCACCTGCGCGCGCTGATCGTCTTCGACGAGGTCTACGGACTCCTGCCACCGCACCCCGCCAACCCTCCCACCAAGCGCCCCACCGTCGCGCTGATGAAGCAAGGCCGCGCCTTCGGCGTGGGCGTGCTCGTCGCCACCCAGAACCCGATGGACCTCGATTACCGTACGCTCTCGAACGCGGGCTTCTGGGCCATCGGGCGCCTGCAGACCGACGCTGACCGCGAGCGCGTGGTCGACAGCCTCGTCAACGCGAATGAGCCGGGCTGCAGTGCTCCGGAGCTCTCCAATGTGATCCGTCGCCTCGGTCCGCGCTGGTTTCTGGTGCGCAATGTGCACGCGACGCCGAGCCTGGTGCTGCTCAAGCCGAGGTGGGCGCTGTCGTTTCTGAGAGGGCCGATGACGTTGGGCGATATCCGGCAGGTGTTGGGGCGGGGACGCGGCGGGAGCTGGGAGGGTGAGGGCGGCGGGTCCAACTAGGCAATGAACCAGCGACGGAGCAGCGCGCCTGGTCCTGCAAGCGTGATTGCACCCGCGCTCTCCGCCGATGTTTCTGGGGAATGGGGCTCCGAGGAGCGCAGCCGCCCGCCAGGCCACGCCCCTCCACCGCGGGCTTCCAATCATGTGATTCGAAGAATCGACGTAGCTCGCATTCATCCTATCGATCCAGTGGGCTCTTTACCCCCAACGGACCGCGATTCAGCACGTGCGTGTAGATCATCGTCGTTCTGACATCGTGATGACCGAGCAGTTTCTGGATCGTGCGGATGTCGTAGCCGGCTTCCAGCAGGTGCGTTGCTAACGAATGGCGAAATGTGTGGCAGCTCACGGGCTTGGTAATCTGCGCCGCGACGGCAACTGAGCGCACGGCGCGCTGCAACGCTGTTTCGTGAATGTGGTGGCGCCGTTGCTCGCCCGTATTTGCATCGACGTAGCGCCGTGTTGTCGGAAACACCCATTGCCAAGGCCAATCGCGCGCTGCATTGGGATACTTCGTCCGCAATGCGCCGGGCAAGTCCACCATGCCCGCGCCGTCCTGCAGGTCGCGCTGATGGAGTTCGTTCACGCGAGTCAGGTGAATACGCAAAGGCTCGACGATGGCCTGCGGCAGCAGCGTCACGCGATCCTTGTGGCCTTTACCCTGGCGTACCAGGACTTGTCCGGTCGAAAAATCGGCGTCCTTGACGCGCAGCGAAGCGCATTCGAGGAGCCGCAAGCCAGCCCCGTACAGCAAGGAAGCCATCAAATGCCAGGTGCCCGACAAGTGATCGAGCACCGCCTTCACCTCTTCACGGCTCATCACGACGGGCAGCCGAGCTGGCCGCTTCGCATGGACCACCCCACCCACAAATTCCAGAGGCCGATGGAGTACCTCGCTGTACAAGAACAGCAGTGCCGGCATGGCCTGATTCTGAGTCGACGCGCTTACATTCTTCTGCGTCGCCAGATGCGAAAGAAATGCCGAAACCTCACGCGCGCCCATCGAAGCCGGATGGCGCCGGTCGTGAAACAGGACGAACCGGCGCACCCAGCCCACGTAGGCATCGCGGGTCCGTGTGCTGTAGTGGCGAAGCATCAACGCCGTGCTGACACTCTCGAGAAGTAAACCTTTGCCGCTGGGCGGCGCCGAAAGGGATGCCACGCGGCCCAGCCCAAGCATCAATCATGCCCGTTCCGGCGAGGCCCGGACGCCCACCTCCTGCAGTCTTTCCCAGGCGCGCAAGGCGGCAAGCGGCAGGCAAGGGGCGACCTTCGCCACCTCGCAAAGCTCAGCCGGCCCCCCGAGCGCCAAGCCTGCGAGTCGCACCTGCGTGTTCACCAAAGACAGCGAGCGATGGTCCGTCGGCACCGCCTCAGTGCCAGACTCTCGTGGGAGTGTTATTCTCTGCAAGGTTGCGCCGGGAAAATCGCAGAAACCCAGACCGGTCAAACGTGACGGTTGAACCCAGCCAATGACATGTGGCGCCGCCCCAGCCCGTAGAGCCACGCGCTTCCAGTCGGCGTATACATCCGAAGCGCGCAAGGCAGCAGGGGATGCCGTCGAATGGAAGTTAGCCAGACCCGGAGAGCCGAAACGAGGACGTCGCTCCATACCCACAGCGACCACGAAGCAACGGCGACAGGCGGGTGCCGCATAAAATCTTCTCCGAGAGTCGGGTGCCATCCGAAAAGGGTGGCTCGTGTCCTCGCGTGCGCCAGCCTGTGGTCCATGTCTCGGGTGCGACTGCCGGAAATTGTCGGCGACCTAGTCATCATTGTCACCCGCGCCGGAACACCCGCCGTTACGCACGGTCGGAAGGGGAGGAACAAGATCTTGGTCCCGTGTCGAGACCACGAGCATGCCGAGGAAGTCGTACGCAAAATTCGAGATGCAGAGCCAGGCACTGAGGTCTGGCTCTAGGCCCCTGCGGGTCAGGACAACGGGGATGCGCCCAAAGACAATGAGATTGGGGCAGCATAGAGCCTGCACGGAGCGTGTGGGGCGGGGCCTGGCCTGGGGCCTTGTCATCTGGTAAGCTGTTCAGCATGAGCCAACCGCTCACCGCTGACGATATTCTTCCGCTCGTTGCTCAGTTGAGTCCGACAGAACGCGTCAGGCTCTTTCGGCTCATTCGGGCGGTTGGCAACGACTCGGAGGCATATCGTGCTGCGCCCCCGGCTGCGAACGAGTTCTCGAGTGATGAAGACGCACTCGCGTGGGACTCGGACGGCTGGGAGAGCGTGACGTGAAACGCGGCGAGATTCGCTGGTACACGTTCAAGCTTCCGGACAAGCGGCGCCCAGTTCTAATTCTCACGCGCGATGAGGTTGTGAATCACCTCAACGAAACGATCGTGGTCCCGGTCACTCGAGCAATTTGCGGTCTCGCCACGGAAGTCATTCTCTTGCCCGAGGACGGCATGCCGGTGCCTTCGGCGCTCAACTTCGACCACGTTGCGTTGGCACAACGAGATCGACTTGGGCCGGTCATGTGCATCCTCCCAGAGAACCGATGGTCGGACGTACGCGATGCGCTATTGGTGGCCTGTGGATTCGCTGACGAAGCCGCTGGCTAACTGCGACGTTGAAGCTGGCGAGGCCCTCACTGCGTTCGGGACCTCGCAGCTTAACGCGAAGCCGTTAGAAAGACTGAAGGACGATTCGCGTCGTCGAAAGTTCACGGAGACATGCGCCCGAAGGAATCCGTTGCGGCTTTGAACGACCACGCATTAG
>JAYWEH010000133.1:0-5642 GCA_043780025.1 Deltaproteobacteria bacterium
CTGAGCTCCAGCCACGCAGGCGAGATGCATCGATTACGCACCCTGCCCTTGGAGTCCCATCATGAGTGTCCCCACGCATTCCGAAGGTGCAGACGCATCGGTCGGCGAAGTAGCGTCCCCTGTCCACCCAACCGGCGCAATGCCGCTGGATCCGGCGGCCGCCGATGAGCTAGAGCCCGCAGTTTCACCGCTCGGTATCGCGGAGCCCGCTCTAGAGGCGCTTGCCCCCCAAGCCCGCTCGAAGACCAAAGGCGTCGCAGACCTGGTTTTCGTCGTCGACGTGAGCGGCAGCATGGCCACCTGCATCGATGCGCTGCGCAAAAACATCGAGGCGTTCATCGATTCGTTGAGTCGCGGCGACGGAAACAACGTCGCACCCGTGCGTGATTGGCGTGGCAAGGTCGTCGGCTACCGCGACTTCGAGGCGGCCGAGGCCGATGGCTTGCCGTGGATCGTCGACAACCCGTTCGTTCGCGATGTCGGCGCCCTCAAGTCGCAGCTGGGCCTGCTGAAGGCCGAAGGTGGCGGTGACGAGCCCGAATCGTTGCTCGATACCCTGTACAAAGTTGCGTCGATGCAGGCCAGTCCGAAAGGCTCGCAGACCGAAGACCCAGAAAAGTGGCGATATCGTAGCGACGCTGCGCGCGTCGTCGTCGTGTTCACGGACGCGCCGTTCAAAGAGACGCTGAGCATCCCAGAGGCCAAGGGTGGGTCGCTACAGGACGTAGCGAACGTGATCATGGCCAATCGCATCATTCTGAGCCTGTTTGCCCCCAATTTTGAGGGTTACGACCGGCTGAGCCAGATCGACAAGTCCGAATGGGAAACGGTCGAATTCGAGGGTCTGAGCCCGCAGCAGGCACTCCAGAAATTTACGTCCGACTCGGCCAATTTCCGTAACACGCTCAAGCAACTCGCAGCGAGCGTGTCTCGCTCGGCGGAAACCGTCGCGCTCTAGTGGCGCCACAGCAGCACTGCTGAGGCGTCATGGCCAAGAAACTCAAAGCGGGTGACACCCTGCGCGGCTACCGTATCACGCAGGTGTTCGGGCCAGGCATGATGGCGATCTCCTATGCAGCCCAGGCACCCACAGGCGAAAAAGTCTTCTTCAAGCAATACAAGTCGCCCGCGCCAACGGTCGTCTGGTACCGCGCCTTTCTCGCCTATCAGAAGGAGCTCTCCGCCCGCGTGCGCAGCGGCAAGGCAGCGCACTTCGCCGTTCGGCAAGTCGACGCCTTCGAAGAACGCTGGGGCGGGCCGTGCTACTTTCAGGCCTACGAGTTCGTCGAAAACGGGGCGGACCTGCAGCAAGTGCTGGATCGGGAGCGCGAGCGGCACCGGCTGACGAGGTCCGCTCCTGCGCGCGACCCGGGGGTGTGGGCACGTCACGTGACGTGGGCGAAAGTGCTCACGTCCGCCATTGCAGCGTTGCACGACTCGAAGATCGTGCATGCCGATCTGAAGCCGGCCAATGCCTATCTGGTCGAGGATGCGAGCATCGCCTCCGGCTATCAGCTCAAGCTGATCGACATGGACTTCTCGCTGCTCGCCGATCGGAGGGCGCCCTGGCACGGCTTTCAGGGTTATGTCGGCACCGACAACTATCGTTCACCCGAGCATCTCACGCGCGGGTCCGTGCCGGGGCTGGCGTCGGACGTGTTTACGTGCGGCCTCATGCTCTACGAGCTGCTCGCCGGTGAGCACCCCTATTGGCGGGACGATCAAGGCGAATACGCCGGGCTCGTGCGAGCCTACGCGGCCAGGCCGCCCGCGCTGATCGGGTCGATGCCGCTACCGGCACGTAATGCCGAGGTGAGTGCTGCCTTGCACCGCTGCCTGTCGCCTGACCCCGCTGACCGCCCGAGCGCCGCCGAGCTGCGCGAGGTTCTGAGCGGTCGCAGCGCGAGGTCCGAGCTACCTGAGAAGCCGGCGCCGGCTCGGCCCAGCGGGGAACCGCTGGTATCGAACGGGATCGAACTGCTCAGCCCCGATGGACGTGCGATGCAGATCGGTGTGCGCACCGAACTCGGGAAGGCTTTGGTGCGGCAGTTCGGGCCCGACGGCGAGTTCTGGGACAACCGCCAGTGCGTGCTCGAGCGTCGCGGCCGCCAATGGGTCGTGTCGCCCGTCGCGGGCACCACGAACGAGACCCTCGTCAACGGCGAGACGCTCACCGCGCCACGAGCGCTCTGGCATGGCGATCGGATCGCCGTCGGCCGTCAGGCAAAGGGTGTGATCAAGATGCCGCTCACGGCCAGGGGGCGTTGAAGTGAACACTCACGCTGCGGAAATTCCGGAAAGCGCCCTCGATGAGCCGCCAGCGGACGCTGTTGCCGCCCCGAAGCCGGCAGTCCTCCCGGTCGTGGAAGTGCGGGAGCTCGACTGGCACGCGATTCGCGAAGCGGTCGACGCGGGAGCCGTTCGCGGTCGGATGCGCGCGATCGTGGAGCAAATGGAGACGGTGCTCGCCAACCCTGGCGGGCCTGGCATGTTGTTCGACGCCGACCGTACGCATGCCGCCGACCGGGCGGTTCAGGTGTCTACCCTGTCCGATGCCGGCCCGTTGTGGATCATTGGTGATCTCCACGGCGATTTCCTAGCGCTCGAAGCCGCGCTGGCACACATCCGTGAGGCGGGAGGGAGTGTCCCGCCGCGCATCATCTTTCTCGGCGACTTCATCGACGACGAGGGATTGGGCCTGGAAGTCCTCTTGCGAGTGTTCGAGCTCATCGTTGAGGCGCCGGAGCGCGTCTGCGTCGTAGCGGGCAACCACGACGAGGCCCTCTCGTACGACGGCCAGCGTTTCGCGTCCAACGTCTCACCGTCGGATTTCGCAGACTTTCTGAACGCCAACGTGGCCCACGAATGGATCGAGCGCACCGGCAAGCTCGCCCTGCGACTGACCGCGCACGCAGCGCGCGCGCTGTTCTTCCCTGACGGGCTCTTGGTGGCGCACGGCGGCTTTCCGCTAGGCGATCTGCATCCGGCCCTTGCCGAGACAGGCGACTGGAACGACCCGGCGTGCCTGTCGGATTTCGTCTGGGCACGAGCACACCCCAGGGCGCGTAGGAAAATACCGAATCGCTTTTCCCGCGGCAGCCAGTTTGGTTACGAGGATTTCGCTGACTTCTGCGCGCTCAGCGCTCGACTGGGGCGCCCGATCACCCACATGGCGCGCGGCCATGACCACATTGAAGAGCGCTTCGCGATCTACCCCGCCTATCACGCGCACCCGATACTGACGACCGTGGCACTCTCACGTCGCTTGAACAGGGAGCGGTTTGGGCCCTACGAACGCACGCCGACCTTGGCGCGGGTGGTGACGGGGTCGCTGCCGCAACTCCACCGCCTCTACCCTCCGCCGGAGCTCATCCACGAAGTTTTTCCGCAGCCTGAACAGGGCAACGAGTTGCGCCCCGACGCCCAGGCGGGGACGCAACCGTGAGCGTCGTGCAGCGTTGCCCCCACTGCGGCACGACGCAGGCCACGTCGGGTGAGTGCGAAGCGTGCCACGAAGCGATGGTGCGCTATTTCTGCACGAACCATGAGCCGGGCCTCTGGTTGGGTGCACCCGCGTGCCAGAGGTGCGGCTCGCGGCTGGGCGAGCCAGCCCGGAGCGCACCTACGTCGGCCATCCCCATACGAACCCGTTCAGCGGCTCCGCGCGCGCCCGCGGGCCCGCCGGCCCCGCCGCGTCGGCCCTCGCGAGTGCCTCCGCCCATGCATAGTGTCGATGCATGGCGCGAACCCTTGCCCCCCGCTGAAGGAGAGCTCGCGGCGGGCCCTCCGCGAATGTCACTATTGCACCAGCTGCTCCAGGCCTTCATTCGCGCGCGCTACAGGCCTGCCAGTCCAGCGCCTGATCGCGATGGGCCCGCCATCGCACGACGCGTGGGCGGTTGCCTGCTGCGCCTCGCGCTCCTGTTCTTGGTCCTGCTCGTTTTGCTCGCAGGTGCCCTGTTCATGTTCGGCCGAGCGCTGTTCTGAGGGTACCTCAGGCCCCCCGTCAGCCGTCCCCGCGAATGAAGTACAGGGTCGTGACCCCTTCTTCGCGAAGGTCGAGCTGCACCGACATTTTTCCCAGTGACTCGCGCTGCAACATGAAATCTGACAGGCGGTCCTCGGAGAGACGCGGCGACCGAGGGTGAATCACATTGGCGCGGCACATGGACGATCCGCAGGCAACGTCGCTGACTCGCACGTCGGGCCCCAAATGCTGGAGCAACAAGCGCGAAATGACGGGTTCCGTCTGAGCACCAAAGTCAGGTTCCCGAGGTTCAGTGTCGAGTCGGTCGCTGAGGCCGTCCAAAAACTCGAGGCGCGCCACCTCGGCAGCGCGCTCCGCTTCCGCGGGATCCACCGTCTCGTCCGGAGCGGGCTCGCGTTCGACGGGCGTCTGGTCCCCTTCGTCCGAAGGTTCCTCTCGAGGCGCGGCCGCGACCGTTACTCGCAGTCTCCGCACCTCCTGCTCCAATGCCGACAATCGCCGATCGTCCGTTGCCCGCGAAGGACTCGAGACTTCACGTGCGTCAGTCGGTGCGGGGCGCACGCTAGTGCGCCCCACGATGACTCCCGATGCAACCAGCGCGATGCCCGCTGGTACGGCAAACCACCCAATCGCTCGCTGTTTGGGATCGCGCGCGGTCACCGGGCCCTCCCTTTCAATACGCGCGCACGCCAAAAATGGCGGATTGGTCGCCTGGGAGCGTGCAATTGATGCCGTAAGTGTACGAGCTGAACTGAGGGGAAACGGTCACGGAACCCGTCAGCGTCGACTCGCCAATGCCAGAGGCGCTAGTGGTCAGCGCAGACGTGCTGGCGATGCTGGAGCCGTTCTGATTGTACACGACGCCGTAACAGGTGGCCGCGGTCGTTTCGCTATTGTCGAACACGCGCGCCCGAAAGTTGACGGTCGTGCCGAGCGTGTTTTCCGTGGGCAGCAGGCACGTCACCCCCAGGAGCTGGGCGTCGTCGTCGTAAAGGCCGTGAGACAAGGCGTTGGTGTGCCTCTGATACGCGGGCGGTGTTGAGAATTGGTAATTATACACATGGCAATTGGAGCCGACCGCGGTGCTTCCGCCGATCGCGTTGCTCGCCGTGAGACCGACGGCGCCGACACACATGACTGCAACGAGTGACATTAGATTCTTCATTGAACCCTTCTTCCTTTGCTTCGCCGGCCTGAGCACGGCTCGAGCGGACACGGTGTCACGTGCCGGTCTGCACAGCAATACCGGCAAGCGTTAGGACTCGCTGCTGCTCGAGATCCAGTACGACCAATGCACGAGTCGAAGTTGCTGTTCACCAGCGCGACATGTCCGGACATGTTCGGACAGTTCGAGACCCGCTGCGCGCGCCGCTGCCTGCGATCGGCGCGCGGGCACAATCGTCGTCAAGGCGTGAACTCAAATGGCCCGATTGCTGCGTGGCCGGGCATTGAACTGGTAGGCGGCCCCTGCAATGTGTAGCGCGTTGATCCCAGGGACCAATCGAGATTCCCGCGCATCAGGTCGCGCAGACCCTGGACGTGGCGCTCCAACGTGGCTCCGCGCCAGAAGAGCCAGCTCGTCCAATCCGAAATCCAGCGAAGGGCCGGTGTGGGGGCATCTGGAAAAAATCTGCCCACTAACCCGGTGAAACGC
>JAYWEH010000134.1:0-13452 GCA_043780025.1 Deltaproteobacteria bacterium
GTCTAATCCCCCCTGGCCCCAGGGTCGACCCACGCCGCGAGTGACCCGGGGCGGCGCGGCCGAAACGCGCTTGGGGTCGGCAAAGTATGCTAATGGGGCGGGCTTCAGAAATGTTGCGAGCTGATTTTCGTCGACGTCAGGTGGGGCGCGAGGCGTCCCCGTGAACAAGGACAAACCCTCGTCGACGTCGACCGACGCGGTCCATGCGGGCTGCGCCCTGAATCGGCCCCATCACACGCTCGCGCCCGCCATCGCGCAGACAGCGACCTTCACGTTCAAGGACACCGCGGACCTCGAACGCTACATGCGCGGGCAGGATCCCGACATCGATCGCGAGGAGTATGGCCGCTACGGCAACCCCACGGTGCGCGAGCTCGAAAATCGCGTCGCCGCGCTGGAGGGGGCGGACGACGCGCTGGCTTTTGCGAGCGGTATGGCCGCGGTCACGAGCACGCTGTTCGCGCTGACCAAAGCCGGCGATCACGTGGTGCTTTTCAACGACTGCTACCGGCGAACCCGCCAGTTCGTGACCCAGACGCTGACGCGCTTTGGCGTCGAGCAGACCATGATCCCGCCGGGCGACCTTGCAGCCCTGTCAGCCGCGCTGCGCCCCAACACGCGCTGCGTGGTCACCGAGTCGCCCACCAACCCGTATTTGCATTGTGTCGATCTCGAACAAGTCGCGAGCATCGTGCGCCGGCATGGCCGCGCCCGCACGCTCGTCGATTCCACTTTCGCGACCCCTGTCAATTGTCGGCCGCTGCGCTTCGGTATCGATCTGGTCGTGCACAGCGCCACAAAGTACTTGTCGGGTCACAACGACGTGCTGGGCGGAATCGTCGCCGGCCCCCAACATCTGATTTCGTTGCTGCGAGAGGCGCGCGGCGTCCTCGGGGGCGTGCTCGATCCCCACGCTGCATTTCTGATTGCGCGGGGCATCAAGACGCTAAATCTGCGCGTCGAGCGGCAAAATCGCACCGCGCACGCGGTCGCGCTCGAGCTCGAGCGCCATCCACGGATCAAGCGCGTGTTTTACCCGGCGCTCGAGAGCCACACCTCGCATGGGGTAGCGCGGGGGCAAATGCGCGGCTACGGCGGCGTCGTGAGCTTCATCGTCGAGGGGGGCCGGAGCGCCGCGGCCGCCGTTGTCGATGCTTGCCGGCTGGCCAAGATCGCGCCCTCGCTCGGTGGGGTGGAGACGCTGATCGAGCAACCTTGCCTCATGAGCTTCTCGGAGTTGAGTGACGAGGAGCTCGAACGGGTCGGTATCGACCCGGCGCTGATCCGGCTGAGCGTCGGCGTCGAAGATTCGAGCGACGTCATCGATGACGTGATCGGTTCCCTGAACAAGCTCTTGTAGCCTCGAAACAATGTTACGGGCGCGACCCGTGTTCGTTCCGCCAGGCCTGCGGGCGGTATGCCGGCAACGGTGGGTTCCGGTTGAGGTTTTGGGTGCTAGGATCTTCGTCGGTGTTTCAAGGATCGAGCCTCGGGTGGCTGCTGCTCGCGGGCCTGGGCTTCCTGCCGGGGTGCCGGGGCGGTTCCCCGCGCGCTGAAGCGCATGCACGGCCGGGTGCCGAGCCCGCGGCGGTGGCGCCGCGTGAGGTGCAGCTCGAGCGCGCGGCGCTGACGACGCTCGAGAGCGCGCTCGAAGTCTCCGGGACCCTGGCCGCGCACGAACGTGTGACGCTAGCGACCCGAGTTGCGGGGCGGCTCGGGTCGATCGATGTCGACCTGGCCAGCCCTGTGAAGCAGGGGCAGAGGCTGGCGCAGATTGAAACCACGGACTACCAGCTCGGCGTCGCGCGCACCGAGGCGCTGGTGTCCCAGATGAAGGCCCAGCTGGGTTTGGCCCCGTCAGCGGACGTGAGGGCGCTGGAGGTGGACGCTACCACGGGAGTGCGCCAGGCCCGCGCCAGCTTCGAGCTGGAACAGGCGAACGTGAAGCGGCTCTCCGCGCTGGTCAGCTCGGGGCTCGCGCCCGAGGCCGATCTCGACACGGCGCGCGCTGCGCTGGCTCGGGCCGAGGCAGGGCTCGAGTCTTCCCGGGACGAAGTGGGCCTGATGCGAGCGCAGCTCCGGGAGCGCCAGTCCGAGCTCGAGATCGCGCGCGAGCGCTTGCGGGACACCAGCATCCGTTCGCCGCTCGACGGCTTCGTGCAGGCGCGCATGGCTGATCCGGGTGAATACCTCGCCGCCGGCGCCCCCGTGGTCGAAGTGGTCGACATCGACCCCTTGCGGCTTCGCCTCAGCTTGCCGGAGCGCGACGCGAGCCGGGTGCGGAGCGGTCAAGTCGTAAAGCTCCTGGCGGAGCCTGGCGCGTCCGGCAACCACGAAGGCGTCGTGGCTCGTCTGGCTCCGAGCCTCGATTCGGCGAGCCGCACCTTGCTGGTCGAGGCCGACATCCCCAACCCCGGTGGTCTGCGCCCGGGCAACTTCGTGCGCGCGCGCATCGAAGTCGGCTCACGCCAGGCCCTGACGCTGTCCGCCGATACGGTGGTCACCTTCGCGGGCTTGCAGAAGGTGATCACGGTGCATGAAGGCCACGCCGTCGAGCGGGCCGTCACGACCGGGGTCATCCAGGCGGGCCGGATCGAGATCACGTCCGGTCTCGCGCCGGGTGACGCGGTGGTGCTGGCCCCGGCTGGGCTGCAACAAGGTCAGCCGGTGCGAGTGAGCAGAGCGCCCTGAGCGGAAACGGAGCGTCACGTGCAAGCGCTGGCTGAGATTTGCATCCGCCGCCCGATCTTCGCGGCGATGTTGATCCTGGCGCTCGTGGTCGTGGGCAGCGCCGCCTATTCGGGTCTGGGTGTGGATCGGTTTCCGTCCGTCGACGTGCCCACCGTCAGCGTGCGCACGTTGTTGCCCGGCGCCGCGCCTGAAGACGTCGAAAACGAGATCACCGAGGAGATCGAGAAGGCCGTCAACACCGTCGCGGGCATCCGCGAGCTCAGGTCGATCACGGCGAGCGGCACCTCAATGGTGATCGCGACCTTCGAGCTCGATCGCGACATCGACGGCGCCGCGGACGACGTGCGCGCGCGCGTGCAGACGGTCCTGCGCAGCTTACCGCCCGGCACCGATCCGCCGATCGTCAACAAGCAGGACAACGACGCGTCTCCGGTCATGACCATCGCGCTCAGCGCCGATCGCAGCGTGCGCGAGTTGACGGAGATCGCCGACAAGATCGTGCGGGTCCAGCTGGAGCGCAGCGCCGGAGTAGGGGAGGTGCGGCTCGTCGGCGGCCAGAACCGCGCGATCAAGATCTGGATCGACGCCGATCGCCTGCGCGCGTACGGGCTCTCGATCACGGATGTGCGCGAAGCCATCGCAGCCGAAAATGCCAGCATCCCGGCGGGCAACGTCACGCGGGCGCAAGAGGAGCGCACGCTGCGCACGCTCGGGCGTTTCGAGAGCGCCCGAGCCTTCGAGAACCTGATGGTGCGCAACGTCGATGGACGGCCGGTGCGCATCGCGGACGTCGGCCGAGTCGAAGATGGCAGCTTCGAGCAGCGCTCGCTCGCGCGCCTAAACGGCACCCCGACGGTGGTGCTCGAGCTGATCCGGCAATCCGGCGCCAACACGGTGGCCGTGATCGAATCGGCCAAGGCCAACCTGAAGAAGGTGTCCGCCAGCCTGCCGTCGGACGTGAAGCTCGAGGTCCTCAGAGACCAGTCGCGGTACATCTACGCGGCCCTGCACGAGATCAACCTGCACCTCGTGATCGGCAGCCTGCTGGCGTGCCTGGTGGTGCTCGCGTTCATGCGCTCCTGGCGTTCGACCGTGATCGCGGGGGTGGCGATTCCGGCCTCGGTGATCGCCACCTTCAGCATGATGTGGTGGCTGGGCTTCACGCTCAACAGCGTCACCATGCTCGCGCTGGTGCTGATGGTGGGCATCGTGATCGACGACGCGATCGTGGTGCTCGAGAACATCTTCCGGCACGTGGAGGAGAAGGGTCAGAGCCCGTTCGACGCCGCGCGCGAGGCCACACGCGAGATCGGCATGGCGGTGCTCGCCACGACTTTGTCGTTGGTGGTCATCTTCGTGCCGGTCTCGTTCATGTCCTCGATATCGGGGCGCTTTCTGTTTCAGTTCGGCATCACCGCCGCGGTGGCGGTGATGGTGAGCCTGCTCGTCTCGTTCACGCTGACGCCGATGATGAGCGCGCGCTTGTTGAAGGCGAGTGGGGGAGAACCGGGGGACGAAGCACACGCCAGGTCTCGCGGTGGCCTCTATGCCCACGTGGACCGCGGCTACGCGCGGGTGCTCGGGCTCGGTCTGCGCCATCGCCTGGCCGTGGCGTTCGGGGCAATGCTCGTCGTGGCCTCCTCGGTGCCGCTCTACCGAATGGTGAAGCAGGAATACATCCCTTCGGATGTCGACGAATCGGAGTTCGAGATCCGCATCAGCGCGCCGCTCAACGCCAGCATCTCCGCCATGGATCAGGTGCTGCGTCAGATCGACGCCGATCTGCGCAGCATTCGCGGCGTCAAGACAGTGCTGGTCGACGCCGGTGGCGGCTTCATTGCTGGCGTGAACAGCGGGAACGCCTTTGTGCGCATTGAACCCCACGACGTGCGCGTGTTCTCGATCACCCGCTTCTTTCGCGAGCTCTTCGCGGGGCGCCCGCTCGGCGCTTTCGAGGGCAACTACTCGCAGCGCGACGTAATGCAGGAGGTGCGAAAGAAGCTGAAAAAGTACCCGGAGATTTCCGCGTCCGTGCGCAACGCCCCCTCGTTCAACATCGGCGGCGGCAATTTCGAGATCGACTTCTCCATTCAGGGCCCGGACCTGGCCTCGCTCGAGCGCTACACGCGCGAACTGCGCGACCGCGCCGAGAAGCTGGGCGGAATTATCGACACCGATCTGACCCTGAAGCTCGATCGCGCCGAGCTGCGCGCTCGCGTGGACCGGGAGCGTGCGGCCGACCTGGGCGTGCGCACCGAGGACGTGGCTACCGCGCTGCGCCTGATGGTGGGTGGAGATGAACGGGTCTCACGCTTTCGTGACGCCACGACCAACGAGAACTACGAAGTGCAGCTCCGGCTCAGCGAGTCCGATCGTGATCACGTCGACGCGATTCGCCGCCTCGAGGTGCCTCGCTCGGCGCGCTCCGACAGCGCGGGTGCAACGGCTGGAGCGACCCGGGACGCCGCTGACCCGGCGAACTCGCGTCTGGTGCCGCTGGAGAGCGTGGTGCGCATCGAAGAAGCCACGAGCCCCTCGCGCATCGACCGGTTGGATCGGCAGCGCGTGGCCAGCCTGCGTGCCGGCGTGGGCCCCGGCTACGCGCTCGCCGATCGCCTGGATGCGCTGCGTGAAGCTGCGGCGGAGATGCAGTTGCCGCCCGAATACGTCACCAGCGTGCGCGGCCGCGGCGCGGAGCTCGAACGCACCTTCTCCGAGTTCATCGTCGCGTTCATGCTCTCGATCCTGCTCATGTACATGATCCTGGCCTCGCAGTTCGAGAGCCTGGTCCACCCGCTCACGATTCTGTTGTCATTGCCGCTCAGCGTGCCCTTCGCTTTGGCCAGTTTGTGGCTGACCGACAACACGCTCAACCTGTACTCGGCGTTGGGGCTGTTGGTCCTGTTCGGGGTGGTGAAGAAGAACTCCATCTTGCAGGTGGATCACATGAACCAGCTGCGAGCCGCGGGCATCGAACGCGAGGCGGCCATCCTCAGAGCCAATCGCGATCGCTTGCGGCCGATTCTGATGACCACGCTGGCGTTGGTGGCGGGCATGTTGCCGCTCTGGGTCGGCACCGGGCCCGGCGCGGAGGAGCGCCGCGCGATAGCGGTAGTGGTGATCGGCGGTCAGACGCTGAGCCTGGCGCTCACCTTGATTGTCACGCCGGTTGTGTATTCCCTGCTGGACGATCTGACGCACAGTGCGCGGACGCGCCGTCTGGTCGGGAGGTTCTCCACCTGGCGAGCAGGGCTCTGGCGCGGTCGGCGTCGGGCATACGCACGGCAAGACAGCACGATTTCGAAATGAGGGGAGCGAATATGTCTGGGCGTTTGCGGAGGTCGCTGGGCGTTGACGCTACTTGGAGCCCTTGACCTTGGCCACGGCTTCGGCGGCCACCTCGCCGAGCGCGGCCCAGATCGAGAGCGGGTGCGCAGCCGCCCCTGAAACGGCCGCGGTGCTCGCGTGCGCCTTCAGCTTTTGGTTGACGCTGACCGCCGTGTAGCTTGCGCTGTAAAACGCGAGCACCGTCACGGCGAGCACGACCCAGCGCAGGGCGGAGCGGCGCGGGCGGCGTTGCTTGGCCTGCTTGGGCGCCTCGGGGGTGAGCTCTGGGCTGGGCGCGGGCTGGGTCTCCGGTTGCTTCTCCAGCCGCTGCTCGAGAGGCGCCGCGACATCCACCTTCCGCCTTTCGAGAGGAATGGCGACCTCCAGCGCTGCGACGGGCGCGCCGGGTGCCGCCTGCCCGGGACGAAACGCTTCGGCGGGCAGATCCGCATCCGCGGGACGGGCCACCGTGCGGGCATCGTCGTCCCAGCTGAGGCCTGGCTTGGCAATCGCCTTGATGCGTTGGTGCGAGTGTTGCGGCGTCACAGTCGTGGCTGTTTTTTCATCGTGGCCCCACGACAGCCCGTCTCGTTTGCGCTGCGTCACAGTGTGCTCCTCACACCGATGACGAGCCCTCGACCTAGGACGGGTCCTGGCAGAGCTTCGGGTGCGCTGAAAAAGAAGTAGGCGCCGGCACCGAGCGACGCGGCGCCTACGCCGAGCAGGACGTCCGCTACCAGATACTTCGAACGCACGGAGCTCAATTGTTCACCCGTGCACAGGGGCGAACACGTCTCGGCGAGATTGTTGCGCTCGCTCTTGCCCGACAGCGCGAAGTAGCCGAACCCCAGAGCCGCCCCGACGCCGATGCCGCCGAACACGTACGCCAGCGTGGGGATGCCTGACTTCGCCGGCGCATCTGCAACGGCTGGTTTGGCGAACAGCGCTTCGATGGTCCGGTCCTTGGCCGATTCGAGCACAATCGCGTCGAGCTCGCGCGAGCGACCGTCGGGGGCGACAAAGCGAAAGCGATGAGGCCCTGGGTCCACTCGGATGGCGCGGCCCGTCAGGGCGCCCTCGAGGGGCTGACCATCGAGCTCGACGCGCACGCCGATGACGTCGTTGCCCTGCTCGTCCCGTGCGGCGAGCAGCACGGTTGGCATGGATTGCTCGATCGCGCTCTGGAACGAAGCGCATTCGCTGCGAATGGGAGCGGGGCACGCTGCATCGGCGCAGCCCACGAACGCGTCTCGAGCCGCCTTGAAGTGAGATTCGTCGCGCAGCAACTGGCCCTGGCTGTGCTGGTCGATGCACGCTTTCACATCGGCACGGGCCGAGCGCGCATCGGCGAGCGTCACGGCCGAGGTGAATAGCATGAGCAGCCAAGTGCAGTGGCTACGCTGCAACATGCCGTTGACCCTCCTTGACACGACGATCAAAAGCACTGTGGCTTGTAGTGGCGCCGGCCTGCTGAATCGACTGCGTACGGTGGCGTGCAGTTGGGTCGGGTCGCAGCCTTGGGCGCCTTGACGCGAGGCGAGCCTTTCTTGGGGGCTGGTGAAGGGCGCGGAGTGGGGGCACCCGTACGCGAAGCTTCGGCACGCGGCGCCCGGGTGGCAGCGCGCACGTCTGCGCGCTTTTCTGGGCTGGAGCTGTCACCAGGACTTCTGAACGGCGGCTCCGCGCCTTTTGCTAGCGGGGCGGCAGGCGCAACATTCGAAGCGGGTGTTGCCGCTGGTTCAACTTGGAGCACTGGCGCCAGAATCACCGGTGCTGCTGTGGATCCGGGGTTCGTTTCAGCCCACAGGGCGGTCGCGATACCAACGCTGCCCGCGACTATCGCGGCGACCCCGATCGCGCGGCGAGAAAAGAAGGGGTGGGGTGGAGTGGACTTTGGGATTGCCGGCTGCACCAGCACGAGGGCGGCAGCGGGCGCGGAGTCCTCGAATTGCGCGGCCAGTGGCTCGGCCTGCAGCGCGGGCGGGCGCAGCGAAACGTCTGCTGACTCGATCCGGGCCACCAGCTTGGCGCGCTGTTCGAGCCCTGGCCCAGCGGTGGATTGAACCCAAGTGGCCACTTCTTCTCGGCTGGCGAGCGCGAACCCCGCTGCGACCTGCTCGGCCATTTCTTGGGCGGTTTCGAAGCGTTCAGTCGCGTTCGCCGCAAGGGCTCGCATCACCAGCGCGTCCAGCGCTTCACCCACGGGGGCACCGTGCGCGCGGGGGCTGAGAATCTGAGTATCGGGGTCGTTCACGAGCTCGGGCCGTATGCCACCGGGGAACAGGCGCTCGCCCACCAAGATCTCCCACAACATCACGCCGAGGGAGTAGATGTCGGCGCGACGCGTGACCGTTTCGCCGAACAGCTGCTCGGGCGCCATGTACGCGGTCTTGCCCCGCACCAGGCCCTCGCGCGTTATCTCGACGGAGCTCGCCGCCTTGGCGATCCCAAAGTCGAGCACACGGGTGATACCGTCGCTGCCCACCATCAGGTTTTGCGGTGAGATGTCCCGATGAACGATGTCGAGCGGATTGCCTTTGCGGTCCCGCGCTTCGTGCGCGGCGTGTAGGCCTGCCAGCGCGTCGCGGATGATCCTCAGGGCGATGCGTTGCGGCAGCCGAGCACCGCTCGTGGAGGCCGTCTGCATCAGGCGCGCCAGCGTCTCGCCCGTCACGTAGTCCATGACCAGGATGAGCTCGCCGGCTTCTGCAACCACGTCCAGCGTGGCGACCACGTTTGGATGCTGGATCCGCGCGACCAGCCGAGCCTCGTGCATGAACAGCGCTTCGAACTCGGGGTCACACGCAAAGTGCGGCAAGAGGCGCTTGATCGCGACGATCCGGCTGAAATCAGCCACGCCGCGCAAGCGGCCGATGTGTACCGTGGCCATGCCGCCGGCGGCGATGCGGTCTTCGACGATGTAGCGGCCCACGCGCAACGGCCCGCCTTGCGGCAGCACCGCGCTGCCCGGCTGCGCTACTCCTTGCACGCGGACTCCGGACTCGGCGCCTGGCGCTGTTCCGTTCGCTTTGTCGGCCGTCCCTGACACTCGTTGACCCACCGGATCGCTTCTGAACCCCTGCGTCGGCGGCCATTGTCTAGGCACGCCGCGCAGATCATAAGAGTTACATGTCAGGCCGATCGCGGCAACGCGCGCGATGGAGTCGAAGCCCGGGCGGCGCGAGACCTACTCCCGCTCTCTTCGCAGCACATCGCGCCCGAGCTGCCGAACGTCGTGGATAAATCTAGGAGCAGGCGCTGCCCGTTGCGGGCAAATGTGGAACACTGAAAGCATGCCCGAGGGGAAGGGAACGAGCAGCCAGTGTTGCGCCTGTCTGATCGCGTCGATAACGCTCGTTGCCTGTTCGTTAACGGATGACCTGGATGAGCTCAGCTCCGGTGTCCCACCCAACAGGGGAGGCGCCGCGGGCTCCACCTCGGGGGGTGGAACCGGTGGCACGTCCAGCCCGAGCCACGCGGGCAGGGACGGCGGTGTCGCCACGAGTCCAGACGAGGCTCGATCAGGCGGTCCTGCTGGCACCGGCAATCCCGACGCGGGCGGCGCAGGGGCTACGCGCGTCGTATGGCTGGAGCGAGGCAACCGGTCGGCACATGCCGCCAACGTGGACGGTAGCGAAAGCGAACAGTTGCTGACGGCCGCGATCGGCGCTCGGCTCGTGAGCATCGCCGTGGACGGACCGGCAGGTCGATTCTACTTCATCGACGAACTGCGACAGCGGATTCATCGCGCCAATCTCGATGGCAGCGATGAGCAGAATTGGCTCACCGGTCTCGAGGTCCCGGCCGGACTCGACGTGGACGTCAGTGCCGGAAAAATCTATTTCACGGAACGAGGAGGCACGTCCCGTGTGCAACGCGCGAACCTCGACGGGACACAGCTGGAGGTGCTGATGACCGACGTGGAACAGCCGCGTGGCGTGGCCGTGGACGCGGCCGCCGGCAAGCTCTACGTCGCGGACGACGGCCTCGACGCCCTGCTGTCCGCCGATCTCGATGGCACCAACGTGGTCAACCTGAACATCACTGACGTCAGCGATCCGCTCGAGATTTCGATCGATCCCGTCGACGCCAAGCTCTACTGGTCAGAGCGCGGCGAGAGTGGCCCTCGGATCCGCCGTGCCAATCTCGACGGTTCATCCGTCGAGGATATCGTCACGACCGCCGCGCTCCCGGGCTTCTCGGCGGCCTCAGGTCTGGAAGTCGACAGAGTGGGCCGCCGGCTCTACTTCGTCGACGGGGGCAACGCCGGTTCGATTCTGCGCGCCAACCTCGACGGCAGCGGCGCGGCTCTGATCCTCGGCGACCTGGACGAGCCGATCGGGTTGGCGTTGCTGGGGCCTTGATCGGAGCTAGGGGCCCCAGTAGTCGAAGCGAAACGTGGTCCCGGGTTTCACCTCGAACTGGATCTCGTTCGAATCATCCAAACAAGAGATTCGGCGCACCCCAGGGGAGACGCGGCCTCGTGCACCTAGAGCGTGCGGCCAAGGCTTGCCGTCGATGCGGAAGCTGGCGCAGCCTGGTGACTCCGCAATCGCCAAATAGGTCTGCCCATCTTCCGAACGAGTCGATTGTCCGCGCAACTCGCCCGTGGCGCAGGAGAAGAGCAGTAGTAGCGAGGCTGCCAGACTCGCGAGCTGCTCCGCAGTTTCAGGCGCGGGGATGGTCCTCACAGGTCGTGTCCAAACCTATCAGGTTTTGCGAGTGTCCGGCTGGCTGCAAACGCTCCGGCGCTCTTGCGCCGTCGAGAATTTCACCGCGGTCGACTGAGGCACCTGGTCCGCACCTAAAGGGTGCATGAACCATTTTGCGCTGTCTCGTTCGTCCGAGGCAATGATGCCAGGAGTCGAAGGCTGGGGGAGGCTCTGCTCTTACACCGCTGTCAGACCCTGGAGCTCACGGGCTGAGCGGTACCAGTTGCAGTCGCACGCCCTTTTTTTGCATCAGGCTGAAGTCGCTGTCCGTTGTCAGCAGCTGAGTATCATGGCCGAGTGCATAGGCGGCAATGAGTAGATCGAACGTCTTCACGCTGAGGCCCTTGCGCTGGAGCGCGTAGCCGAGGTCGCCCGCGTCTTGCCACAATGAGTCCGCCTGCTCGAGCCAATGGCAACCTTCGAGCAAAGCCAGAACTCTCGTTCGCTCTTGCGGCGACTTGAAGCCGCGCCGAAGCTCCGTAGCAATTGGACCACACCACGCCACCTGGTCTTGCTCGAGAGCGTCATCCACGACCTCCGCGGCAGGCCCGGACCCGCGAAAGAACGCAATCCAGGCCGAAGTGTCGACCAGCATCACTTGCGAGTTTCCTTCAGGTCCAACTCGAGCCGGATGCTGCCGCGCAGCTGGCGCAACGCCGAGCGCTTCTGTCGGCGATCGAGCTCTTCCAGTCCTCGCACGATCGTCTCGGTGATGCCGAGCCCGGTGGTTTCGCGAGCTCTCTCCAGCAACTTGACGGGCAGGTTGACCGTCACCTTTCGAACCGCAGCAGTCATCTCCGTAAGTATAGCCGTATGGTCACAACCAGTCAATTGTATGGTCCTGGCGGCAGGCTTTGGTGGGCCCTCAGAGGGGGTCCAACGCACTCATCAATGGCGCAGCGCGGGCGCGTGGGCTCGCTCGTACGCGCGGTACGACGCGCGAGCGACGGCAACGTTTTGCGCCGAGCTGTCGGGAGCGGCTTTCACGTATTCGAGCAACGCCTCCAGAGTGGCAATATCGCGCGGAAAACCTGGGTCACGCGTGATCTCGCGCGCAAATTGGCCTAGCGAGGTGCGCTGGCCCTTCTGTTTCACCAACCAGTCGTAGAAGCTCGTCAAGGCTGCCATTGTCGCGGTGCTCTAACACGGGAGCTCCGGAGGTGGCGTCTTACTTCCGCTCGGGCGCGCTCGCTCCCAGACCTCTCGATCCGCGTCGTGCGCATGTGTAAGTGGCCGCAGCTATTGAATTATCAAGCCTGGAGCTGCGCCGTTCGAACTGCTGGGCGACGATCCGCGGTTTGGTGGGCCGGCGCTCCGAAAAAGCTCGACCTCGTGAAGCGTCAGCCCATCGCCGTCGGGTTCGCTCGTAGCGGTCACACCGGACTGTTGTGCGGCACTACCCTCACGCTTCGAACATCTCGCGAAGCGATGCGAGCGTGCTGTGCTCCGGCACCGCGCGGCAACTCGTTCGGATTGCTGTCCCTTGCCGACGTCGATCTGAGCGACTCACGTTTCGTCGACCGCATAACGGCTGAAGGTCAGCTGCAATTTTGCTAGCGGTCGCATGGCGGTTCGTTTCAAAGCGCAAACACCCCGATCTTAGGAAACGGCGCTGCCAAACGACGGATGTCGTCTGGATCACCTGTGGCAATGACCGCGGTGTCGGACTGAAGGGCAGTTGCCACCACGAACGCATCAATGGCATGAGCCGAAGAGAGCTTCAGTCGAGCCAGCATTTGCCCGGCCTGCTGCGCAGCAGCGTGGTCCAACTCAACAACGCGAACGCCCGGATTGCTCAGCAAATGATTGATGGCCGAGTCATAGTCGCACGAGCGTGTTAGACTCGTCCCGTGTCCACCGTAACCCCGCTCCTCATCGTGGCCGGCATTGCGGCAATCGGCTGCGGTGCAGCCGCTGAACCGGCTGGCGCGAGCCGAGGTAATAACGTTCAAAGCGCAGCGTCGGCGCCCGTGGTCGAGGATGAAACGGAAGCCAACGACGAGGCAGTCCTGGGTGAGCCCGAGAAGGTCGCCGATCTACCGGCTGGTGCGGGCGCTGTGCCGCTCCACCTCTATGTGAGCAACCAAAGCTTCGACATTTCCCCGGTCGGCATCGACGTCTGGATAGACCAAGCCCACGCCATTCGCGGTGGCTTCGACGTCGAAGGCCAACACAACTGGATCTTGTTCGACTTCCAGCTCGATGCCGGCTCCCATCAGCTTCGCGCCGAGTCGTTGAACGGCACCGTTGTCATCGACACGACCATCGCGGTGCCCGCTGAACGCTGGGGTGTGCTCGACTTCTGGTTCTATCCGGGCGAACCAACGCATCCGATGTTCACGTGGAGCCTGCACGACAGTCAGGTGGGCTTTAACTAAGACCTGGGCGGCCTTCGGCTACGGTGGCGTCCATGCGTTTCGCACAGGAAATCAGGGTGCTGTTCATTGCGAGCTGCGTCGCCGCTTGTGGCGGAGCTGCGCGCAGCCCCGATCCGATCGTAGATTCGTCGCCGGACGCCTCGGTGCCGGAGGCTTCATCGCCGGAGGATGCGCCTGCGAGTCAGGAGGCCTGTCCCGACGCGGCGACGGGCGCCGTCCAGCTGACGCGCAGAGGCTGCCCATTGACGATCGAATTCGACATCCGGTGACCACAACCCGATCCAGCTCGAAGCGGTGTCGCGGCTCAGTGGACATTCGATTGGCGCAGGGGCTCTCGGTCGTTA
>JAYWEH010000135.1:0-5635 GCA_043780025.1 Deltaproteobacteria bacterium
TAGCGCAGGGAACGCAGGGAGCTCGGGGTCGAGCGGTGCATCCGGCATCGCGGGCGGCCCGACTGGTGAAGCGGGGCTCGGCGGGCAAACCGGCAACGCCGCAGGCAGTGGCCCAGGGCCGATCGTGCCGGACGAGAGCAAGAACTGTCAGGCCGCACAGAATCCGAGCGTGCCTTCGTTGCAGCTGACCGAAATCGCGGGCGGCTTGCAGAGCCCCGTCTACCTCACGCAACCCCGGGGCGAAACCGAACGCCTATTCGTGGTGGAGCAGCAGGGCACGATCGTGATCCTTCGCGGCCAAGAAATCACCGGGACGCCGTTCCTCGACATCAACGAACTCGTCAGCGGACGCGACGGCGAGATGGGGCTGCTCGGTTTGGCGTTTCATCCGAGCTACCTCGAGAACGGGCGCTTCTACGTTTACTACTCCACCGAAGTCGACGGGCCACACCGAAGCCGTGTCGTAGAATACACGGTGTCCGACAGCGACCCCGATCAGGCCGATCCCGCGAGCGCACGCATCCTGCTCGAGCTCGACCAACCCGAGGTCAATCACAACGGTGGAGACCTCGAATTTGGCCTCGACGGCCTGCTCTACATCGGCACCGGGGACGGCGGCGGCGGCGGGGACCAGCACGGCGACTTCGGCAACGGTCAAAACCTGAGCGTCTTGCTAGGCAAGATGTTGCGCATCGACGTCGACGGCACGGGCCAGGGCGAGAGCGGGCAATACGCAATTCCAAGCGGCAACATGGCCAGCAATCCGCTGACCGCCAACGCACGCCCCGAGCTCTGGAGTTACGGCTTGCGCAACCCGTGGCGCTTCAGCTTCGACGCCTGCACCGGTGACATGTACATCGCCGACGTCGGGCAAGACCAGATCGAAGAAGTGAACTTCGAGCCGGCGAACACGGGTGGCCGCAACTACGGCTGGCGACTGATGGAAGCCGACGCTTGTTTCAATCCAGACAACGGTTGCAACGCGCAGGCCCAGAACCTGGTGTTGCCCGTGGCCAACTACGACCACGGCACCGGTCAGTCGATCACGGGCGGTTACGTGTACCGCGGCAGCGCCATCCCCGACCTGCGCGGCACGTACCTGTACGCAGACTTTAGCTCGGCCCGGTTCTTCGCCTTGCGCATGAGTAACGGTTCCGTCGCAGCAGAGCAGCAAGACATCTCGGACAATATCGATCCCAACGGGGACATCAGCGACATCTCCTCGTTCGGGCAGGACCGCGCGGGAGAGCTGTACGTGATGTCGACCCTGGGTTCATTGTTCCGCATCGACGCCGAGTAGACCCTGCACCCGTGAAACACCCACTCGCTCAGGGGTGGGCGTGGCTTGGCGGAGACCCGGTGTCCCATTTCGGTGCGTTCTTTTTTCCGACAATGTGTGCCATCCCAGTGACGGAAGTGTGCCGCGGCGTACACTGACCGTCATACCCCAGGAACAAAACAGCCTATTTTGGCTGGTCCTCGTTCGGCACGTTGGTTGCTTAAGGGTGTTCGGCGCCCTGCGCCATAGCCCCGGTGGGGTCCCCACAGCCCCCCAAGGAGTCCAAAGTCCATGTCTCCCTCCCAGGTCCCTTCCGAGCGCCCGAGCACCTCGAGGCCCCTTTCAGCCGCGCCTTTCCGAACCTTCCTTCCCCTGGCCGTGCTGTCCCTGGGGCTTTGGCCCGCCGGCTGTGAAGGCAACAGCAACTACTACACGTTCAACGAGACGACCCACATCACGAACCCGGACGCCGGGGGTGGAGGCGATCCAGACCCAGTCGATGCGGAGCCCACTGACCCCGAGCCGGACGCGGGCGGGGTCGACGAGCCTAGCCCCGACTCGGGCACCGGCGTGATTGCTCCAGGTGTCCCCATTCCGGACACGACACCAGAACAACTGGCGCTGCAAGTCTTCGAAAATCCCGGCGCTCACTACTGGTTCGTCGTGAGCGACGAGCAGGTGCAGGCCATGAACGAAGAGTTCCAGGGTGGGGGCGGCGGCGACATCTACGGGGACCTCTACTCGCCATCGGGGGGGGTTGGCGGCGGGCTCGCAAACTTCGTGGACCACCTGGTGGTGACCACACCGGGCGACGATCCGCACACGGCCGACTTCGGCAAGGTCCAGGTGAAGCTGGTGGGCGAATCCACGGGGCGCCTGTGGAACACCGAGACCCTTCCGAATTTGAAGATCGACGCCGATCAGTTCGATCAAGGGAAAGACATCGGCGGCTCGAAGCACTTCCGCTTCAACAACGCGGTCGTTGGCAGCATCTTTCGCGAGAAGTTGACCCTGGATCTGTACCGGGAGCTGGGCTATCCCGCGCCGCGCGCCAGCTACGCCTGGGTGTCGAGCTCCGTCTGGGGGCCAGACGTCAAGATCCCGTACATCGTCGTCGAGTCGTACAAGCCGCAGTTCTGCAAGCTGCGCGAGGCCGATCTCGGCGGTGGCTGCGTCAACATGTGGGAGTTTCCGGGCGACATCGGCGCCTTCAGATTCGAGGAGGCGGAGAGCTGCCAGTTTGCCCAGTGCGACACGACAAACGTCACGGCATTTGAGCTCGAGGTCATATCGACGCCCCCGGGCGATGGCTTTAAAGCGGCGCTCGCGGATTCGTTCGACTGGGAGTCATTTCACAAGTTCCAGTGCCTGTCCTGGATCCTCGGCACCGGGGACGACGTCTTGCACAACGGCGGCAACAACATGCTGCTGGCGGAGCGCGCGGACGGTAAGTTCCAATACTTCCCCTACTCGGTGGACATCAGCCTGGGCCAGGACTGGTATCCGACGGTCTCGCTGGGCGGGGGCGGCTACATCGCCGATGGTTGCCAGAGCGAGGCGTCGTGCTGGGCTGACACCATCGCCGCGTGCGAGTCCCTCGTGGACGCTTTCATCGCGGCGGACCCCGTCAGCATGTTGAACGACATCCGCGCCGACCTCGACGCGCACGGCATGATGCGCGCCGGTGATGAAGGGCGCCACGCCGATCTCGTGACTTACCTGACGCGGCGGATCCAGGAGCTGCCACTGGAGCTCGAAGCCAATCGCGATGGGCCACAATACAACGGCTGCGACTACCCGTACGTGTCCTGCGGCGATTACTGCGCTTTTCCCGAAGATTGTGGAGTGTGCGGGCCGGAGCCGTTGCCGGATGGAGGCTTTGCCGGCGCGGGTAACGTCGGTGCCGGTGGTGCCGCCGGCGCTGGTGCCGCTGGTGCCGCTGGTGCCGCTGGCGCGGCCGGCGCTGCGGGCGCGGCCAACTTCGAAGGGCAAGCTCGGCTCGTGGTGGGCGCAGCCGGCGCGGCCAATGACGGGGCCGCCGCAGATATCCAGCTGCCCCCATTCCCCTTCCCGGAGCCGATCCCGGAGCCGCCGGTCTGCCAACCGCCGATCGTGATCTACGACCCGGGCTTCCCCGTCGAGCGGCCACGCCCACTCTGAGCTCGTGGTCCTCGTGGGCCCGGCGTCGTGAATGACGCCGGGCGACGGCCGTGCGGCCTTGGCGTCGCCGGGCGCAGAGCAGCAGGATGCGAAGCAGGAGAGGGCGACCGTCCGCCGGGCACCAGACAATCGAGCTCCGAGCCGATCAAATCGCGACGCCCAGCGAGCTGCAGCGCTTCGCGCGCCAGTGGCCACTGCTCGGGATCCCAATACAAAACGAGCGCCTTGAGCATGCGCTTCTCACGCAATGAGCGCACGGTATTGACCGGTTCTAGCGTGAAGGGGTCGTAGCCCGAGAAATACATGGCCGTCGCCATGGCCATCGGCGTCGGAATGAAGTCCTGGATCTGCCGGGGCTTCAAGCCGTTTCGCTTCAGGTATAGCGCAAGGTCGATCGTGTCGGACAAGCCCGAGCCGGGGTGCCCCGTGATCAGATACGGGATCAGATATTGCTGCTTGCCGGCATCCTCACTGGCCTGGCAGAAGGCGCTCGCAAACCGCTCGTAGTGTTCGATCGGCGGCTTCTTCATCTTGTCGAGCACATTCGGGTCATTGTGCTCGGGAGCCACACTGAGCTGGCCGCCGGTGTGATGTGTCGCCATCTCTCGGATGAACTCGGGGCTGCGATTGGCCAGGTCGTAACGGATGCCGGAGGCGATGAAAGCGCGGCGTACCGTTTTTTCTTCGCGCACTCGCCGCATCAGGTCGATCAGGGGCTGGTGGTCCGTGATCAGGTTTTCGCAGATCTTCGGGTGCACACACGACAAGCGCCGGCAGGCATTTTCGATGCGTTCCGTCTTGCAGCGCATCTGGTACATGTTGGCGGTGGGCCCGCCCAGATCGCTGATCACGCCGCGGTAGTCGCTCATACGCGACAGCGCCCGCACTTCTCTGAGCACGCTTTCGGCAGAACGGCTCTGAATGACGCGCCCTTCGTGCTCGGTGATGCTGCAGAAGGTGCAGCCACCGAAACAGCCACGCATGGTCACGATCGAATGTTTGACGGTCTCGAACGCCGGGACCGTCTCGTGATAGTCCGGGTGCGGACGGCGCGCGAAGGGTAAGTCATACAACTCGTCCATGGCGGCTTCGTCGAGCGGTGCCGCGGGAGGATTGAAGTACACCGCCTGCTTGCCGAACACCTGCAGGAGCGGACGCGCGTTGCCGGGGTTGGTTTCGCGCTGGAACTCCCCGCTCATGCGCGCAAAGGCTAGCTTGTCGGTCAGCAACTGCTCGAACGACGGCAACACCACGACCTTGCCGTCGGTCACATAGCGGCTCGGGTCAGCCGCGATCGGCTCCCACGCCTTGGGGCTGCTCAACGCAAACGCCGTGCCACGAACGTCGCGCAGGCTCTCCACGGGCTCACCCTCGTGCAGGCGCCGCGCGATCTCCCACGCTGGGCTTTCTCCCATGCCGAACACGAGCAGGTCTGCCTTGGCGTCGAGCAGGATCGAACGCCGCAGTTGATCCATCCAGTAGTCGTAGTGGGCGATGCGGCGTAGCGACGCCTCGATGCCCCCGAGCACAATCGGCAGCCCGGGAAAGGCCTGCCGGCACAGGTTCGAGTAGACAATGGTGGCGCGGTTGGGCCGCCGGTTGGTCTGACCCCCGGGGCTGTATTGATCCTCGGAGCGCACCTTCTTCTGTGCGGTGAGTTTGTTCAGCATCGAGTCGAGGTTGCCCGCGCTCACGCCCACAAATAGGCGCGGCGTGCCCATGCGGGCGATGTCCTCGGGACCCTCCCACTCGGGCTGGGCGATGAAGCCCACCCGAAAGCCCCTGCGCTCGAGAAACCGCGCAATCAACACAGGCCCGAAAGCCGGGTGATCGACGTAGGCGTCGCCGCTGATGATGAGGATGTCGAGCTGGTCCCATCCACGGGCGTCCATGTCGGCGCGGCAGGTGGGTAGGAAGTCGGATCGGCGAGCGGCCACGGGGCCGTCTTTTGATCGACGCAGGGTTACGGCTGGCACGGCGCGGGAGTGTGGCGAAGGAACGCCCTCGGCGCACCCATAACCGCCTACGATTCTCGATTTTTACGATCGCGGACGATTTTGGTGCACGGAAATCTAATTCACCACCACTCACTAAACATCACAGAGAGGTCCTCCCTTAGTGGGGGTTCGGCGCGAAGACACCGAGCACGTCGTCGCGCCGAGCCCCCTGTCTGTTTTGTGGCCTCTAATTGGCGCT
>JAYWEH010000136.1:0-5635 GCA_043780025.1 Deltaproteobacteria bacterium
GCCTACGCCGCAGGCGACTACGCCGCCGCGATCCAGGCACTCGAGTCCGCGTATGCGCTCAGCCCACTGCCGGCCATCGCCTTCTCGCTCGCACAGGCCGAGCGCCGCCAATACTTCGTCACGCACGAGCCCGGCCACCTCACCCGTTCGATCGAATTGTTCCGGCTCTACATCGGACAGGTGCAGAGCGGCGGACGGCGCTCGGATGCGGTGGACGCGCTCGCGCAGCTCGAGCCGATCGCGGCCAAGATCGACGCGAACGTTCGTGGCACCCCGCCGGCATCCGGCGAACGGCATACCCGATTGATTATCTTCTCGGAGGTGCCGGGCGCGCAGATCGCGGTCGACGGGGGCGATCGCTCGGGTTCGCCTCTGCTGCTCGACGTCGAGCCGGGCCAACATCGAGTCGAGGTGCGCGCTACGGGCTTTGCGACCGCGGAGCGGGAGGTCACGGCGGTGCAGGGTGAGCTCATCCCCGTTTCGGTGCCGCTCGCGCCCCTGCCGAGCCGCGTGGAGCTGTCCACCCCTGCGCGCGCGGACGTGTACGTGAACGGGATTTTCGCCAGCGAAGGTGGGGAGCAGCTCGTGCTCGAGCTCCCGAGCGGCATTCATCGCTTGAGCGTGGTCGAAAACGGCTATCGAGTGGATACCCGCGTGCTCGAGCTCGGCAAGGGCGAGCTGCTCCGCGAAAGCGTGACGCTCGAGCCCACCGCGCAACGGCACGCCTCCTATGCGTTGTTGCTCGCCGGCGGTGGTGCGGTCCTGGCTGGGGGCGCATTCAGCTACCTCGCGGTGAGCGCGCAAGACTCCGCGCAGGAGTTCCTGGCCAAGCGCGAACGAGAAAACGTGAGCCAGGGTGAGCGCGTTCGTTACGAGGCGGCGATCACCCAGCGCGATCGCTATCGCACCATCGCTGGCGCCAGCTTTGGCGCCGCTCTCGGCTTGTTCGTCACCGGCCTGTTACTGCACGAGCTCGACGAGCCGGAGCCCGAGGACCTGCGCGCGCCCGCGCCCACGCTGCAGCCCCGGGAGCCGGCGGCCGATCGAGGCAGGTTCGGATCGAACCTGGCCTGGTCAGGGCTCGTGGCACCCGGTGAGCTCGGCCTGACGCTGCGAGGAGAGTTTTGAACATGTTGGCGCGTCGCGTGCTCGCATGGCCTGAGTCCTGCATTGCTGGACGCAAAGGCAACAGAAGCGGTCGCATGAACAAACACGGTCACACGGCCTGCCTGGCTGCCCTCGCCTTCGCGGCCCAGTTGTGGCCGGCACTCGCGCGTGCAGTGCCCGCGCTGGCGGAGCCAGTAGCGCCGCCCGCCGAAACACCGGACGCTTCACCGGCGCCCACGCCTGCCGCGCCGCGCGTCGAGCCCGCCCCCGCGGATCAAGGCCCAGACCGCCTGCCGTCGCTGGAAGAGCCAGCGCCGCTTTCACTGCCGCCCGCCATAGCGGTCCGAGTCGTGGCCAGGGCTGCGGCGCGCGCGCCCGAACCGGTGCGCGCCAAGCGCCGCCTGGCGCTCCTGGGCGAGCTCGGTTGGAACGGTTTGGCCGGCGTGGGGCCGCTCTTGACGTTCCACGCTCACCCGCACCTGTCGGTCGATCTGGGCGCGGGGCTCGGCGCGGTGGGAGCCAAAATCGGCGTCCGCGCGCGCTACAATGTGTTGACCTCCGCGGTGACGCCGTTCGTCGGTGTAGGGCTGATTGCGGCGTCCGGCTTCGATGCGCCGAGCCGCGAGCTCGGCAGCGACGACAGCAACCCCGATTTCAACATCGAACTGTTGCCCTCCACGTTCGCGCAAGCCGTAACGGGCGTGGATTGGACCAGCGAGGGCGGCTTTACCCTGGTCTTCGCACTCGGCTACGCCTGGCTGCTCGGGAAGGACAACGTGGTGATCATCACCGGCGCGCCCACGGACGAGGAGCGCCAGGCACTCGGTATCGTATTCCGAAGCAGCGCGGTGGTGTCACTGGCTCTCGGCTATTCGTTCCGCTGAGCGTTCATTCCTCGATCGCACGGTCGCGCTCGGGGCCCCGCGGACGAGCGGCCATGTGTCCGCGAGGCGGTCGAGTGTCCGCGGGGCGGACATCAGCGCACCCGGACGCGCCGTTCGGCCCAGCTCACGCCGCCGCGATCGTCACGCACCACGAACCAGACGCGAATTTCGCTGCCCGAAGCGCGGCTGCGGGCCACCCAGTTGGTTTCCGACTCTGCCGCGGTGCGCACCGCCGTCTCGACGATACCTTGCTCGGTGTAGTGTTGCACGATGACTTGCTCGCGAAAGTCGCGCCCGAATTCATCGATGCCCGACTCGAAGCTAGCCGCGCTGACCCGCACCTGAAGGCGGTGGTGCAAGCTCGACGCGCAGTCATCGATCAGGTGCTCCTCGGTGTCGCAGCCGTCGACCTCTTTGACGTCGCTTTCCTCCCACAGCTCGCCGTCAAACAGCACCTGTTCCACGACGGGGTTCTGGTTCCGCTCCGCCTCGCGCAAGAACACGCGCTTGACGCCCACGATGGCTTCGTCGAGCCCGAACTCGCGGCCCTGGTCGTCGATGCAACGAAAGGGCAATTGTGCTGCAGCCGTGCCCGGAGCGAGCTCGAGCGTGCCGGGGCAGGCAACGCTGACGACGCCGACCAGCGCTTGCGCCTTGGCCACGTCCGGCACGCGATCGAGCGCATCGGCGGCGATGGTGAGGTCGATGTTGTCGAGGCCGCTGCCCATCCCGAGCAACGGTAACGTGCCCGTCTCGGCGCTGGTCCGCGCCACGTCCGCGAGGCAACTTTCGACGTTCGACGACGCTGGCTCGGCGCACAAAGCCCAGGCCCAGGTGATGGGCCGAGCCTCGGGGTCGTAGCTAAGTGCCTGCAGATGCACGGTCTCGCCGGGGCTGGCGAAGGGGTTGTCCACCTGCACCGCCAGGACGCGCAGCGAGCTGACCTCGGAGCCCGGGGCAAAACCGGGGTCGCACCCCGGCAGCAACAGCGCGAGCCCGATGCTCCAGGGCATGCCCGAGCGCAATCCGAGAAAACGAGAACGAGACGGAATGGATGAGTTTTGAATGGGGGCGTGAGCGAGCGGTTTCATAGTTCACCTCGGATGCCGAGCACGGGAAGGAGGGGCAACCCCGGGAGCGGTTCGCTCTCCGAGTAGTCGTAGTTAGCAGTGATATCCTCGCTGTTCTGGCGGTTGTAGACGTTCTGCACGTCGAGGTACGCGCTGAGCTTCCAGCTCTGGAAGGACCAGGTCTTGTCCACGCGCAGATCCAGCTGGTGGAAGGCCGACAGGCGGCTTTGATTGGCGGGGGACTCGAGCAACGGGGAATACACGCCGGCGTCGTGATCGGCGATGCCGCCTGTGTAGGGCGTGTACGGACTGCCGCTGACGTAGCGGAAACGCGCGCCGACCTGCCAGCCTCGGCCGAGCTTCACGCTGCCGAGCGCGGTCAGGATGTGCGTCTGGTCGAAGTCGAACAGCTCCCAGCTTTCGCTCGCGCCGCCTTTGAGCTCGCTCCTCGATAGCGTGTACGCGACCCAACCGAAGAAGGGCCCGTCCGACCGGTAGCGCAACAAGAACTCACCGCCGTAGGCGCGGCCGACGCCCAGGTTGGCGTAGCTGACACCGCTTTCGGTCTCGAGCCCTGCCGGCGCAGACACGATCAGCTCGTCGAGGTCCTTGTAGAAGCCTTCCACCGAGAGCTCGACGGCGCGCATGAGCTCCTGTTCCACGCCGAAGCTGTAGTGCCAGGCGTGTTCGTTCTTCACGCCGGGGCTGCCAAAGGGCTCCATGCTCTCGTAGGGCTCGGGCGGCTTGTGGTAGCTGCCCGCACCGGCCTTGAGCGTGGTGCGGGCAGCTACGCCGGGCAGGTCGTAGCGCACGGCCAGGCGTGGCGCGACGGTCCACTGCTCGGCGTCCTTGGTGTAGTCCGCGCGCACGCCGGGCAGGATCGATAACCCGGCGACTGGCGTGACCTCCGCCTGAGCGTGAGCACCGGGGTGCAGGAACGTGCCGTCGGCGCGCAGCTCCGTCAGCGGCCGTCCGAAGAGCGGACCCGACGTATCCCCGTCGTCGATCACGATGGGCGGTGCGCGCCAGATCACGTCGTAGTCGCCCGTTTGCACGTCGAAACCGCCGCGCACGCTGAGCTCCGGCAACAGGCGAGCCCCGAGCTCCGAGCGCAGATCCAACCGATACACATCGATGTCGGTCTTGATGCTGCCGAGATTGAACTGCTCGATGTCCTGGCCCACGGAGATCGACGTCGTCCAGCGCGCGTCGTGGCCGAGCCGCGTGTCGGCGCGCCCCTGCACGCGCCAGAAGCCGGTGTGCAGGGACACGTCGCCACCACCCGCCGGGTCACTCGGATCGGGGCTCTTGATCAACAGCTTCAGCTGGTCATCGGATCCAAAGCCAAACAGGCGCAGCGTCGTCGACTCGGTCACGTCATGTTCGATCATGGCCTGATAGTCGTAATAGACGGGCGCGGTGGAGACGGCGACGTCAGCGCCCTCCAGCGCCGATCCGAGCCAGGCGTCGAGCCAGGAGCGCCGGCCGCTGATCAGCACGCGCGTGTCGTCACTGAGCGCGACCTCTCCGAGCAGGCGAGCGTCGATGAGGTCGACCTGCAAGAGCCCGCCGTAGCCCTCCTTCTTGGGTGCTCGTGAGCCGATATCGATGATGCCGCCCGTCGCTCGACCGTATTCCGGACCGAAGTTGCCCGGATAGAAGTCGATGTGGTCGAGCATCTCGCTCGGCACCACGGACGACAGCCCGCCGAAGTGATACGCGAGCGGGATGTTGGTGCCGTCCATGAACACCTGTGAATCGCGCGGTGAAGAGCCGCGCACGATCAGAACCCCGTCGAGCCCGGGCGCGCGCGCGATGCCGGGCAGATTCTGGATCGCGCGCAGTGCGTCCCCGTTCGTGCCGGGGATCTTCGTGATCTCCTCCATCTCGAGCACACGCCGCGTCGGTTCGCGCGCGCGCCGTTCACCCGCCACCTCCACGTCGAGCGCCCCCTCCGTCGTTTCGACAAGAGCCGCCTGGGGAGCCGGTGGCGCGCTCAGTGGAGCCGGGACAGGGGCGGGGGCGGCAGGAGCCGCGGGAGCGATCTGAAAATCGAAGCGGAATGCGATCTTCGAGCCCATGGGCGTGTTTCCGCGCAGGGCAGGGCTGAACCGGAGTTGGCGCGCGGCACTCCGCGCCGACGCGTCGAAGGCCCCTCCGGCGCTCTCGCTCACGCTCGCGTCGACGACCATTCCGTCGGCGTCGAGCGTCAACACGAGCCCCACGCTGGCGGCACGCCCGCTCTGGCGCTCCGCCTCCGGATACACCGGTTCGACGGATTGCAGTAGTCGCGGCGGCGTCAGCTGTTCTCGTGCCGGCGCGTCGGGTACCGCCAGAGCGCCGGCGTCGCCGGGGGCAGGCTCGGCGGGAACTTGTGCCCGAGCCAGGAGTGGATAAGCGAGCCCGCACAGAGCGAGCGCGGTGGTGATCGTGTGTCTCATCGGATGTCTCACGTTTGAACCTGCGCTGCCCTGAGCAAGGCTCGGGCCAACTCGCTGATCACGCCAAGGGTGGCGGTGTTTGTCCTTCGGAGCCGCTCGAGGCGACGCCCGCCGCTTCTTGCCGAGCGTCCGC
>JAYWEH010000137.1:0-5634 GCA_043780025.1 Deltaproteobacteria bacterium
GGAGGTGTTCTTCGGACGGGTCCCAGCCGTGCATGCCGTCCGCCAGGCGACGCTCGACGCCGTCTACGCTCTGCACCCCGAGCGCTTCCCAAACGGCCCGCCAAAGGCCGCCCTACCGCCTGCAGAGGTGCATATCAACCCGCTCGAAGCGTTGGCGGTTGCCGTCGGCGACGCCGATCCGCTCGCCTCCGTGAATATCAACACTCCACCTGTCGACGACATGCCGCCTGCAATCAGATCCCAGAAGGCGCCTCACGCCACGGCGAGTACGCCGCGACGCGAGGCGCTGGCTGCAGCAGCCATAGCGTTTGCTTCATAGAATTCTAAAGATCGCTGTCTCAGACGCGTTGACAAATTCCGGAATGCCTCGGAACCGCTGTGACTGGCGCGGAGTAGAAAATGACGCTGCCCAGCTACGACCAATTCATCGACCCACTGCTTCGTTGCCTCGCGATGCACCCGGAAGGCGTGGGGACGCCCGTCGCTTACGAAGCCGTTGCGCTGGCCAGCGGCTTGACCGAGGCTCAACGCCAAGAGCTTCTTCCGAGCGGGCATCAGCCCGTCTATAAGAATCGAATCGGCTGGGCACAGGATCGGCTAAAGCGCCACCAACTCTCCGAGTCGCCCAGGCATGGTCATTGGCAGATCACCGCGGCCGGGTTGCAGTTCGCGAAAGACAATCCACACCCCCTCAGCGCCGACCAGATTCAGCGGCTTGCCGCGGTGGAACGAAAGGCGTCTTCGCCGGAAGCACGCCCGGATGGAGGTGACACCGCCGCACCCCAGCCGGATTCAGCCGCAAAAAGTCCGGACGATCATCTTGAAGAAGCTCTCGACGAGCTCAATGAAACCGTGTCGGAGGAGCTTCTCGACGCAATTGGTCGGGCCTCTCCGACATTCTTTGAGGCCCTCGTGCTGGATCTTTTGCATGCGCTCGGTTACGGGACCAGTCGCAACGATCTGCTGCGGGTGGGAGGAAGCGGGGACGGCGGCATCGACGGCGTGATCTCCCTCGATCGGCTGGGACTCGAAAAGGTCTACGTGCAAGCCAAGCGCTGGAAGGGTGTCGTCGGTCGGCCCGACGTGCAGGGCTTCTACGGCGCGCTTGCCGGACAGCGCGCGAACAAGGGTGTGTTCATCACGACCTATTCCTTCACCACCCAGGCACGAGAGTTTGCGGCTTCGGTGGAGCGCATCGTCTTGGTGGATGGCCAACGGCTCACCCAGCTCATGATTGAACACGGTGTGGGCGTCAGCCACCGCACCCTGCGCGTCGCCAAGGTCGACAACGACTACTTCGAGGAATGAAATTGCGGTTTTCGCTGTCGTGCGGGGACCCAACATCTCCAGCGTCGTTCTGAGTGTCGCCAACATCCCGATTGCATTCGATGTTTTGCCCAATGAAGTTGGCCTAAATTTCCCGTGAGCTGCCCGCGCTATTGAGGGCGCCCGCAGCGCCGTTGTCTCGCCAAGCAGTTTGGGGGCTGAATTGGGACACGACATACGTTGCGCTCCAGGCCCGCGCCACGGGCAAATCCGCGTTGGTGCCACGTGTGGTCACGTTCGCACGACCGCGACGAAGGGTGAAAGCCATGCAAGTTGACGTCAACACCGCCTGGGTCCTTCCTCCCAGCCCAGTCACCGGCGAAGACCACCTCGGTGTGCGCGCCGTCAGCGAGGCCATCTACACCGAACTGGTGCCCTGCGTGACGAACGTCACCGATCGCGTTCGTAGCTACGCATTCTACCCGTGGTTTACGTGGAAATTCGGTCAACAGCAACCCACCGCTGGCTACGACGAGTTCGTTCGCTTGTTCCGTCGCGCAGAGTGTCTGTTCACGCTCGTGGGCGCCCGGCACGAACTGATAACCAAGGAATCGCCCGAGATGCATGGGGGCGGCCTGGTGGGGCGCAGCAAACTGCTCGGACCTCTTCGGGAACTGGATAAGCGGGTTTTTCAGCTTTCAGATTTCGCAGAACCTTCCCTTCGCACGGAGAGCGCGAAGAGCTACTTCATGGCCGAGCTCGGCGGATTCGACCAGTACTACGGTGGGACGCTGCAGACCCTCGACATCATGGGTGGCGGTCGTAAAGGCGGCATCAAGGTTACGCCCACAAGAGGTGTGCGTCTCGCTCGCGCATTTGACTCTGAAGTGCCCGGCAACGCGTTCTGGAACGCCATTTTGGGAGATACGGTTTCGGCAAAGCTCCTTGACGAGCTGGTGCCGTTCTGCCCCTGCCATCTCGAACGCCGAACCGCCGAGATCGACGCTATCCTCGACGTGCTGCTCAACCGTGATCGGCTTGCCGGCGCACCAGACATGAGGGACGCCCTTCGGCTGGTCTGCGATTTTCTCGTTGCTCAGAAGCACCCTGTTGACGATCGCGATCGGCTCATTTGGCAGTTCCGAGAAAGCGCGTATGGCGGCTTGCTGCCGACCGGCGCGTGGAACGACACTGCACTCTCAAAGTGGGCGGCGTATCACCGCCATGAGCTATTGAGCGTGACCCTGCAGTCGTTGTTCTGCGGCGTATTCCGCGCTGTCGAGAAGGCCAACGATGCAGGTCAGCTTCCGGCGCTACAGTCGAGCCATCAAGTGGCGCGATGGTTCATGGAGCGGTGCGGAGCCGAGCTGAGCGGTCTCGAGCTCGCGCGACCAGCAAGGGACTTTTTTGCCGACGCGGCCACTCGCTTACCACCGCGCGGCGATATCCAAGACGAAGCGCATGAGTTGCGCCAGGCCGAACGACTCATCGCCGAAAAGGAGATTGGCCCAGCCATCTCGCGCGCGGTAACCCTGCTCGCGTCGTTGAGTGCGCGACTGGCGGACGAGCCACCGTATCCGGGATTTAGCCGAGAGGACTCGTACTTCAAGGATTACCCTTTGAATCTGCGAAGTCTACGCAGCTTGTCGCTGGGCACGTGGCAGTCCCTCACGGTGAAGGATTGGATTACCTGGCTCGTTACTCACTGGAGCGTCGGCCATCACCTGCGGGTCGCCTTTAGAAAACTGCATTCCCAGGGCATCGACACGTTTCGGATTCGACCGTCCGAGCTAGGGCTACTTCCCGTTCAGAACATCGAAGTCGTCTACGGCAACCCCCGCCTCGAGCAAACGCTACGGGCACTGCGTGATCTCGGGCTGATCGACGCTGAACACCGGCTCACGGCGGCAGGCCAAGTGTTGCGAGGGGAGCTCCATGGCTGAAGGCATCAAGCTGTTCGAAGAGCTCAAAAGCGGCAGCTATCAGGCGGCCATCTTCGGCTCGTATAACGTGCACTTCCCCTTCTTCGAGGACGTGGTGCTCCGCGCGCTGCGAAGCCGCGGCTGCGATCATAACGTGCTCTTGATGGACGCGGCGCAATGTGCGCAGAGCCTCGGCGATGAGGAAATCGTCCCTCGCCTGGCGGGGCGCCTATACACGTTGGTTCCGGTGGCGGTGCCGGGCGCATTTCACGCCAAATATGCGCTGCTTCTCGGGAAGCGGCAGTCAAAGCTCCTCTTGGGCAGCCATAACCTCACTTTGAGTGGTTTCGGCGTGAACCGTGAGATTTCAAACGTCGTAACCATTCATGACCGCGCGACGGAGGCCCTCGGCCAGGCCGTCTTTCAATTCGCTCTGGGGTGGGCGGGAACGGTCATGGACGAGGTGGCCGACCTCGTCGACGCCGCGTGCAATTGGGCGCCCTGGCTACGAACACCGGCACAGCCCGACGCAGACGTAACTGTGATCGGCGCTCAGCCCGGGGGGCAGTGCCTGTGGGAGCAGCTTCGCGTGAAACTGGACGGTCCGGTGGAGCGCATCACGGTAGTCGGCCCGTACTTTGACCGGCGGCTGCAGTTCATTGATACGTTACGAGTGGAGCACCCCGAAGCTGAGCTGATTGTGGGCATCAGCCCCAAACACTCCGAGCTGGATGTCGGCACCGCAAAGCGCAGCTCGGGTGTTGTCTTCAAGGACCTCTCCGGCTGGCACGGAGACGACGTCAATCGGCTGATCCACGGAAAGGTGTTGTACATTCAGCTGAGAAGCGGCGAGTCTTTGCTCGTGAGCGGGAGCGCAAATCCCAGTGCGCCCGCATGGCTGGATGTGAACTATCGCAACGCCGAGTTGGTGCTGGCCCGGAGGCTACGGAAAGGTGACCCTCTGCCAGAGCAACTCGGGCTCGGCTCGATCCGAGAGTGCCCCGAGATGAGCGAAGCCGCGTGGCAGGCACTCGACAATCGGCCGATGCTGGACGACGTCGCGGTCGACGGTCGAAAGCGTGTATGGTTGGCGCTCGCGACCGAACGAGGCTTCTCAATCGATGCGTCCTTTGCTGACGTGGGTGACCTTGTTGGCGTGTTGGATCGCGATGGAGGTAACCTGACACGCGCTCAGTCACAAATGGATGGCACCCGGCGCTTGGTGCCTCTGGAGGACGAAGAATTGCGGGTGCGCGCAGCCTGCCTGGAGGCGGAGCACCGTGACGGGATCCGGATGGCCGTGGTTCAGCACCTTCGCGAGCTACAGGATCGCGCGACGAGCAAGAAGCACCAGACGCTGCGAAAAGCACTCATGGACCTCGATGCGGGGGAAGACGGCATCGAATCCTATATGGAGATCATCGCGAAAGCCATTTTTGACGAAGAGCCGGTGCCGCGACCCCAACGAGAGAGAGGGACAGGTGAAAACAAGCCCACGACCGCAGCAGAGGGATCCGCAGGAATCGGGGAGCTAGTCAATAAGGGCCGGCGGAAGCCGCGCTCCAGTACCGGTGATATCGGATTGGTCCTGGATGCGCTGATCTACAAGCTGGGCGAAGGTCTCCTCGGCGACGCGCCCGTGGCGCCGCGAATGAGTGAAGAGCAAATCGATGAGACCACTGAAACGCCGGTCAAGGTGTTCCCCCGCGACGAGGAACGAATGATGGGCCATCGGTGTCGGCTCAAGACGCGAAGACTCATGGACCGAATGGTGAAGCGGTTAGACCTGGCGTGGAATGCCAAGGCAGAGCCCTTTGCTGTCGTGACACAACTGGTTGCTTGCCTGGGCCTGCTCCATCGGTTGCGGCAGCGCCAGCCACGGTTCGCATGGCTACGGCGAGGAGAATCGCTGATTGACCACGACGCGCTTTGGGAGCTGTTCAAGAAGTCCTCCGTCGTCGCCTTCGCGCCTGCAGACGGCCTCATCGGTGCCGTGCAAGACAAGTATGGCGAATCTTCGGAAGTTGCGTCCGCTGCGGCGCTCGTCGTATGGGCGGCGTGGCTAACGGGGCTGGACGTCACGACGGCCATGTCTCGTAAACCAATGGAGGAGAATGATCAGGAGGAAAGCCTCGCCGGCGCCTCGCTGCTTCTCAGTTGTCTACACTCCGAAATAATGCCCCAGGAAGAGGAGTTGGAGCACTTGTTCGGAGAGAGCGGTCGCATCTCCCCCCGTGCCAACGTCGTTTGAGACAGCTCCCCCTGGAAACCTAAGTACCAATGGGCGGAGAATGGACGACAGATCGTGCCCAAACCATTCCGTGTTTCTGATCGTGAAGGCCCTCCGGAGAGTGAGCGCCAACCCCGTGCGCCAGGCGCTGATGGGGCTATCCTGGAGACGGTGCCGAAGCGGTCTCGCCGGGTGTTCAGCGCAGCCGACAAGCTG
>JAYWEH010000138.1:0-13431 GCA_043780025.1 Deltaproteobacteria bacterium
CTCACCGCGCGCGATGCGCTGCGCGTATTGATGAAACTCGTCCGAAACATCGAGCCCGCGCCAGCGCAGACGCCGCTCCTGGGAGCCTGCCCCTTCAGGAACGATCGCCGACGAAGCCTGCTCTCGTGCGATTGCACGCTGAGCTGCCTCGGACCCTCGCGCGACGCGCTGCGACTCATGCTCGACGGTGGAGTGTGCGACCCCGCGCTCGCGATATTGCCGGGCCAGCTGATCGATCGCCGCATCCACCATCTGTTCGACGGCGTGGATGCCGCTATCGGCCTGTGGCCCCTTGCGCGGCCCGGTGCCGGGAAATGTCTCGTGCTGAGCCGCGTCCGAGTCCTCGCGCTTTGCCATGCTCACCCACCGGATTGGCAGTGTAGTGCTCGAGCTGAGCGGCGCCACTGCTCACAATCCCATACACCAGAACGCGCAGGGCGAGAATCCAAAGTGTTCACCGGGATTTGAGTGCTTATTCATCACCTGTATTCGAGGCCTGGCAGCAAACTGGAAGCGCGTGCCCCGCCCTCGACACAGCTGCAAATACGACGGCTTTGCCTATGAATTGACGCGGTATTTCAGCGACGTGACTCCAACCATCCGTGGGACTTATTAACCAATTCATAGCATGCGCAGGCGAACACGCGGCCACCACGTGCCGGAAATCCAGACTATTCACCCCTCGAGAGCCACCCCCAATGGCAAGGCCCCTCAGCTGAGATCAGAGCCCCTTGGGCACGCGATCGAGGTCGACCTCGCCGAGCGCATAGCGGATCAGCGCGCTGCGATTGGCCTTGGTGAGGCCGCGAGCCTTGAGCGCTTCGACCATGCCGTCCAAGCGCCTGAGGTCCTCCGTGTACATGGAGATGCAAATCACCTTGTAGTGCGATGGCTTCGCGTCTCGCTTCGCCGTCGGTTCCTGGCCGGGCTCGGTCGAAGCCGGAGCGCTGCCAGTGTAGAAGCCGTTTTGCAGGACTCGCGCGACGTCCTGCGGCAAGCCTTGCGGCCTAGGATCTGCTCGTTCGCTCACCGGTCAAAGCCTCCTGCTCGAGGTTGGAACTGACGAAATGGAGTGCCAAGAAGATAAAGCACGCTTTCCGGATGTCATGACAATCGCTTCGGGGACAACTTTGGGGCTCATAAATCTCCGATCGCGTTTACTTTTCTCATGTGTGTCGGGTCTCGCTCGGTGCCATCGCGCAGAGCGGGTTTGATCGCGACGAGGCTGGCGCGCGTGACGCCTTTTGGAATTCTCATTTCGAATTCTCACGGTGCCGACAGTTCCGATCGTGCAGTCCGATCTCGTCGTGACGCGCGGCGCAGTCTCATGGCTGTCAACCGCGTATCGTCTCGACCTCGCTTCGTCAAGCGTTGGGAGGCTCGGAGCCCGCCACTGAGCGCCAAAAATCCGCGAGATCGGCGGCGAGCGGGGCGCGGAGCTCCAGTGTTTGCCCGGTGACGGCGTGGCTCAGGCGGTAGCAGGAGGCGTGCAGGGCGTGTCGGGGCAACTCGAGCAGCGTCAGATCGTCTTCGGAAAGTAGCCCGTCCGCGCCTCTAGCCAAAAGGCGGTCATCCGGCCCGTACAATTTGTCGCCGACGACGGGGCAGCCCAGCGAGGCTAAATGGACGCGGATCTGGTGCTGCCGACCGGTGAGTAGAACGCAGCGCACCAGGGAGTAGCCGTCGCAGCGTGCGAGGCTCTCGAATGTCGTTCGTGCCGTCAGCCCCTCGCCGGGCTTCGAGAGGCGCATCTTGACGCGCAGCGGATTGTCAGGGTCGCTCTCGAGGGGCAGGTTGACCTCTCCGTCAGGCGGGGCACCCCAGCAGATTGCGAGATAATATTTCTCGACCAGGCGCTGCCGCACGGGCGGTGTCAGGCGTGCTCGGGGCCGGCGGCGGCGGGGCTCGAGCCCAGGGTCCGGTGGAGGCAGCCCCTCAAACGCCATCTTGAAGGCACGATCCGCCTCGGGCCCTCGTGCAATCAGGAGCACACCGCTGGTTTCACGGTCGAGGCGGTGAATCAGGTGCAGCCGTTGCCCCGGATACAGTTGCTCGAGCCGTTTGGTCACGGTGCCGTTGTGGTGGCGGGCCGTCGGGTGCACGGCGATGTTCGGCGGCTTGTCGATCACGAGCAGGTGCTCGTCCTCGTAGATCACCGGCAGTTCCAGCTCGGTATCAGGGTCGTCCACGGGGCGCCGCCAGAGCACGATGCGGTCTTCGGCGCGCAGCCGTTCGCTGGCTTTGCGGGGCTTGCCTTCGGGACCAAATGCGCCGTTTTCCGCGATCAGCTTCGCCCGTGTCCGGCTCGTATTGCGCAGGGCTCCGCTCAGAAACACATCGAGGCGCAGGCCTGCGCATTCCGGTGGGACTCGCAGCACGCGCACGATGGCATCGTCCGCCACTCCACGGGGCCGGATCAGATCGGGATCGATGAGCCAGCGCGGTGCGCTCAATCCCCGGAAGCCTTGCCGCGGGCGCTGGCCCGAATCTCCGTCCCGACGCCCTGATCGGTGAAAATCTCGAGCAGCAGTGCATGCCGCGTGCGCCCGTCGATGATGTGCACCTGGCGCACGGCCTGGTCGATGGCCGACAGCGCGCACTCCACCTTGGGGATCATGCCGCCTCCAATCACACCGCTCTCGATGTGGCGTCGCGCCGTCGGCGCATCCAGAAAATCCAGAACGCGACCGTGCTCGTCTTTGACGCCTTCGACGTCGGTCATCAAGACGAGCTTTTGGGCATTCAGGGCGATCGCGATCTCGCCCGCCGCGGAATCGGCGTTGACGTTCAGCGGACGGCCGTCCGCGTCGATCGCGATCGGCGCAATCACCGGAATGAGGCCGTTCGAGACCAAATTCTCGAGCAGCGCGGGTTTCACCCGCACGATGCGCCCCACGCGACCGAGGTCCACCTTGGGCGCGTCACTACCCTGGCCGGGGTGTTGAACGGCACCGAGCCGTTCGGCGAGCAGCAGCGAGTCGTCCCGCCCGGAGAGGCCGATGGCTCTGCCGCCCTGGGCGCCCAAAAGGCCGACGATCTGAGAATTGACTCGGCCCGCCAGCACCATCTCCACCACGTCCATGGTGGCGTCGTCGGTGACCCGCAGCCCGGCGCTGAAGGTCGACTCGATGCCGAGACGGGCCAGGGTAGCGTTGATTTGGGGGCCACCGCCGTGCACGACCAGGACCCGGATCCCCACGTAGCGAAGCAGGCAGACGTCGCGGGCGAAGCTCGCTTCGAGCTCCGGGTCGACCATGGCGTGGCCGCCGTATTTGACCACCACGGTCTGATTGTGAAACCGGCGAATGTAGGGCAGGGCCTCCTGCAAAATCGCCGCTTTGGCTACTAGTGAATCCATGCGGGCGGCAGCCTACTGCGGTTTTTCGGCCAGCGCCCGCGCGAAATGCGCTCGAAGGGCATAGGTTCGCGAGGCACGCCGGGACAGCTGGCTCGGGTCGTGATACACGCCGTGCCGATGGAAATCCTGATGGTTGCCGCCGAGCTCAGCCCTTACGCCCGTGAGGGCGAAGCCGGTGATTCCGTAGCGGCGTTGAGCCGGATGTTGGTGCAGCTCGGGCACGAGGTCACGGTGGCGTTGCCTCGGTACGCGAGCTTCGAGGCGCAAGGTCTGCTGGTGGCGCGCCGGCTGACACCCCTCAAATTGGCCTCGGGCGAGTCCGTCACCGTGTTTGATGGCCAGCTCGGCTCCGGCGTCAAGATTGCACTGTTCGACGCCGCGGAGTTCTTCTCCAAGCCAGGCGTGTACGGGGACGCTGATGGGGATTACCCCGATAATCCACGGCGATTTGCGCTGCTCGGGCAAGCTGCGGCAGCCCTCTCGGTGCAGCGTGCGGCGCAGGGGCAGGCTTTCGACGTGGCGCACTTGCACGATTGGCCCGGTGCGCTGGCGGCGATCGCGTTGGCGCAGACGGACGTGCCGCTACCCAAGGTGCTCACGGTGCATCAGCTGCGTCGTGACGGCAGCTTCCCGAGCAAGGAGCTCAGTAACCTCGGGATCGCCGAGGCGCTGTTCACGGAAGCGGGCGTCAAGTCGGGCTCGCAGATCAACGTACTCAAGGGTGGCATCCAGATGGCGGACGCCGTCACCACCGTTTCGCCCACCTATGCGCGCGACCTGACGGGGCCCGACCGCGGCGGCGTGCTCGCACCGGTGTTCGAGGCCCGCGCTGAAGAGCTCCAGGGCATCCTGCCCGGGCTCGACTACGCGATCTACAATCCAACCGTCGACACGGCCCTGCCCAGCCGCTTCAATGCAGAAAACTTCGCCAACAAGGGCAGCTGCAAGACGGCGCTGATCCGGCGCCTGGGGCTCGATCTCGACCCCGATCGGCCGTTGATCGTGGCGCTCGGTCCGCTCACGGAGGAGCGCGGCGCGGATCTGCTGGCCCGGGTCGCGGGGCGCATCGCTGATCAGCCGGCGAGTCTGATTGTCGCCGGGACGGGTCAGCGGACGCTCATCGAGGCGCTTTCGGACAAGGCGCTCACCGACCGCGACAATTACGCTTTCCTGGAGGATGGGGACCCCATCACGGAGCGCCGGCTCTTGGCGGCGGCGGACCTGTTCTTGGCCGCCGATCGCTATGATCCGAGCGCCACGCTCGTGCGCAAGGCGCAACGCTACGGTGCGGCGCCGGTGGCGCTCGCGCGGGGCGCGGTCTGCGACGCGGTCGTCGACTGTGACGTCGATCTCGAGACGGGTACCGGATTCCTTTTTGACGAACCGTCGCCCGAGGCCTTGTTGGGCGCCGTGACCCGTGGCCTCGCTGCCGCGCGCTGCCCAGCCTGGCCGCGGCTCACGCGCCGGCTCTTGAGGCTCGATCTGAGCTGGGAAGCTCCCGCACGCCGCTATCTGAAGGTCTACAAGAACGCTTCGGCGTGAGGCTGGTCAGGGCGCGGAGGCGTCGCCGCTCGGACGGTGATGTTGATCCAGACGGCGCGGCACGCGAGGCTGGCCAGCACCACGCCTTGATGGCTGGCGAAGGCGAACGCCGTACTCCAGCCGCTCGGTCGCGCAGGGTCGATGCTGCTCACCAGCGCGGCGCCGCCGGCAATCAAAGCGGCACTGCCGAGCAGCGTCGAGACGTAGCTCACACCGAGCGCCCGCCAGCGCTGGCGCAGCAGTGCACGTGCGCGTGCCGACGCCGCGCGAGCGTGCAGCCCTTGCCGCACCAGCACGGCCCGACTGACGTCGTGCCACACCGAGCACCCGCCTTGTGTCACGAGGCCCGCCGCCACCACGCCGAGGGCGCTGAGATCCGCCACCCGCTCGTCGTCAACCCGCAGTAACCAGATCCGCAACGCCAGCGCTGCCATGAGAGTGACCACGAGCAATGTTCCGCGGGCCAACCAGCTGAGCGCGCCGAGCAGCGCAAATTCGAACGATTCGGGCCAGAGCGGCGCGGCGGGGCGAGCGGTGTCCGCGTCAAAGGCAGAGGCCCGAAACCAGAGCCACTGCGGCCACAACCCCGCGAACCCGAGCGTGAGCCAGGCCATCCAATACCAGCTGGATGCAGCGAGCAGGCCGCGTCGCTGGCTCGACAAGAATTCGAGGAGGTAAGACGCCCCCGGTTCAAACAAGACCGCGTCTCCCGCCGGAAAGTTCAACACGCCCGAGTTTGCGGCGGCCTGCAGCACCGGCAATGCCAGAAGCCACGCTGCGAGCGAGCGGAAAACATACACGACCGCGATCGCACCGGCGACCGCGCGGAGCCGCTTACTGCGCAGGAGCGAACGGCTCAAGGCTCCAGCGCTCCGAGCAGCAGCTGTCCCCAGTAGAATACTCGCTCGAACAGCCTCGCGGGGAACCGCGGCGTCGAGTGAACTGCGTTATCGAGGAGATTTTCCTCGATCAGGACACCACGTTCCGCGTCGACGACCGCATGTGTGACCGGGCTCGAACCCACGTGCGAGATCACCCGCGAGCGCTCTTGCGCCGCCCAGTGCTCGACGATTCGTTCACCGGCGGACGTCGTCAATACGATATCGACGGGAAAAACGAGCTCTCCGTGCCGGTACACGGTGACCTGGCTCTCAAAGAAGCCAGGGCCGGACTGAGCTGCCGCTCTGCCATTCGCATCGGCTGTCGGGGGCGCTGCCACGGACCGCACTTGCAGATCCCGGACCTCGTAGTTGACTTGCCCCCCATCGAACAAGGCAGAGCGCAGGTTGGCGTGCGCGAGCGGCCCGAGTTGTTCGGCCATCACGGCGAGAAGCGCGTCGGGATCGGGATGCTCGAAGCGCTGGCGCGCGGCGTAGGCCGCGAGCGCTCGGCTCAACGCCTCGCGCCCGTAGACGTTCGCGAGGCTGCGCATGAGCAGCGACGTCCTCGCGTAGATCACGGCAGAAATTTGGCGAAACGAGCCAAACTCGGAAGCGGCTGCAGCGATCGGAATGGAAAGGGGTTCGAGCGTCATCAACGAGCGATGGACGGCTTCGTTCGAGAGCTCGAAGCCGAACAGGCTCGCTGCCGACGCACGGCCAAACCGAGCTTCCAGGACGTCGCTCTCCGCGTACGAGTTCAAGCCTTCGTCGAGAAATGGCCAGCGTTCTTCGTTGCTGGCGAGCAGACCGTAGAACCACTGATGGCCCAGCTCATGTACGGTCACGGTTTCCAGCGCACGCGACCAAGCCGTGACGTGCCACGGCCCACCCGTGGTGATGAAGGTGGGGTATTCCATGCCACCGGCCGCGCTGGCGTGCTCCGGCGGATGCACGACCGTCAGGGTCCGGTAGGGGTAATCGCCGTAGCGAGCTTCGAAATAGGGGAGGGCAAACCGCACCGTGTCGAGCGTGACTTCGGCGTTACGCAGATGCCCCGGCGGGGACAGGACCTCGACGGCCGTCTCGCCCACCTGGGTCGAACGCCTTTCGAAATGAGGCCACGCCGTCCAGGCGAAATCGTGGACGCCATTGGCGCGGTAGTGCTGTACGCGGCGCCCCTCGCTCAATCGTTCGTTCAACCGCTCCCCGCTGGCCGCCACGAGCCAACGCGAAGGCACGTCGATCTGCACGTCGTAGTCGCCAAAGTCAGCGTAGAATTCCGCGAAGGGATGAAACGCGAAATGGGCCCAGACCCCGTTCTTTTCGAACCGGGCCAGCTTCGGAAACCACTGCGCGATCAGGTAGAAGTCTCGACTCACGCCGGTGCGTTCCACCAGATCCGGAAGCACTGAGTGCCAGGCAAGCTCCAGCGTCAATTCCTCGCCGGGGGCGATGGCCTTGGGGAGGCCCACTCGGCGATCGGTGGCATCGGCCGGATCTCCCGGGCTGTGGGGTTCGAGGTCGATCAGGAGATCACGATCGAGCTCCCGTGCATACAAACGCGTGAGCTCGATTGAGCCGGGACGGTTGCCAGTGCGGCCACTACGAGCCCGCTGGAATGGCGAGCGCTGAAACAGCGTGTGGGCGTTCGCGAACGCGTTCAGGTAGAGATGAAAGTACAGTTCATCGGTGGGGCGTTCCGACGTATTGACCCAATGCAGAGTGCCTGAGCCATCGACAGTATGCGCGTTCGTGTCGAGTCGCGCCGATAGCTCGTAGCTGGCGACTCGCGGTGGCTGCTCTCGGGCGCGCGCCCCACGGCCTAGCGACGCCGCGAGCAACGCGACGACAAAGCCACTGCCGACCCGATGGAGCCTCACCGGTTCTTCGGTATCAAAGGCTCACGCCAGGCGCACGACTTGTTGCGAGGTGAGGTCGAAAATGATCTTCAACGCGTCGAGCCGACTCATCCCGCTGATGTCGAGAATTTCGTCCACGGTGCTCTGACCGTCCACGAGCGAAAGCAAGAAACCCGCGCGATGGTCGAGTGACAGCCACTGGACCTCCTCGGGCTTCACCAGAATGCTGACCACTTGATCGAGCGGGCCTATGCGCGCTGCAAACATCTGGGTCAGCACTTCGCGGCAGTTCTGCACGTAGCGCCGGGCCGCCCGATCATCGGGGCTGCGCGCCAGGAGATCCTCGGCGATCATCAGCGCGCGGTTGTAGTCTCCGGCGGCATAACTTTCTTCGAGGTCCTGTGCGGAAAGACTGCGTGCCGGGGCCCTCGGCGGCGCCGATTCGGGCGTCGGAGCCAACTCGTCCAGCAGTGGATCGAGCTCCTCCGAGAATTCGAGGCCGAAATCGCTGTCGCGCGCCGGTCCGGAGCCGGTGGCCCGACCATTGGCGTCTGCCTGGTCGACGCTGGCCAGAAGCGCGGGATCGATCGGCCGATTGCGCGTCGTTTCCGCCAGGAACGCGGCACGGTTGACGCGCTGTGGGGCGGGGTTGGTCCGCTTGTCATCCTCGCTGGTGTCGCGCCTTTCGTTCGGCGGGGCGGTGGGTAGCTCCGAGTTCTGAGCCCTCGCGCGCCTCGGCGCGGTGCCGGGCAATTGGTTGCCGAAAACGTCGATCGGGGCGTCGAAATTATCAAATTCGAGGTCCTCGGACGGTGGCTCCAGGGTGATGGGCATCTGCGGCTTCGACCGCATCGGCGGAGGTGGTGGAACGCGCGGCAAGGCGCGACCTCGGGTCGGGGGGACTTCGCCTGCATCAGCCTGACGCATCGCCTCCGCAGCGAGCTGCTCGGGCGGTGACGCGGGAATCGCAGTGTCCCGTGCGAAGACGTCGTGGTCCGGCTCCTCCACCTCCGGTTCTTCGTCGAGTAGATCAAACTCGACGTCGGACAGCAAATCTTCGTCCGCAGGGATCGCCTTGCGCTTCCCTTCGATCGCTTCCGGAGGGGACCGCCCTGCCGCTTTGCGTTCGTCGTCCAAATCCATCGCTTGTGGCCGTAACGTCGAATTTTCGCGAGCTACTGGGCTCGCGAAACGACTCCCTTGAACATTCGTTGCGTGCGCGCCAGACCATCCACGTGAGCCCGAATTTGCGCCGCCCCGCGCGCTTCGATGGCTTCGCGGGCCATCTCCAGGACCGTGCGGGCCTTGCCCAGCGCGTCCTGCCCGAAATCGCTCGAGCCCACCACCGTTTCGACTTCGGGGAATAAGCGCTCAATCTCGGCGATCAACGTCTCCGCCTCCTGCTTTGCAGCTTCGAAGTCCTCGTCCACGCGCCGCTCGACCAGGTAATCCTTGGCCGTCTCGATCATGTTACTGATCTCGTCCTGGGTCAGGCCGCTCGTTGCCGTGACCTGAATCGATTGAGCCTGGCCGGTCTCCAGATCCTTGGCGAATACGCTCACGATACCGTCCGTGTTGATTTCGAACGTTACCTCGATTTCGATTTCCCCCTTCGTCGCGCGGCGCAAGCCGGTGAGAATGAACTCGCCGAGGAGCTCGTTCTTCTCCGCGTTGTCATTCTCGCCTTGCATGACCAGGATCTTCACCGCCGTCTGGTTGTCCCGGCTCGTCGTGAAAACCTTGGTGCGGCTGGTGGGGACGGTCGTGTTCTGCGGGATGAGCTCCTCGAAATGGCTGCCGAACGTCATGATACCCAGCGCGTGGGGCGTGACGTCGAGCAGTATCATGTCGTTCTTGTCTTCGACCAGGGCATGCCCCTGAATGGCGGCTCCGAGCGCCACCACTTCGTCCGGATGGACACCCTTGTTGGGAGCGCGTCCGAAGTAGTCAGACACGGCTTTCTGAATGGCAGGCATGCGGGTCATGCCGCCGACCAAGATCACGTCCTCGAGATCTTTGGGATCGAGCCGAGCGTCCCCCAACGCGTCCCGGCAGATCTCGACGGTGCGTTCGATGAGGTCCTCGGTCAACCCTTCGAGCGTTTCGCGGGTGAGCGTACGTTGCAGGTGCAGCGCCTCGTTGCGCCCCGTTGAAATGATGAAGGGCAAGTTGATGTCGGTTTCCCGCACACTCGATAGCTCGCACTTGGCCTTCTCTGCGGCGTCGCGCAAGCGCTGCAGCGCCATGCGATCTTGGCGGAGGTCGATCCCGTGCTCCTGCTGGAAGCCGTGCACCAGCCAGTCCACGACGCGAGCGTCGAAATCTTCGCCGCCGAGAAACGTGTCACCGGTGGTCGCTATCACCTTGAACACCCCGGTGGAGCTCAGCTCCAGGATCGAGATGTCGAAAGTGCCGCCGCCGAGATCGTAGACCGCGATCACGCGATCGATATCTTTGCCGAGCCCGTACGCCAGCGCCGCTGCCGTGGGTTCGTTGATGATGCGGATGACATCCAGGCCAGCGATGGTGCCGGCGTCTTTGGTGGCTTGGCGCTGATTGTCGTTGAAGTAGGCCGGCACTGTGACCACAGCGCGGGTCACCGGCGTTCCGAGGTAGTCCTCGGCGATGATCTTCATTTCTTGAAGAATCATCGAGCTGATCTCGGGCACGGAATAGCTCTTCTCGCGCAGCACGATGCGCACGTCGTCATGCGGCCCCTCAGCAATGTTGTAGCTGGAGGTCAACAGCGCGTTCTTGATCTGCGGCGAGTTCCATTTGCGGCCGATCAGGCGCTTCGCCGCATACACGGTGTTCTCGGCATTGGTGATGGCCTGACGTTTGGCGATGTGTCCGACCAAACGTTTTCCGGCCTCGGTGACGGCGACCATACTGGGCGTCGTCTTGTACCCGCCCCGGTTGGGGATGACCGTCGGTACTGCGCTGTCCATGACGGCCACGCAGGAGTTGGTCGTTCCGAGATCGATCCCAATTACGGTTTCCATACTTTACCTAGACGCCCCCACGCTTCACGCGCTTTAGCCATTGCTTGATCCTGTCACTTTCCGGGGTGAGCTCTAAGGCGCGCTCCAGCTCCCGGACAGCACTTTTTTGCATACCTGCAGCCTCGTAAATTTTTGCCAAGGTCAGGCGCAGATCGACTCGATCTGGCGCAATTTGCACGGCTTCGCGCGCCAGTTCGCCCGCCAAGCGCAGCTCGACCCCGGCCTTTAGGTAACACTCTGCGGCACTTCGGAACACGTCCGCGCTAGGCCGCGCACGCGCGCCGCGTGTGTACGAGCGCGCGGCCTCCTCGAAATGCCCGTTCGTCTCCTCGTAGCGGGCTCGTTCGAGGTAGCTGTCGGCTACGGTGCCGCCGAGTTGTTTCTCCAGATCCTGCAGGCGGTTCACTGCCTTGACGTGGCCGCCCGAGATGCTCTGGGCGATCTTGAGCGTGTTCAACGCCGAGACGGCGTTGCCGGCGGCGAGAGCCTCTTCTGCTGCATGGGCGAAGCGCTCGACCCGGTGCTCTTGCAGGGCATTTCTGCGATGCTGGTAACGCTTGTGCAGATCCTTCACGGCTGCCGTGCGCCGCGCGGCTTGTTCTTCCGCTGGCTGCGCTTTCGGCGCTTCTTCCTCGGCGCTCGGAGCCTCTTTCGTGAGACCGAACTTGCGCGCCAGAGCCTGCCGCCGCGCTACAGGATCGTCGACCAACGCAACTTGACGGCGCGGCTGGGGCTTCTCGGGGACCGGCGGCAAGAGCGCGGTGCGTGTGGCCGTCGCGGGAGGTTCGGGCTTCTTTTGTGCCTGCTCCGCCTGAAGCAGCAATCGCTCGAGATCTTCGAAGTTCGGCCCCGGCGCGGACGGAGGCTGCGTGTCGAGGCCGCGCGTGCGGCCCAGAGCCGCCAGGTACGACTCGTATTCTTCGCGCGACTGGCGATTGGTGAGCACGTCGTGCGCTTCGGTCAAGCGCTGGAAGACCTTCTCCATTCGCTTGGTGAAAGCGCCCAGCTTCTTTCCGAAGTAGGTGTCCGGATGAAAGTCGCCAACCGTCGAGAAGTAGGCGCGCTTCACGGTGGCGCGGTCGGCTCGCTGAGAAATGCCGAGCAGTTCGAAATGGTCGAGATCTGCAAGGCGCGCCGCGAGGTCGAGGATGCGCAGCTGTAGCTCCAAGGGCAGGTCGAGCGATTCGTCGATCTGGCCGCGGTAACGCTCGAGCAACGCCACTTCCTCCGCCGTCGGCTCGGGCACCGCGGGTCGATTCGAGGAGACGGCACCGAGTTGTTCTAAACGATCGAGGTGCTCGGACACGCGCTCGGCGCTGATACCCGTTTCCGACGCGATCGTGCGGGCGACCACCTGGCCCTCGACCCGCGACAGGACGTAGGCTTCCTCAGGGGTCAGCGGCAGCGCTCGGACGTCGACCGCGTCTACCCGGCGGTAGATCACAGCGCTGAGCGAGTCAGCGCTCAAACGTTCGCCTCCGAACAATGCTTCAAACTGATAATTTCTTTGACACCGAATTGCTCGAAGCTCAAATCGGCACCCAGCCGAGCCTCGCGGTTACATTTCGGTAGGGCGCCCACCGTTACTTCAACGGTGCGAACCTGCGGTGCCTAAACCCACCTATCGGCGGGCGCGACAATTTATGTGACCGTGAGGTAGTAGCTCAGCGTGCGCCCGTGAAGGTGCCGCCGATAGTCCGCTGTTCTTCCCCGAGGCCCTCCACCGCGAGGCTGCCGATCCAACTCCCCGAAATACGCACCGGGCGCGCGTCCGGATCGATCTCGACCTGGGACGTTCCGGCGATCCGCCAGGCCAGACTAGGCAGATCCGAATTCACGACGCGCTGCCAGAGCACCCTCATGCTGCGGCTGCACAAATCGGCCATGCACAGTGAATTGCAGCCGGGGAAAGCTTCGATCCCGTCCCCCGCTTCCACCAGCAAAGTGGTCACATTCGCGCAGCCAAAGCGTTCAGACATGGCGTCGGTTATCGAGGCCCGGTCGGGATCTTCCGCCAGCGCCGCCCAGGTGGCAGACGCCGCCAGTAGCGGCGAGGGGCGAAAGTCGAGCGAGACGTCGAGCCGGAGCTGGTCGTTGGCTTCGGTGGTGAACGAGGCGACGTTTTGAGCGGTGAAGCCCGCGGCCTCGGGGGTGAGATCCGTCACCGTCGTGAGCGCGAGCGGAGCCGCCCCGTCTGCTGCGGGAGCGCCCAACAGGCCGCGCAAGGCGTTCGGCTCGCTCAGCCGGCGCAGGCCAGCTCGCATCCAGTCGTGCACCATCGTGCGCAGGCCGAAGCCAAGCAACTCGGCGTCCAGATTGCTAGCCAAGACGTCACGCCAATTGCGCTCCGCCCGAGCGAGCTCGAACGCGGCTGAATCATCGCCGGAACCTTCCGACATGGTGTCGAGTAGCGCGGCCAGATCATCACTGGCGCCCCCCGGGAGTGGAAGCACCGCGCGAAAGGCGAGCTCGTCGAGAGCCGGGTGCAGCAATTCGGTCTCCTGAACGCCAAACTCTAGCGCCAGGGTGAGATCGGTCATCTGCAGGGGCCGATTTGTCACGTCGATCACTACCGACGTCTCGGCGTTGGCGCGCACCGCGCTCAGGTTGCGGCATCCGCCCGCGAATTGTTCCGCGCGTATCAGCACCGCAAGCCTCGTATTGGCTTCGACTCGATCGACGCGCACCACGCCCTCAGCAAAGGTCGCGGAGCCCGAGGTCGCGCTATCGGGGTAGGGGAAACTGGCGACCTCTGCGCACGTGCGGTCGACATGCACGCTGGCTCTCCA
>JAYWEH010000139.1:0-28708 GCA_043780025.1 Deltaproteobacteria bacterium
ATTTGCTTCCTCGGTTGCCGAATCCTGAAAGAGCTGGATCTGCTTGGAAAATTGCGGTTCGTCGGCAACGACCGCCCGGATCAGATCCCACCCGAGCTCAGCCCCGAGCTGCTCGACCAGACATTTGCCGTGGTGGACGCCAACGGGCAGATTGCGCTCAGGGAACGCGGGCTGAGCCGGGTGCTCGGAGCCTTGCCCTTTGCCGGTTTTGGCAGCGGCTTCTTGCTCAGGCTGCCGGGGGTGTCGGCGCTCGCGCGCGCCGGATACGTCTGGTTCGCGACGCGCCGGCACGCGATTTCGAGCCGGCTCGGCCTCGGTGTGTGTGGTGTGCAGAGCCCGGGCGCGAGCACGAGCACGGCCGCCGCCGAGCTGGCGGGGGAGCGCTTGTGGCCGATGGTTGGATGGCGGCCGCTCATCGCCCTGCGGGAAACGGCCGTGATCGTGGCGCTGGTGATGACGTGTATTCAGCTGGCCAAGGACAACGACTGGGCCCGGCGCCGGGGCGGCGAGAACGTGCCCCAGCCGGCTGCGCTGCTACGCATCATGGATTTTTTTCGACTGTACCAGGGCTGGCGCATGTTTGCCCCCGAGCCGCCCTACGACGACGGCCGCGTAGTGGTGGACGCGCGCACGCGCGACGGCCGCAAGGTCGATCCGCTGACGGGACTAGAGCCCGACTTCAACACCGACACCAAGGTCGGCTGGGGTCACAGCCAGCTGTGGTGCGACTGGCACTTGAAGATGTATTTCTCGCGCTACGCCGCCAATCGCCAGCACCTGAAGGACTGGCTGCTCAGCTGGCACGAACGAACCGGAAACCCTGAGGATCGGGTGGTGGCGTTCGACGTGTGGTGGGTCAATGACAAGTCGCCGCCCCCGGGGCAGCTGCTCGGCACACCGCAGAAGCCCGTCCAGCTGCTGACATTCGGCCAAGTCAAAGACTCCGGGGCCAAGCCATGGCTTTGATTCCCGCGTGAGGGTAGGCTCGCCTCCTCGTGATTTCCGCCGATGTGCTCCTCTTGGCCGCGCTCGAAACCGTCAAGATCTGTGTGCCCACGATCGCGGATGGCTGGCTCGACCGCGTCAATCCTCGTATCTGTGACGAGCGCCTCGATCGCTGGTCGAGGGGGCTGCTCCGCGCCGCGCGGGTCGACCTCGAGACGTCCGGTAAGGAACACCTGATCGCGGGAGAGAGCTACGTGGTGATGAGCAATCACCAGTCGCATTTCGACATCCCCGTGGTGTTCCAGGCCCTCGGCATCCCCGTGCGCATGGTCGCCAAGCATGAGCTGTTTGGTATCCCGGTGATGGGCCCGGCGATGCGCTACGCCGGATTCGTCGAGGTGGACCGGGCACGGCATACGCGTGCGGTACGCAGCCTGGAGGCCGCACGCGCGCGCATGCAGCGGGACGGTACGAGCGTGTGGATCGCACCCGAAGGCACTCGCAGTCTCGATGGCAAGCTCGGGCGGTTCAAGCGAGGCGGCTTTCACATGGCGATCGACGCCGGGCTACGCATCCTGCCGGTAACGATCGACGGCAGCATGCGCGTCCATCGTTCCGGGGACAAAGAGGTGCACAAGGGTCAGACCGTCAAGGTGGCGATTCACCCGCCCATCGACTCGCAAAGCTTCGGCCGCCAGCGTTCGGACGAGTTGATGAAGGCGGTCCGCGCGAGCATCGTGGGCGGAATGCCCGAGCTCGAGCAGCGGCCTGAGTAGAGCGTTTTTCGCTCAGCGCAACACGCCGGCAAATTTCGGCGTGAGCAATTCGGAGCGGCCCATCAGGTAGCGGTCCACCTCGCGCGCTGCTCTGCGCCCGTCGGCGATGGCCCAGACCACCAGCGATTGCCCGCGTTGGACGTCACCCGCTGCGAAGACGCCCGGCACGCCGGTCATCAAGTTGCGGTTGACCTTGACGTTACGCCGATCGGTCAGCTCGAGGCCGAGCTGCTGCACGATGCCTTCCGCCTCGGGGTGGATGAACCCCATCGCGAGAAGCACCAAGTCCGCCCCGAGCTCGAACTCGGATCCGGGGACGCGCTCGAGCTTGCCCGCCTTGGACTCCAGCCGCACGCACTCGAGCCCGCGCACTTTGCCGCCCTCGCCAAGGAACTCGGCGGTGGCCACCGCGAAATCGCGCTCCACGCCCTCCTCGTGGGAGCTCGAAGTCCGGTACATGAGCGGCCACAGGGGCCACGGCGTTTCCGCCGCCGGTTCGTCCGGCGGGCGCGGCATCAGCTCGAGGTTGGCGACGCTGACCGCGCCTTGCCGGTTCGACGTGCCGATACAGTCGCTCCCGGTGTCGCCGCCACCGATCACCACCACTCGTTTGCCGCCGGCCAGGATGTCCTCTGCGGGATCCAGCTTGTCGCCGGCGTCGCGCCGGTTTTGCTGGACTAGAAAGTCCATGGCGTAGTGGATGCCGCTGAGCTCGCGGCCCGGCACCGGCAAATCGCGTGGAATCCGCGAACCGATGCACAGACAGATCGCATCAAAGCTCTCCTGCAGCTGTTGAGCGCTGATGTCGACGCCGACGTTCACGTTGGTCTTGAAGGTGATGCCCTCGTCGCGCAGTTGCTGGACGCGTCGGTCCACCACGCCCAGCTCAAGCTTGAAATCCGGGATGCCGTAGGTCAAGAGGCCGCCGATACGATCGTCGCGCTCGAACACCACCACCTCGTGGCCCGCGCGATTGAGTTGCTGCGCGGCCGCGAGCCCGGCGGGGCCGGAGCCAATCACGGCTACTTTCTTGCCCGTGCGCACCGGTGGTAGCTCGGGCTGGATGGCGCCGCTTTCGAAGCCCTGATCGGCGATCGATTTCTCGATCAACTTGATGGCGACCGCGTCGTCGTTGATGTTGAGCACGCACGCCGATTCGCAGGGCGCCGGACAGATGCGGCCGGTGATTTCTGGAAAGTTGTTCGTCTCATGCAATGAGCGCAGCGCGCCCTTCCAGTCATCGCGATAGACGTGGTCGTTCCAGTCGGGGATCAGGTTGCCGAGCGGGCAACCCGTATTGCAGAACGGGATGCCGCAATCCATGCAGCGAGCGCCCTGTTCGCGCAGCTGATCAGGCGGCACGGGTAGCTCGAACTCGGCGTAGTTCGACAGGCGCTTCTTGACCGGAAGTTTGCTCGGCTCCTGCCGGCCAAACTCCATGAAACCGGTGATTTTTCCCACGCTGCTCTGCTTTCGGACGGATCTTCTAATGCTTCTGAGGTTCGGTTCAGCCCGCGGCCTGCCTGCGCACGACCTCACCGCGCTGCGGAGTCTTGCGCTCGACATTCGCCTCGTTCTTTTCGTTCAAGACGCGGCGATATTCGTTCGGGAACACTTTCACGATCGACGCCACCGTCGCATTCCAGTCAGCGAGCAAGCGCGCTGCTTTCTTGCTGCCGGTGTTCTGCTGGTGCTCTTCGATCAGGCTCTTCAGTTTGGCAATTTCTTCGTGCTCGCTCAAGCGTTCGAGCGTCACCATTTCGGTGTTGCAACGGCTCGGGAAGTGGTTGTGCTCGTCGAACACGTAGGCCAAGCCGCCGCTCATGCCCGCGGCAAAGTTGCGGCCCGTCTTGCCGAGGATCACCACCACGCCGCCGGTCATGTATTCGCAGCCGTGGTCGCCCACGCCCTCGACGACCGCAGTGGCGCCGCTGTTGCGGACGCAGAAGCGTTCGCCAGCTACACCGCTGAAGAACGCGCGGCCAGCCGTGGCGCCATACAACACCGTATTGCCGACGAGCGTGCTCTCGTCCGCCGCGTAGGTGGATCCGAGCGGCGGATGGATCGACAGCTTGCCCCCGGACATGCTTTTGCCGACGTAGTCGTTGGCGTCGCCGGACAAGACGAAGTCCATGCCGTTCACCATGAAACAGCCAAAGCTCTGACCCGCCGTGCCATCAAAGTGCACCTTGATGGTGCCCTCGGGGAGGCCGAGAGGACCATGGCGGCGCGTGACCTCGCCGGCCAGCATCGTGCCAATCGTGCGATGGATGTTGCGGACCGAAAGCTTCAGGTCCACGCGGGTACCGTGCTCCAGCGCGGGCTTGCACAGTCGGATCAACTCCTGATCGAAGGCGCCGGCAATGCCGTGGTCTTGCTCCTGCGTCTTGTGCACGCGCACGCCGGGAGCCGGGGTCGCCGAAAACAGCACCTTCGAGAAGTCGAGCCGCGACTTCTTCCAGTGGTCGGATACGTTGCGCGTCTTGAGCCGATCAACCCGGCCCACCATGTCGGTGATGCGCCGGAAGCCGAGGCGCGCCATGAGCTGCCGGGTATCTTCGGCCACGTAGAACATGAACCGGATCACGTGTTCGGGTTTGCCCTCGAACTTCTTGCGCAGCTCCGGATTTTGCGTGGCGATACCGACCGGGCAAGTGTTCAAGTGACACTTCCGCATCAAGATACAGCCGGAGGCGACCAGCGGAGCCGTGGCGAAGCCGAACTCTTCGGCGCCGAGCAGCGCCGCGATTACCACGTCGCGCCCCGTGCGCATCTGGCCGTCCGCCTGCAGGGTGACGCGGCTGCGCAGGTCGTTCTTCACCAGCACCTGGTGCGTCTCGGCCACGCCGAGCTCCCAGGGGACGCCTGCATGTTTGATTGAGGTGAGGGGAGATGCGCCAGTGCCGCCATCGTGACCCGAGATCAAGATCACGTCGGCGTGGGCCTTGGCGACACCGGCTGCGATGGTGCCGACCCCGGCTTCCGCTACCAGCTTGACGCTGATTCGGGCCTTCGGATTGACCATCTTGAGATCGAAGATCAGCTGCGCCAGGTCCTCGATGGAGTAGATGTCGTGATGCGGTGGAGGTGAGATCAGCGTCACGCCGGGCGTCGAATAGCGGGTCTTGGCGATGATCGCGTCGACCTTGTGCCCCGGCAACTGACCGCCTTCACCGGGCTTCGCGCCCTGGGCGATCTTGATCTGCAACTCGTCGGCGTTGACCGCGTAGTTCGTGGTGGCGCCGAAGCGTCCGGAAGCGATCTGCTTGATGGCGCTGCGCCTGTCGTCCGCGAAGCGCTCCGGCTTTTCGCCACCTTCGCCGGTGTTGCTGCGGCCGCCGATGCGGTTCATCGCGCGGGCGAGCGTTTCGTGGGCCTCCGCGCTGATCGAGCCGAAGCTCATCGCGCCGGTGGCAAACCGCTTGACGATTTCTGTCGCGGGTTCGACCTCGTCCAGGCTGATGGGCGTGCTCGGGAATTCGAGCTGCCACAGGTTGCGCAGCGTGATCGTGCCGTCCGCCTGCGAGTTGATGATCTCCGCGTACTCCTGGTAGCTCTTGGCGTCCTCGAGGCGGACTGCTCGCTGTAGCGCTCCCACAGCGCGTGGGCTCCACAGGTGGCGTTCCCCTTGGGCCCGATAGTGGTAGTTGCCGCCGATTGAGAGGCGGTGCGGGCCGCGACGCGGCAATGCTTGAGCGTGGCGGCGCCGGCACTCTTCGGCGATCACCTCGAGGTCGATGCCCTCGATACGCGAAGTGGTGTCTGTGAAGTAGCGCTCGACCAGTTCCGAGGACAGGCCGATGGCTTCGAAGATCTGGGCGCCGCGATAGCTCTGCAGTGTGCTGATGCCCATCTTGCTCATGACCTTCAAGAGGCCTTTGTTGAGCGCCTTGATGTAGTGCTTCTGAGCCGTGTAGACGTCGCTGACGCCCGCAATTTCGCCGCGCGCGATCGCGTCAGCGATGCTGTCGAGCGCCACGTACGGGTTCACGGCTCCAGCACCGTAACCGGTGAGCAAGCTGATGTGATGCACCTCGCGGGCCTCGCCCGTCTCGACGATGATCCCCAATTTGACGCGGGTGCCGTTGCGCACGAGGTGGTGGTGCACGGCGCCGACGGCGAGCAGCGCCGGTACCGGCGTGAACTCGGCGTTTGCGCCGCGGTCGCTCAAGATGATGAAGCTGTGGTCGTCTTGCACCGCCACCGAGGCTTGCCGGCACATCTCGTCGAGCGCCGCCTTGAGGCCGGTCGCTCCCTGAGCCACGGGGTAGAGCATCGACAAAGTGCTCGGCTGGCGCTGAAAGCCGATGTGGCCATGACGCAGCTTGGCCAGCTCGTCATTGGTAAGCACCGGGTGGGGGAGCTCCAGCATCTGCGCCTGGTCAGGTAGCTCACGCAGCAGGTTGCCTTCGCCGCCGATGTACGTTTTGAGGCTCATCACCAGCTCTTCGCGAATCGGGTCGATCGCGGGATTGGTGACCTGCGCAAAGTGCTGCTTGAAATAGTTGTAGAGCAGCTGCGGCTCGTCGCTCAGCACGGCCAGTGGGGTGTCGGTACCCATCGAGCCGTCCGCCTCTTGGCCTTTCTGGGCCATCGGTGCGATCAGCAGGCGCAAATCCTCGAGCGTGTAACCGAACACGCTCTGCAGGTTTGAGAGCGGCAAACTCTCGCTCGGAGGCTCGGACTCCACGTCGTCGAGATCGGCAAAGCTGATCTTGTTCTCGCGCAGCCAACGCCCGTACGGCTTTTTCTGCGACAGCTTCAGCTTGAGCTCCTCGTCTTCGACGAGGCAGCCCTTCTCCAGGTCGACCAGGAACATCTTGCCCGGCTCCAGGCGACCGCGCCGCTCGATTTGTTCCGGCGGAAACTCCAGCACGCCGGTTTCGGAACCCATCACTACCAGGCCGTCTTTGGTGATCAGCCAGCGGGCGGGGCGAAGCCCGTTCCGGTCGAGGATAGCGCCGATCTGCGTCCCGTCCGTGAAGGCGAGCGCGGCGGGGCCGTCCCACGGCTCCATCAGGCAGGAGTGGTACTCGTAGAAGTCCTTCTTGTACTGGGGCATCAGCTCGTCATTTTGCCAAGCCTCCGGCACCAGCATCATCATCACGTGGGCGACGCTGCGACCCGCCTGCATCAAGAGCTCGGCGGCGTTGTCCAGGCAGCCCGAGTCGCTATTGTCCGGGCTGATCACCGGCAAGATGTGATCGATGTCCTCGCCGAACACGTCTTCGCTGTCGAAGATTTGCTCGCGCGCACGCATCCACGCGGTGTTGCCGCGCAGCGTATTGATTTCGCCGTTGTGCGCCAAGATGCGGAACGGTTGCGCGAGCTCCCAGGTGGGGAAGGTGTTGGTGCTGAAGCGCTGATGCACCATGGCGAGCGCGCTCACCATGCTCGAGTCGTTCAGGTCGATGTAGAACGCGCCCAGCTGCTCCGCGCGCAAGAGGCCTTTGTAGACGATGGTCCGGGACGATAGGCTGGTGATGTAAAAGGAGCCGCGTTCACCGAGGTCGCTGTCGCGCACGGTCTTTTCGGTCCACTTGCGGATCACGAACAGCTGCCGTTCAAAGCTCTTCTCTTCGGGTGTGGTCGAGCCGACGAAGACCTGCCGCATCACGGGCATGCTCTGCCGGGCGAGCGGCCCGCAGGCGCTTGCGTCGACAGGGACGTCTCGCCAACCGATCAAGCGCTGGCCCGTGGCGAGGATCTTGTCCTCCACGATTTGCTCGCAGCGCCGGCGCTGCTCCGCGTTCTGGGGCAAGAACACGAAACCAACCCCGTATTCTCCCGGTGAGGGCAGCTTGAGATCGAGCGCGGCACACTCCTTCTCGAAGAAGGCGTGTGGCATCTGCAACAACAGACCTGCGCCGTCACCCGTCAGTGGATCGCAGCCGCTCGCGCCGCGGTGCACCAGATTTAAGAGCAGCTGAATGCCAAGCCGCACTATGGTGTGAGATGGTCGGCCGTTCAGCGCCGCTACGAAACCTACGCCGCAGGCGTCGTGTTCGTGGCGCGGGTCGTACAGGCCCGATGCTGGCGGCAAACTCATTCTGTTTCCTTTTTCGCGAGAGTGACGACCGCGGTTCACTTGTCGACCCGCGCGGTCATTCGGGTCGCCTGGGCTTGCTGTCCAGTCGGCTCGAGTGCCCACCGTTCCGAGGACCCCACTCCTCGAAAATCCCTCAGAAGAGGGCACTTCCTGGAGATTCGACTTGGAGAAGAACGTGTGGCGCCCGAACTTGCCGGCTCCGCGCCGCTCAATACGCCGGTCGACTGCTCCAGGCCGCCGGCCATTCTGTACGGTGCAGGCCTACACCGCAAGTAATACCTGCTTGCTTACATCCGCCGTGCAACCCCGCCAGCGTGCAGCCGTGAACGTGTCTGCGATGTTTCGTCGAAACGGAACACCCCTATTTTTCGCCAGCGCTCGGGAAGGCACAGAAATGAGGAACGGCTGGCCGAATACTGCGAGAGAACGCCGCCTCGCAGGGTTAACTCAGCAATCTGGCAGGCGACTCACTCGACGACGAAGGAACCCGTAATGGTCCGTGCCGAACCCTGAAACGGGGAGACGCGGACCTGCTGGAACGCTTGCATCACGCACAGCCCCACCGGCGTGCCCACGAACGATTGATTGAGGTGGGTGACTCGCACGACGCGCCCCCACGTCTCGATCGAAATGCTGACTTGTCCCGACCCGCGGGTCGGCCCCATGGGGCCGCAGGTCGAGGCTTTCCACGCTGCAACGCCGAGCTGCTGTTCGGCGCTCTTCGTATCAAACTCGGCGGGAGCCGCTGGCGCCGGGGCCGCGGTGCCGGGATTGGCGACCGTTGGAGTGCTCAGGTCGGGTCCGGCTGCGGCGGGAGCCGTGGCTGCTGCCGGCGTTGCCACTGACCCGGGCTGTGCCGGAGTCGGCGCCGACGCCGTTCCACTCGCGGCGTTTGGCAGCGTTGGTGCCAACAGATTGGGTGCTGCGGAGCTGGGGGCCTTAGCGGCCTGAACCGCGAGTGCGGGCTGCTTCGGAGCGACAGGTGAGTTGGCGACCGGAGCGGTCCTACGGCGTTGCACAGACGCTACTTCCCGCACCGGCTTGGCCATCACGGGCGCCGGCGTGAGTGCGCGAGGCTCGCTCGGTCTGACAGGGGGCTCGTTGATTGCGGCGGGTGCAGTGACGCCCGGCGGACCGAGGGCATCGTTTGCGGGTCGCTGCGGCGATGGAGCTCGCTCCGCGGGATCGATGTGCAACGGCTCTGGTGCCGGCTGTTCGGCGGGCCGCGTCAGGACGCCAGGCACGTGGCTCATTGGGGCCGGGGGCTCATGGTTGGACAGGCCCAACCACACGCCGCCACCGACAACGAACGCCGCGAGGGCGAGCCAGCGGCGACCGTTCGAATGTGCCGGTGCAGTATTGACGGTTCCCGGTGGTGGAACCGAGACAGAGCTCGGCTTTTGCGCCGGTGTTTCATCGTTGCTAGGCGGGCGGCGCAGTGCTGCGGAGGAGCCCGACTTCGCCGAACGTGGCTCCCTGCTTTGCCGCGAGCTCGGCGCGGAAGCCACCGACGCCCGCCCAGAACCCGCTTCGCGATTGCTCGCGGCGCCGGGGGCCACCGAGGTGCGCTTGTTGACGCTCGCCGGTGATTCGAGACCCGTCTGCGTGACGGCGGCCACTGCGCGTGGTGGACCACTCGGCCGTGCATGCGCTGGCTGGCTACGGCTGGACCTTCGGCGATTGGCACGTCCGGAAGGGCGGGACAACTCCTCAGAGGTCGCCGCGCCTTCCACATGACCGGGAGCGGCTACTAGGGGGGGAGCAGCAGAGGGAGCGGTAGGCGTCTCCACAGCCGCTGGTGCGACAGGCCGCGGTGGTTCACCCAAAGGTACGGTGCCCGAGCGACGCAGGCCAACCAACGTCCCGTCGGCCGATGGAACAGCATAGCTTGCAGGTGGTGTGCGAGAGCGCTCGTGCGCAGGCGGCGGTGAGGATCCGCGAGTGGGCGCTTCCGCGCTCGACTCATTCGGCCCTGTCAAATTCGGCCCTGTCAAACGCTCCACGACCTCTGAGCCGAGCAATCGCTCCGCGAGCTCTGACACGTCGCGCAAGCGGCTCCAGTCGGGCATGCCTTTGCGCCAAACCAACGTGTCCGCGTCGATTCGGCCCGCATCGAAAGCCTTGATGAGCTGGCGCAGATCCATGGCGATCGGCTCCCAGCTGGTGATGTCTACGAACCAGCGAGCGGGGCGATGAATCGAGCCAGTCGTTTGAGAGTTCGCGCTGCTGTCCGCCGCGCGATCCTGGTCCTGGACGACGACGCGCGCACCGCACTTGCAGCGGGCGCGGATCTTCCGTCCCTTGATGGTGGCGTCAGGCACGTCATAACGCCTCAGACATCGTTCGCAGGTTACACGCATACGATCTTGACGGAACTAGCATCAATCCGTAGCCCGGACATGTCAAATTAGTGACTTTCGACGAGAGAGCAAGCGCTAGCGTTTACTGCGTGGATTGAAACGGCACTGAGTGTTCCGTTTCGAAAAGCGCTGGCGCTCCAGCACCGAGTTAGACGATCGCGACGCCTTTTCGTCTCGAGAGTTCTCGCAGCGAGCCCTCGAAGTTTGCAAATGTTGTCGGCGCGCGCGCTGGCCGGAAGGCTGCATTCCCGAAACGTTGGGCTGGTTTTTCCCCGCCGCCGGCAGCCCTAGAATTCAATGCTGGGAGCGGTCAAGAGGAGTATGAGGCCCGCAGCACCTGTCGCCGCTGCCCCGCCCCAGAGCACGTTGGTGGTCAAACGCAGGTCGGAAGCATCGTTATGTGCGGATGAGTCGGTGTGATTGGAGGCGTTGAAGCGGTCGCGTGCGGATAGCGCGCGGACTCCAAAGATGATGGCCGCTCCACCCAGTGCAACACTGGCGCCCACGCCCACCCAACCCCACGTCTTTTGAGGATCCGAGTCATCGATTGGCGGTGGCAACGGCTCGGGTGGCGGGGGTAGCACGACTGCCGGGGGAAGCGCCTCTTGTGGCAAAGCGGCGAGAGGTAGATCGAGCTCGAGGTCGCGGTCCTCTCCGGCTCCCAGGTCGGCGCTGTTGGTGCTCGTGGAGCCGCGGTACTCCACCTGGACCTCGTATTGACCAGGCCGCAAATAGAACACAGTCGGCACTGGTGCGCGCTGGATGTGGTCTACCGTCACTAGCGCGCCGAGCGGCTGGCGAATGCGTACGCGCGCTAGCGACTGGCGAAGTGCGTCGAGTCTTTCGCGGGCGGTTTCGCGGCGCGCTTCATCCAGGGAGTCCATCGCCAGCACGGCTTCGTATCCGGTCGCGGCCCGTGCTGTCTCACCGGCGTCTTCCCAGGCGGTGGCGGCGTTGAAGCGTGTGCTCACGTGCGGCGTCAATCGATCCGCCGCTTCAAACAGGCTCGCGGCGGCCGAATAGCGCTTCTCCCGATACGCTTCGATGGCTTCGCGAAAGCGCTGCTGAGCCAGATCCGTCGACGAATCGATGGCGTGTGCAGGAGGGCTCGACAAGCAGAACGCGAGGAGCCCGGCTAGGAGCGGGGAGCGAAACATCAGCGGTTTGAGTAAGGATCGGGTGCGAGATTGGGCGGAGGCGCCTCTTCGGTGCGAGGCCGGCTGCGCTGCTGCCGCTCGGGCGGGAGGGGGAGCACGCGCGTCGGGCTTTTCACCGAGCTGTTCGCTTTGGCGCGTTGCGTGCTTGCACGACTCTTGGCGCCGGACCTCGACGTCGCGCTCTTGGTCTTGGTGCTGCTCGCGCGGCGGAGGCTCCTGTTGCTCGCGGCGGGAGGCGCCGCCGCAGCTTCCTCTGCCTGCTCCGCGGTCGACGCTTCCTGCAGGACCACAGGCTCGCTCTTGGCAGTGTCGGACTTTGCCAGGCGCTCCTCGCTGTCCGGATCGATGAGTGCCTTGTGACGACCAGCAGTACCCACCTCGGGCCCACTCTCCGCTTTGTCACGCAGGCTGACTTGACCGGGCGGAGTGGCGGCCGTCGTTCCTTCCTCGTCCGGCTTGGCCACTGCCAGGCCAAGGACGGCAGCGCCTATGACTGACGCAGCCAACATTGCGCCGACTGCGGACGAGCGCCGGAACACCCAGCCATAACGCCCGGCACCCAATTGTTCTGTGGCCGGTACCGCAGCGGAGATCGCGGTCTTGGTTCCGTCTTCCGGTGCGTGCCCGGGGCCGCTCGACAACGAGAGCCCGGCGCCTGCGAACATTGCTGCGCTAGCCATCGCCGGGTTCGTGTCGAGGCGACCGCGCGCCACGAGCGATCGACGTTCGGCGAGCTTGTGCCCCACGGTCTGACGCACGAAAACGCCGAGCTCTGTCGTCGTGGCCATCCCTCCACATTCGTCCCACGCTGACTCCAGCATGCAGCGCAATGTCTCCGCGCTCGGGCAGCGATTGACCACGTCACTCGTGAGCGCGTAAGCGACGGCTTCATCGAGAGCGTGGGGAACACCTTGCATGACCTTGCTGAGGCGCGGCGGTTCTTCCGTCACGACGCTGAGCAGCGTAGCGACGTCATCCTCGTGATCGTAGAGCTTGCGTCCGGTAATTAGCTCCCAGACCACCACGCCCGCGGCCCACACGTCGCAGCGCCGGTCGACCTTGTGGCCTCGCGCCTGTTCGGGCGACATGTAGGCCACCTTGCCTTTGACCAGGCCAGTCTTGGTGCGTACGGTGCGGCTTGCGGCTTTGGCGACACCGAAGTCGGCGAGGCGGGCGACACCTTCGATGCCGACCAGGATGTTTTGCGGCGAAAAATCGCGGTGAACGAGCCCCACGAGCTCCCCCTGCGGGTCACGCATCTCGTGGGCGGCGTGCAGCCCCGCCAGCGAGTCGTTCATGATCCGCGCGATCAGTCTCGGAGGAAGCCGTTGCCCTCGATCGCGCACCAGGCGCACCAACCCGGACAGGGCTTCCCCTTCGACGTAGTCCATCACCAGGAACACGCCGCAAGCGTCAGCGTCGACCTCGGTTACCGGCACCACGTTGGGGTGCCGGATGCGCGCTGCCAGGCGCGCCTCTTCCAGCAAGTGCAGACGTGACTCCTCATCGCCGCGCAAATGTGCGTGCACCAGCTTCAGCGCAACCTCACGCTCGAAGCCCGCGACGCCGCGAGTTCGCGCGAGGTACACCGTCGCCGTTCCACCCGTCCCGAGGGGGAGCAACAGCTCGTATTTCCCGACCCGCTCGGGAAACGCACTCGCCGTAGACGCCGCTGACACCAGCCCTCAGTCTAACACAGGCCGCAGGCCACCGGCTGTTTGGTCTGCAGCACTCTGCACAGGGAAGGATAGTTGGGAGCCGACCATCGCGCCGGATTGCTTATATACCATTAAAATCAAGCGGGAACGGAATTGAATCAGCCCGGGGCCTACTTGATGCCGGTGCCGGCTCCGTCTGTACGGGGACTTGCTTGGAGCACCAAATTTTTCGCGGACGGCGCCGCTGCTCGCATCACGTGGATCGCACCACGGACGCCGCCGAAAGCTCGTGGCGTAAGGAACCAGCCGGTTTGCAGCAGCGCCTGGTCTCCCCGTATAAAGCACTAACAGACATGTCCAACGACGGATTCGATATCAGCAATGCCGCGCCAGCGCCTCTCGGCGCCGGCGAAGACGTCACGACGCGCCTCCACGGAAGCTTCGATCCATCGCCCGTTCCGGAACCCTTTTTGCTCACCGTTGCGAAAGGCCCTGACCAGGGGCAATCGTTCCCGCTCGACGGGTCTCAGCCTTCGCGGGTGCTCTTGGGTCAAGCGCCTGCGTGTGACATTCGTTTGACGGATCGTACGGTTTCACGCCGTCACGTCGCCCTCGACGTGGAGGGCGGGCGCGTGCGCGTGAGTGATCTGGGTTCCAAGAACGGTACCAAGGTGAACGGCGTCAAGATCATCGAGGCCTGGGTGCAGGGCGGCGAGACAATTCAGGTGGGTTCCACGCTGTTCCGTCTCGATCGACACTCGGCAGGCAAGAAGATCGCGCTGTCCCCGGCAACGTCGTGGGGCCGCATGGTCGGCGCGAGCACAGAAATGCGCAGGCTGTATCCGTTGTGCGAGAAGCTCGCGCAGTCGGACGTGCCAGTGATCATCGAAGGCGAGACGGGCACGGGCAAAGAGCTGCTGGCGGAATGTTTGCACGAGCAGGGGGCGCGCGGTGACGGCCCGTTCGTGCTCTTGGATTGCACGGCGGTGCCGGCACCGTTGCTGGAAGTAGAGTTGCTCGGCTACGCCGCTGGCGCGCGGCCTGGCGCCACCGAGGGTCGCGCCGGTGTGATGGAGCAGGCGCACGGCGGCACATTGCTCATCAACGAGGTCGCGGAGCTCGATCTCTCCTTGCAGGTGCAGCTGCTGCGCGTGCTCGAGCGCCGCAGCGTCAAGCGGCTCGGCGCCGATCAAGCCGTGCCCACTGACTTTCGTTTGCTGGTATCGACGCGCAGCGATCTCGATCGAGAAGTCGCGGCAGGCCGTTTTCGTGACGAACTGTTGCACCGGATCGCGGTGGCGCGCATCGAGCTGCCGCCGCTCCGCCGGCGCAAGGGCGACGTGCTGTTACTCGCGCGGCATTTTTGCCAGGAACTCGGCGGTACCGATCAGGCGTTGCAGCAGGCGATGCGCCTCGGTTGGGACGAACACAGCTGGCCCGGCAACGTGCGAGAGCTGCGCAGCACGGTTGCACGTCACCTGGCGTTGGGCGAGCTCGCGGAAATCTCCGAGCAAGACCCAGGCGTGCTGAACGAACCGGTCAGCGTCGATCAAATCATCGAACAGGCCCTCACGTTGCCCCTCGGCGAGGCTCGGCAGCGTGTGGTAGTCGAGTTCGAGCGGCGCTACGTGCGGCGCGTATTGGATCGCCATTCCGGCAACGTGACCCACGCCGCTGAAAGCGCGGGCGTCGCACGGCGGTACTTCCAGATCCTAAAGGCGCGTCTGGAGAAGCGGCGCAAGGAAGGGTGAACCGGCTGCGGGGTGGGCAACAACCCCTCTAAAACGTGCTCTATGGCACCGAGCGTGCGTCGAACGTCACGGGGCTCCGGGGCCCCGTGACAAGTAAACAACGCGAGGCAATTGCGAGACTTTAGCGAGCAGAGCTCAAAATTGCCGAGCCCCCGTGACAATATTACAGCGTTCGGATGTGCATGACGTTGGTCATGCCGGCATCGCGCGTGGTGCCAAACACGACGACGATGCGGTCGCCCTTCTTGGCGATACCTTCGCGTAGGAGCAGCCGCTCACCTTCCAGCGTTTCTTCATGGCTCGTCGAGCCCTTGGCGATCTTGCGCGCGTTGATGCCCCAGCTGAGTGCGACGCGCTGCATGGTTTCGTCGTGAGGCGTGAACGCCCAAACCCGTGTCGAGATACGCTCTCCGGAAATGTGCCGAGCCGTGGCGCCGCTGTCCGTGAACACGGCGATTACTTTGGCTCCGGCTTCGAGCGCGGCGTACGCGCCGGCCCGGGCCGTGGCCAGGGCAACACTGGACAGCTCGGACGAAATGTTCGGCTGCGTGATCGGGGCGTAGCGCCAATGCTGGCTGAAGATCTCTTCTTCAGTCCGCCGAATGATGTTGCTCATGATTTCTACGGTGCGGACCGGGTACTTGCCGGACGCCGTCTCGGCGGAGAGCATCACCGCAGAGGTTCCGTCGTACACCGCATTGGCCACGTCAGTGGCTTCTGCGCGGGTGGGCCGCGGATTGGTGATCATCGACTCCAACATCTGGGTGGCGGTGATCACCGGGCGGCGCGCCGCCAAGCACATCTTGATGATGCGCTTTTGCAGCGAAGGCACCGCTTCGGGGCCGAGCTCCACGCCCATGTCGCCACGCGCGACCATCACGCCGTACGACTCCTCGATGATGGCTTCGAGGTTCTCGATCGCTTCGGGCCGCTCGATCTTGGAAACCATCTTGGCGCTGCTGTTGGCCGCCGTGATGTATTTGCCGAGCAACCTCAAGTCCTCCGCTCGCCGTACGAAGGAGAGCGCGACGAAGTCCACCTGGTGTTCGAGTGACACCTTTAGATCCGCCAGATCCTTCTCGGACAAGGTTTCCGCGGAGACCTCGGTCCCGGGGAGGTTGATGCCTTTAAATTGCTTGAGCAGGCCGCCGTAGACGACGCTGGTGTGGACATCCTTGCCGACCACCTTCTCGACGACGACTTCGATGTTCCCGTCGTCGATCAGGATGCGTTCGCCGGCCTTGACGTCGTTGGCCAAGAGCTCGTACTGGCTGCCGACGCGGAGAGGCTCGCCGGTCTTTGAATCTTCACCGATGTAGCGCTTGTCCGCGACCAGAATGAAAGGAGCGCCTGGTTGCAGCCAAATGGGCTCCTCGTTCTTGAGCCGTCCGATTCGCATCTTTGGCCCTTGCAGGTCGGCGAGAATCCCGATCTGAGCATTGCACGCCGCGGCAACTCGCCTCACCAGGCGGATCCGCTCGACGATGCCGGCGTGGTCCGCATGGGAACAGTTGATGCGGAAGACGTTGGCGCCAGCGCGAATGAGCTGGGCCAATATGTCCTCGTTGTCGGTGGCGGGGCCGAGGGTGGCTACGATTTTGGTGCGGTTGGGAAGCATCATGACTTTCGTTCTTGGACGGTCGGGTCGCCAATCGCGCGGACAAAGTGGGGCCGCGCTTCGGTTACGGCTCTACTAGAACAACGGCGCCCCCGAAACAACCTCGTCATCGCGGCGGCCGCATGAGCGGCGGGAGGGTTGCGGGAGGGGCGATAGCGGGCGCGGAAGCAGGAACGAGGGTCAGAGGTGGCTGCCGGTAGCAGAGCCGCGGCCGGAATCGGTCGCGGCACCTGACACCAGCGGGTGGGCCCATGGGCTGCCTGGCAGCGACGCGAAACGGCAAATCGCGAGTGTCGAACCGCGCCGCGGGCCTTCGGACCAGCGGGCTGTCGACGACAGAAGGGCTCGCGCGCTTGGAATGCCCCTCGTTCGAGTCAGTTACATTCGTTGGCGGCGGTGCGGGACTTTTCGAGGAAAGCGAGATTGTCGATCGAGAAGTCGAACGGCAAGAGCGGCAGTGCTGCCGTCGTGGGGTTGTCGTCCGGGTCGGCGCCGCCAATCTGAAACTGGACGCCTACGATGTCGGTCGTGAGCAGACCCGGCGTGTCACCCGCGTAGCCAAAGTTGCTCGCGCTCATGCAGCTGAAAGGGATTTCTACCCACAGCCAGGGCTTCGCAGCCCCCGCAGGGACCGCAGGGTCGGGGATCGCCGTGACGTTGAAGCCGTAGTGATCATTGCAGCGCCCCGTTGCGCTGCCATCGTCGCGGAATGACTCGCAGCGATCGATGTTGCGGCGATCGGCGGCCTCTGAGGACTCCGGCGTGGTGCGTACATCCTGCACGTTCACACGCAGGGTCTGGTTGCGCATGGTCCCCATCACGTAGAAGCCGATGCCGCCGAAATCAGAGGCGTCGAAGGGATTTTTCGTCCCGCCTTCACCGTTCAGATCGAGACCCATGCCGGCGCCCCAACCGCGCTGACCCGTGCCCGCCGTTCGTGCCACGAATTTGCAGTCCGTTTCCGGCGCGAAGAAAGGCGTTTCGGGAGTGGACCCGCAGGGACGCGGCGGAACCAAGGAGCCCTGGGTCGCATCCCCGTCCGGGTCTACGATGCGATACATGGGGAAGCCGAGCGCGGGCTCTTGAAGGGAGCCGACGCTCTCGTCGCTGTACGTGTACCAGAGGCCCACGAGGCCATTGTCCGCGAGCAGGTACTGCGTACCGTCTTCCATGTCGTCGATGAGCGAGACGCCCGGCACACCCGAATTGACTTGGAGGTAGAGATCACCGTCTGCGATCCGTGGGTCGTCGCTACACGCGAACGATAGGCCACCAAAAGCTGCCGCGAAGGCGATTGACATCGCCCGGATTGAAGAGCGTTCGTTCCTAGCCATCATTCCTCTAGTTCTCTCGAAAGTTCGTTCGGTGCCAGTCGTGCTCGAACAGGCCTCCAGCAGAAAACTGTCTGAGGAGAATCCGTTTGAAAACCACGGCAGGAGCGCCTGCCCGGCGGGTCGAGTCCTCTTCCGATCTAGCGGATTGTCGGGACCCCCGCTACAGATTTTTGGTCGCGGAGAGGGCTACCAAGCGGGCGTGTCGAGCGCGGTTGACGCCACGTTTGAGCGGCGCGCTTGCTGTCGTGCGTCAGGTGAGCGGAGAGCAGTCGCAGCATCGCTCATCGCGTGAATCTCGGGACGGCGGTTCTCGCTAGCGTTGTGCCGCCGCGGCTCATCCGCTCGGGCGGCCGCGTCGAGCGGGAATCGATTCCACACGAGGGAAATGCTCGATGCGCTGCGGGTTGGAACGCGCGCCGACCTGCATGCGGCTCGGGTTTAGATCGCACCCGCGATCTTTTGATCGCACCTCCGAGAGAGACGGTGCGGCACGCCGGTTCGCCGCGTAGTCGAACGTACCACGTGACCTCGGCGGGTCAGACTGCGCTCGAGGCCTTATCCCCGCCGCAGGGTTTCAGCCTCTGGGAAAACGGCCGCGGTGGCTGGCACGTTCTGCGCGCGCGCGTTCCAAATAATGGGATGACTTCGAGCGAGCAGGTGTGATTGACTCCCGCTCGCTCGAGGCCGGCCCCGATCGCCGCGGCGGCATCTCGACTCTCACGCGTGGCTAACTTAGGAGCTGTATGCGCAGTCTGATTGTCTCCATGATTGTCGGCGGGGTGGTATTGCCCGTCGTCGCTTTCGCCCCGGATAGCAGAGCTCAAGATGCTGCCGCGGGCGTCACGCTGAGCGAGAGCGAAGGCGCTGCCGCCGCAACTCCCGTCGTGCAGCTCAAGAGCAAGGCGCCCGCCGTGGTGCCACCGGCCGCCGCCGGAGCGGCTCCGCCCAGCGCGAGCGGTGCCGGTACGACGTACGGCCGTTACGGTGGTGCGGCGACGGAGACCGACGGTGAATGGGGCTTTCGCTATCACGGGTACTTTCGTGCCCCAATGAACATCGGCTTCAACGAACGCGTCGCGCCGTTCAAGGGGCAGTCGAAGACGACGCTCAGCAACCTGCAGGTGCCGACCCGCGAGTTCTACAGCTGGCAGTCGACGCCGAATGCGCAGGGCCCATGGACAGAGATGTTCTTCGGCTATGGCAACGGCACAGTCGAGAGCAAGATAGCCGTGCAGGCGTTCAACTTGACGGATCCGTCGTTCAACGACACCGACGAGCAGGGCGCGCAGATTGGAATTTCGCAGGCCTTCGTCAGCGTCAATCCCGACATCAGTGGCATCATCGAAAACGCGCGCGCCAATGTGCGCGTGGGCGCGTTCTGGAACCAATACGGCGGTGCCGGCAAGTATGACGCGGGCGCGTACGATGCGTACATCATCGGGCGCACGCACATCATCGGCGCTACCTATCGGCTCGACTTCGATCTCGATACGGACACGATCTGGTTTGAGCACGGCGTGGGCACCAAGCAGCCGTCCCCCGGCGTGTCGCAGAACACCAAATACACGCTGTTGCATCACGCCCACGCCGGCATGAATCTGGATACGAGCATCCTGTTCGGGTTGCACTACATGCACTCGTGGTCCCAGGAGCAAGATCACCAGTGCGTCACCGATCCCAACGCAGACGCGCTGCTCGGTGCGTGCCCGTGGCAAGGCACCGTCCGTGAAGATCCGAATGACGGCAGCCTGGACGTCTACGGCGCGGATTTGCGCTTCAACATGGATGCCTGGGGCGAGTTTTTCGTTGGCTATTCGTTGGTCGTGGCGGACTACGCCTCGACCGTCGACGGGGCCATCGAAGTGGCTCACGCGGGTGGTGGCGGCTTCTTCACGTCCGGCGTGACGGGCGTGTATTTGAACGAGCGCGGTAACAACGCTGGCACGATGGAGGGCAACGGGAATGTTCACAACATCCAGGCCCAGTATGATTTCAGCTTGTCCACGATCATTGGCCCCGAGGTGTTCGGGAACACGATGCTCGACGGTTCGTTGTTCGCGATGTTCAACGCCGTGAGCAGCGACGACGATGTGCAGGCCGATGGCGTGAAGAAGCTCAAGTTCGGTGGCGATCTCGAGTTTGCTCCGCTGCCCTGGTTGGCGGCGGGTTTCCGCTTCGACCACCTGCGGCCGAACTCCACGATCAAGGAGCAGACGTTCTCGATCCTGTCACCGCGGCTGGTGTTCCGTTCGGACTTCGCCAGCCACGAGGAAATCAGCCTGATTTATCACCGGTACATCTACGCCCAGCGCGAATGCCGGACTTCGCAGGACCTGTATTGCACGCAGATGGCCAACGGCCCGAACTTCCCGGACGGGTTTGGCGCGTTTGCGGGGGTCACGCAGCCGGTCAATACGCGCGGCGGGCCGCTGGACCCGGAGGCCGAAGGGCTGTACATGCCTCCGCAAGAGCAGACGATCACGCTGCAAGCGACGATTTGGTGGTGATGCGGTGGCGGCGAAGGGATCTGCAATGGTACCGGAGAAATCGATGAGGCAATGGATGGGTGCCGAGAGGGTCTGGCTGTTAGGGGCGGCCGCGCTGTTCGCGGTCACGGGCTGTCGGGTCAATCCCACAGATCCTTCGCTTGCCAACACAGCAGCGGGAAAAGCCTGTCCGCCTGAGAGCAAGGTCGAGGACGCTGAGGACAACAACAACCAGGTGATGGTGCAGGACGGCCGAGCCGGCTACGTCTACACGTACTCGGACCCCGAGGGCTCCACCATCACTCCGGTGGGTGGCGCGCAGTTCAGCATGACCGCGGGCGGTGCGAATGGCAGCCAATTTGCCATGCGCATGAACGGTCAGCTCGCGAGCGCCGACGTGGTGTACGCGGCGATGGGCATGAACTTTGCTGATCCAAAAGGCCCTTACGATGCGTCGAAGTATCAGGGCCTTTCGTTCTTCGCCAAGAAGGGGCCCGGCAGCACCAGCAAGGTGCGCGTGAAGTTCCCCGACAAGAACACGGATGTCGACGGCGGCGTTTGCGGCACGTGCTCGAACGATTTCGGCATGTCCATCAGCGTCACGGAAGAGTGGCAACGCTTCATCATCCCGTTCGGCTCCCTGCGCCAGGAGTCGGGGTGGGGCAATCCGCGACCGCGTTCGGTGGCGGTCGACGCCCTATTTGCGGTGCAATTCGCCGTGAACGAGAAGGGTAAGCCCTTTGACATCTGGGTGGATGAGGTCGCTTTTACCGGCTGTCCTTGAAGTCGCTCTACAATCACCTTGGAAGGCGCTCGAGTGGTGGTTGGCGTGTTCCGCAGGGTATTTCCGCTTTGGGCGATGCCCCGTAGCGAAAGAATGAAGGAGTCAATATGATCACGCGAGATCCGGCAGGCCGAGCCGCAGCTCTGGTACTGGGTGCCCTCGGCGCTTCGAGCCTTTTGCTCAGCGCCTGTAAGAAGTCCGGGCAAGCCGGCGCGGAAGGGCCGGCCGCTACTGCTACCGCCGCGCCAGTGCCCGCTGCCGAGCACAACCTGATCAAGAACGCCACGTTCTCCGAGGGCAGCAGTTTGCCCTGGCTCACCAACTCCTCGGCTCCGGCCAAGGTCTCGAGTGACGTCAAAGACGGCGCCCTGTGCCTGACTCTAGAGGAGAACGGCAAGAACAACTGGGACGCTCAGTTGGTGCACCGCCCGATGGTGATCCAACAGGGCCACACCTACGGCGTCGAGTTTCGGGCCTGGGCGGACAAGAAGACGAAGATTCGCCCCAAGCTCGGCATGGGCGGCCCTCCCTATACGGAATATTGGAACTCCGATCCGATCGAGATTGGGCCTTCCCCGCAGCGCTTTCAAAGCGATTTCGTGATGGGGAGCCCGGAAGATGCCACCGCCGAATTCTCCTTTTTCATGGCGGGCGTGCTGGCTCAGAACGTGCCGGTCACGATCTGCATCGACGATCTGTACGTGACGGATCCGCAATTTCAGGCGCCCCCGTCTGAAAGAGCGGGCGCCGTGCCCAAGATCGCCGTCAACCAGCAGGGCTACCTGCCCAAGTTGAAGAAGGTGGCGATACTCGACTCCGCGGCGGGTGAACCGCTCGGGTGGAAGCTGCTCGACGCCAAGGGCGAAACGGTGCTGGAGGGTAAGACCACCGTGTTCGGTCCTGACGCGCACTCCGGTAACTCGGTGCACCATATCGATTTCTCCGAATACGCCACCAAAGGCAGCGGTTATGTGCTCGCCGTCGGCGAGGACAAGAGCCACCCCTTCGACATCGATTCGAACATCTATTCGAAGCTCAAGTACGACGCGCTCGCCTATTTTTACCACAACCGCAGTGGCATCGAGATCAAGATGCCCTACGCCGGGGAGGAGCGCTGGGCGCGGCCCGCAGGGCATCTGCCGGATAAGGCGCCGTGTGGCAAGGACCTCGGCTGCGACTATACGCTGGATGTGACCGGTGGCTGGTATGACGCGGGTGATCACGGCAAATACGTGGTCAACGGCGGCATCTCCGCTTGGACGCTACTCAACCAACACGAGCGGCTCAAACACCTGGGCAAGTCGGCCAAAGACTTTGCGGACGGCAAGCTAAAGATCCCCGAGAATAGCAACAAGGCTGACGATCTCCTCGACGAGGCGCGCTGGGAGGTGCAGTTCATGCTCTCCATGCAAGCGCCCGACGGCACGGAGTTCGCCGGCATGGTGCACCACAAGATGCACGATGAGGGCTGGACCGCCCTCGGCCTCCGCCCCGATCAGGATACGCTGAAGCGCTCGCTGCGCCCCGTGAGCACGGCGGCGACGCTCAACACCGCTGCCGTGGGCGCACAGGCCGCTCGGCTCTGGCGCAACGTCGACAAGGCGTTCGCGGCCAAGGCTCTGAGCGTCGCGGAGAAGGCGTTCGCGGCCGCCAAGAAATGGCCTGAAAAGTACGCTGATCCGAAGGACAATAACAGCGGCGGTGGCCCGTACGATGACGGCTACGTCATCGACGAGTTCTATTGGGCGGCAGCCGAGTTGTTCATCACCACCGGTGACGCCAAGTACCAGAAGGATCTCGAGAGCAATCCGCACCACAAGGCGTTCAGGCAGAAAGACGCCACGTCGTCGCTCATGACGTGGGGCACTGTCGATTCGCTCGGTGTGATCTCGCTCGCCGTCGTGCCGAACAAGTTGGGCAAGGCTGGGCAAGACGAAGCGCGCAAGCGCCTGATCGAGAAGGCCGATAGCTACCTGGCAAACCTGAAGAAGGAAGGCTACCGCACGCCGTTCGATCCGGGGAAGAACGAGTCGGGCAAGCCGTCCTACCCCTGGGGTTCGAACTCCTTCGTCGCCACCAACGCGATGGCGCTCGGGCTGGCGTACGATTTCACGGAGAAGCCGGAGTATCGCGATGGCGTTGGCGCTGCTGCGGATTACCTGCTCGGTACCAATCCGCTCGGCCAGTCGTACGTGTCGGGCTACGGCGAAAACCCGCTCGAGAATCCGCACCACCGCTTCTGGGCGAAACAAGCTCGGGCCGATTTTCCGGAAGCCCCGCCTGGCGTGCTCTCCGGTGGGCCGAACTCGGAGCTACAGGATCCGTACGTGCAAGCGGCCGGTTTGAAGAAGAAGGGCTGCGCCCCGCAGAAGTGCTATCTCGACAACATCGAAGCCTGGTCGGTCAACGAGATCACCATCAACTGGAACTCGCCGCTCGCCTGGGTGGCTTCGTTTCTGGACGAGCAAGGGCGCTGAACGAGCCCGGCGGCAATAGCGGCGAAGTTTCGGAGGAAGAATGCGATTCGGGCACTTTGATGACGCGGCACGTGAGTACGTAATCACGACGCCGAAAACCCCCTTTCCGTGGATCAACTACCTCGGGTCGGACAGTTTCTTCGGGCTGATCTCCCACATGGGGTCGGGCTACTCGTTCTATCGCGATGCGCGCCTGCGCCGGCTCACGCGCTACCGTTACAACAGCGTACCCAACGAGCAGGGTGGGCGCTTCTTCTACATTCACGAGAACGGCGAATATTGGACGCCGACGTATGCGCCGGTGAAGGCTGAGCTCGATTCCTTCGAGTGCCGGCACGGCCTCGGCTACACGCGCATCACGGGCGTCAAGAACGGCATCAAGGCGGAGCTCCTGTACTTGGTCCCGCTCGGCGTGAATGCCGAGGTGCACCAGGTCAAGCTGAAGAACGAGAGCAAGCAGCCGCGTACGCTCAAACTGTTTTCGTTCGTCGAGTTCTGCCTGTGGAACGCGCACGACGACGCGACCAATCTGCAGCGCAATCTCAGCACGGGGGAGGTCGAGCTCGATGGTTCGACCATCTATCACAAGACCGAGTACCGCGAGCGGCGCAACCATTTTGCGTTCTATCACGTGAACGCCAAGCTCGCCGGCTTCGACACCGATCGCGAGTCGTTTGTCGGGCTTTACAACCACCTCGGCGAACCCGAAGTGGTCCAGAAGGGCGAGCCGAAAAATAGCCACGCTCATGGCTGGGCGCCGATCGCCTCACACTGCCTCGAGGTCACGCTGGCGCCCGGCGCCGAGCAGACGTTCGTGTTCGTGCTCGGGTACATCGAGAACCCGGTCGCGGAAAAGTGGGAGAAGCCCGGCGTCATCAACAAGACCCGCGCTCGCGCGATGATCGAGTCGTTCTCTCGGCCAGCGCAGGTCGACGCAGCGCTCTCTGACTTGCGCAAACACTGGACCGGGCTGCTCTCGCGCTACGCCGTTTCGTCTCCCGACGAGAAGCTGAACCGGATGGTCAACATCTGGAACCCGTACCAATGCGTGGTGACGTTCCACATGTCCCGCAGTGCCTCGTATTTCGAGACGGGCATCGGCCGCGGTATGGGCTTTCGCGATTCGAACCAGGACCTGCTCGGTTTCGTGCATCTTTTGCCGGAGCTGGCGCGCCAGCGCATCATCGACATCGCGTCGACGCAGTTTCCCGATGGCAGCGCCTATCATCAGTATCAGCCGCTCACGAAGCGGGGCAACAACGACATCGGCAGCGGTTTCAACGATGATCCGATGTGGCTGATTCTGGGTACGGCTGCGTATATCAAGGAGACGGGCGACTACGCGATCCTGGACGAGAGCGTGCCATTCGACAACAACGCGGAGAACTGCGCGTCCTTGATGGAGCACCTCAAGCGCTCCTTCGACCATGTGCTAGAGAATCTGGGCCCGCACCAGCTGCCGCTGATCGGGCGCGCGGACTGGAACGATTGCCTCAACCTCAATTGCTTCAGCGAGACGCCGGACGAGTCCTACCAGACCACGGGCAACCGCACGGGGCGCACCGCGGAGTCGATCTTCATCGCCGGCATGTTCGTGTACATTGGGCCCGAATACGCGGCCTTGTGTGAGAAGCGAGGGCAGGCGGCAGAGGCGAAGCGTGCCCGGAGCGAGGTCGCCAAGATGGAGAAGCTCGTGCTCGAGCACGGCTGGGATGGCGACTGGTTTTTGCGCGCCTACGACTTCTTCGGCAACAAGGTCGGCAGCAAAGAGTGCGAAGAAGGCCAGATCTTCATTGAGCCGCAAGGCTTCTGCGTCATGGCGGGCATCGGCAAGTCCACCGGGCAAGCCGTGCGCGCCCTCGACTCAGTGAAGGAACGGCTCGACACCCCTTATGGCGTGGTGCTGGTGAACCCGGCTTACACCCGTTACCACGTCGAGCTCGGCGAGATCAGCTCGTACCCACCGGGCTACAAGGAGAACGCCGGTATCTTCTGCCACAACAACCCGTGGATCATGATCGCGGAGACGGTGGTCGGTAGGCCCGAGCGCGCGTTCGACTACTACAAGAAGATCACGCCCGCTTACATCGAAGACATCAGCGAAGTGCACAAGATGGAGCCGTACGTGTACTCGCAGATGATCGCCGGGAAAGACGCGGTCAAGCCCGGCGAAGCCAAGAACTCCTGGCTCACTGGCACGGCTGCGTGGAACTTCGTGGCGGTGTCACAACATCTGCTCGGTGTGCGGCCGCAATACGACGGGCTCGTGGTCGCGCCGTGTCTACCGGCGGAAGTCCCCGAGTTCACCGTGTCGCGCTGGTGCCGTGGCGCTACCTACGTCATCAAGGTCAAGAACTCGGGCAAGGGTGGCGCGCCCAAGCTCGTGGTCGACGGCAAGGCGATTGACGGTAACCTCGTGCCGTACGCTCCCAAGGGCACGACGGTGCAGGTTCAGTGCACGGTCTGAGCGAATCCAAGGCGTCGGTTGTGCAAACCGGGTTGACCCACCCGCTGGGCTGAATCACGCTGAGCTCATGAAGCGAGGCTGCGGTCTGGTTCTGTTGGCAGGGCTGGCCGCCGCGTGTGGGGGGCGGAGCGCGTCAGAAGATTTTGCGGAACGGGCGAGCGAGAATGCCCGCCCTCTCAGGCCGATCGTCGTCGAGAACGACCCGGGTGACGTCCCTCGGCCGGTTGGTGTCTCGGGTGGTGCCCCCGTTCCTGGGCCGATCGGAGGCGGCAACGATGAGCCGCCGGGGGAGCCGGCGCAGCTGCCCGATCCCACCACCAGCGAAGCATGTCGCTTGGTTTTCGGCCAGGAGAGGATCGCATTCCACGGCCGCGATGACGCGGCAAAGGGTTGCGTGGACCTGATCCTGATTCGCGTGACGGACGGCGGCGTGGTTCATCCCGATGTCGCGCTGCCTCCGGGCTGGGGCATCGGCCATCTTTCAACTTACCCGTGCGGCAATCCGACTGAGGTGGTGATCGATGAGGAGGCGCAACCCATCGCGCAGGTGACGGGCAGCATTGGCATGCAGGTGGACGCGATGGGTTTGTCCACGTCGTTGGACCTTGACTTCGAGTTGATCGCCAGGACAGGGACCGTCTCTGACTTCGTGGAGACGCCCCTGTCATTTCACGAGGTCATCGCTGTTCAGCCGGCTTGCAGCGACGGTGCGCTGTGGGCGCGGCAAACGCTAAACCTTCGCGCTGAGACGAATAGCTACCTCGGTTGCAGGCAGATCGGCGGGTACGACCGCGTCGTCCTCCAGCAAAAGGACAGCATTCAGGGGATTTGTACGCGGGTTGGCTTGGTCCTTGATTATGAGCTGCAGGTGACGCCAGGGCTCTCGTTGCCCGAGGGGTGGGGTGTCGAGGATGTGTCAGCGTATCCCTGCACGCCGGACGGCAAGGCGCTCGGGAGTGCCGTTCCAACGTGGTATTCTCTGGCGACTGGCAGCGTGCAGTTCGGAGGAGCCATTGGTGGCTTGCCCGTGTACGTGTGGCCGGAACTCTGGCTGAGCGAGCCGGTCGCCGATTCGTCGCTGGCTCCGGACCAAGTCCTGGCGGCTCGTGCCTTCAGCGCGAACGACTTCATCGACGTGTCGAGGGGATGCGATGGATCCTTTTGACACCCATGGCGGTGCTGCAGGTGCAGAGTGCTATTCGTCGAGGCCGTCCTCGTCGAGGCCGTGTTCTGCGGAATCCTGAGCGTCGATCAACTCGAATACCTTTGGCCGTGTGGGCTCACCCGCGAGGTACTCCATGGCTTCCAGCTTGCCGATCTGTTGCAGGCCCCGCACCAAGACCTTACCCGTGTCGGGATAGCCGCAGACTTCGTCGGTGTCGTAGGGGCCGATGGCGAGGTACACGAGATCTTCCTCGAAAGGGTTCGCGATCTGGTGCGCAGTGCCGGTCTTGGCAGGGCACGATACGCAGTCGCCCGCGCGCAGCGGGAGGAGTTTGTCGCCGTAGCGCAACACGCCGCGGCCCGACATTACGAAAAAGACCTCGTCTTCTCGCCGGTGGTGATGAAACGGCACCGCGCTTCTGCCCTTGGGTAGGCGTATGTAATTGAGGCCCAGGCTGCCGCCGCGCGGTCGCATCGACGGCGTGAGTGGCTTGTAGCTTGCGCCCCAGTGGTCACCAACGGTGCGAGTTTTCTCGGCGACATCGTCGACGTTGACGATGGGATGGGGGGCGGCTGGAGTTGGTTCGGTCATGATGCCGAATAGTACATCTAGGGGTTCATGGCTCGCTGCCGCCATCCGTTAGTTGGCGGCGAAGAACCCGTGGCTCAGGCCGTCATTCGGGCAGGACAGCGCGGAACAGAGTCTCGGCGCCGCCGCAGAACGCGATCCCAATGGCGACGCGGCCGTCGGCCGAGAGCGCCAGGGGCGCCGGGAACTCCCCCGCATTCCAGCCCGTGAAATCCACGCCGGCCGCCTGTAAGCTCGCGCGGATGCTACGAGGACCGGCCGCCTGCGTCCAAACGAAGTGGTCGCCGTCAGCTCGACCCACGATCACGCTGGCATCGGCGGACGTGAGGGAAAACGTGCTTTGGATCTGCGGGGCGATGGCGATAGCGCCTGCTGCTTCCGTCCATCGCACCGCGCCGAGGGCGTTGAGCGAGGCCGCCAATAGCGACCCGTCCGCATTGAGGGCCATTTCCCCAGCGTCCACGCCAGGAGACTCCTCGACGGCGGGCCCCACCTCTTCGTAGCCGCCTGCGGCGGTCCAGCGGAAGACGCTCACCGGCGTCACGCCCTGAAGGGTGATACCCGCGAACGTCGTGCCATCCGCGCTCACCGATCGGAGGGTGGCGCCACTGACCGTCTCGGGGAGCCCTTCGAGCCCGCTCACGAGTCCGCCTGCGCTCCAGCGGAACGGGACCTCGGCGTCATTTTCATAAAAATAGCCGGCAACTGCCGAGCCATCGGGGGTCGTCGCGGTGAGCCGAGTGGGTGTAAACGGCAGCGGGGCGACGGGATCGAGTTGACCGTCTGGCACGCGGCGCATCAGCTGCGCCGTCCCCGTGCCGTCGACCGAGACGCCGACGACGGTTCCGTTGGCGCTCAGGAGAGGTGACGGAGAGTTCAACAGGGTCATCGACACGGCGTTTCCCTCCGGATCGGTGAGCAGGGTGGGCGCGAGCGCCGCCCGCGGGCTCAAGAGCACGCGCGTGCCATCACCGCTCATACCCGAGAGCCAGGTCCCTCCGCCTTGGGGCATGGCGCGTGCTCCCTCGCCGAGCTTCCAATAAAAGGTGTTGCAATTGGTGTTCTCGAAGCAGAAATTGAAGGTGACCGCGCT
>JAYWEH010000140.1:0-5613 GCA_043780025.1 Deltaproteobacteria bacterium
TTGCGGCCGCGGAAGCGGCAGGGCACCTCACCGAGACACTTGGCGAAAAGCGTGATGTTGGCGCCCATTTCCGCCAGAAAGCGCGTGTAGCCCAGGCGATCTTCGAAGATCGTTTCGTGCAGCACGCTGGTGCCCTGGGCCTGGGTGAACAGCACCGTGAAGGGCTGTTGCCAGTCCGTCATGAAGCCGGGGTGCACCTCCACCTCGACGTGGGTCGCCCTGAGCGGACGAGGCGCGCTCACGCGCACGCCTTCACTCGTGACCTCGAACTCGGCGCCCATGCGTTGAATGAAGTTGAGGAAGCTGTAGATCGGGTCGTGCACCACGCCGGAGAGCAGCACGTCACCGCCCGTCGCCAGCGCGGCGCAGGCAAAGCTCACCGCCTGGTTTCGGTCGACCATGCAGGTGAGTTCGCAGCCCTTGAGCTTCGGCACACCCTGCACGACGATCGTGCGGTGCGCGTCCACCATGATGTCCGCGCCCATCTTCTGCAGCATCTTGACCAGCTCGATGATCTCGGGTTCGGTCGCCGCGTTTTCGATCACGGTGCGGCCGCGCGCGCGTGTGGCCGTCATCACCAGATGCTCCGTCGTCATCACGGAGGGGAAGGGGAGCACCAGGTGGGCTCCGTGGAGCCCCTGCTCGCCGACGCTGAAGTGATAGGTGGTGTCACTCATCTCGACGCGGGCGCCCATCTCTTCCAGACCTTTGAGGTGGAAGTCGACCGGGCGGCGGCCGATCTGGTCTCCGCCCAGGGCGGCAGCGATGTTCACCTCTCGGAAGCGGTGCAATAGCGGCCCCGCGCTGAGCACGCTGATGCGGTTCTTGCGGCACAGCTCGCTCGGGATATTGCACTGGTTCACGGTGCGTGCGCTCAGGCGCACGGTCGATTCATCGAGCTCCTCGACGCTGCCGCCGAGGTACTGGAACAACTCCTGGACCACCTTGCGCTCGTTGACCTCTGGAGCGCCTTTCACGATCACGTCCTCGTCCGTCAAGAGCGAAGCGATGATGCACTTGGTGACCTGGTTGGATGATCCGGCGACGGCCACGCGTCCGCCCTTGAGGCGGCGTCCGCCTCGAATTTCCATGACGTTGTCCTTCACAGTTTCAGATGTAGCCAAACCTTGGACCACGAGACCAGGCATTTTTGCAGTAGATTGCCGGGCATGACCTGGGAACAGCGCTGGCATCCGTTGCGACGCGAATGGGTCGTTATTGCAGCCCACCGCCAGAATCGGCCGTGGACGACCGCAGAGGTAGTGAACGCGGCGCGTGTCGTGCCCCAGTACGCGCCGGATTGTTACCTGTGCCCGCGCAATCGCCGTGTCAGTGGCGCCGTCAATCCAGACTATCCAAGCGTGTTTGTGTTCGACAACGACCACCCGTGTGTGGGTGTGGGTGCTCCGCGAGAGCTGGCACAGCCTCCGGGCATCTACCAGAGCCGTCCGGCGAGCGGCCTCAGTCGCGTGGTCTGTTACACGCCGCGGCACGATCTGAGTCTGGGGGAGCTGGCGGAGCCAGCGGTCGCGGAGGTGATTCGGATCTGGCAGGCGCAATATCGGGAGCTCGCGGCCGAGCCCGGCGTGGCGCACGTGCTCATGTTCGAGAATCGCGGCGAAGCGGTCGGTGTCTCAAACCCGCATCCGCATGGCCAGATCTACGCGACGAACTTCGTGTTCAAGACGACCGAGGTCGAGCTCGAAGCGGAGCGCGCGCACGCCGCCGAGACGGGGCGCGTCTTGTTTCAGGACATCATCGCCGCCGAGCGCTCAGATGGGCGGCGCGTGCTCTCGGAGAATGACACGGCGCTCGGGTTCATGCCGTATTTCGCGCGCTTCGCTTACGAGGTGTTTGTGGCGCCGAAGGCTTCGCACGCGAGCGTCGCCGATTTGAGTGAACGGGAAGTCCTGGGGCTCGCGGCGTGTTTGAAAGAGGTGTTGGTGCGCTTCGACAACTTGTGGGAGATGCCTTTCCCCTACGTGATGGCGCTGCACCAGGCCCCCACGTCGGGCGGCCCGTTTCCGGAACACCATTTCCATATCGAGCTGCATCCGCTCTTGCGCAAGCCTAACTTGCTCAAGTATCTGGCAGGGCCCGAGCTCGGCGCGGGCGGTTTCATCAGCGACACCGCGCCGGAGGAAAAGGCGAAAGAGCTGCTCGCCGTGTCGAACGTGCATTACAGGGCCCGCTCGTGAGCTCTGCCAGGTCCATTGGCGGTGGGCGCACGGGCATGATACGCCGCACGAATGACCGCTCGCATTACGCTCAACACGGGCTTTCACCGAGGGCCGATCGATCGGCGTATTTTTGGCGGGTTCCTGGAACATCTCGGGCGCGCCGTGTACGGCGGCATCTACGATCCGAGCAGCCCGAAGAGCGATGAACACGGGCTCCGCCGCGACGTGCTCGAGGCGCTCGCCGGCTTGCACATGCCGGTGATTCGCTATCCGGGTGGCAACTATGTGAGCGCGTACGACTGGAAGCACACGGTGGGCCCTCGCGCCGCTCGGCCGCGGCGGCCCGACTACGCCTGGCAGAGCATCGAGACCAATCAGTTCGGCATCGGCGAGTTCATGAGCTTCTGCGACGCCCTGGGTACGGAGCCGATGCTGGCCGTCAATCTCGGTACGGCGGGCGCGGCGGAAGCGGCCGATCTGGTCGAATATTGCAACCTCGAGCGGGGCACGCGCTGGGCGGACTGGCGCGTCGAGCACGGGCGTGCCGCGCCGTACGGCGTGAAGCTCTGGGGCCTTGGCAATGAGCTGGACGGCCCGTGGCAAGCCGGCCACGTCCCCGCGGCAGAATATGCGCGACGCGCGTTTCAGGCTTCGTTTCTGATGAAGCAGCTCGACCGCGGCATCCAGACCGTGGCCGCTGGATCGTCGGGGCGCCGCATGTCCACGTACCTCGCCTGGGACCGCGAGGTGCTAGAGACCTGTTTCGATACCATCGACTTTATTTCCGCCCACCGCTACAGCGAGAATCCCAACAACGACGCCGCCTGGTACCTGGCCGAAGGCGTCGAGATCGATCGCATCTTGGCGGATTACGCGGGCGTGATCGACTACGTGCGCGGGCTGAAGCGAAGCAACAAGCGCATCTACCTGGCGTTTGACGAGTGGAACGTGTGGTATCGCGCGCGGGGTGCCGAGCACACCCAGGGCGGATGGAGAGAGGCGCCCCCGTTACTCGAGGAGACGTACAATCTCGAAGACGCGCTCGTATGCGCGCAATATCTGGCTGCGTTCTTGCGCCGCGCGGATCTGGTCAAGGTCGCTTGCATCGCCCAGATCGTCAACGTGATCGCCCCGATCATGACCCGTTCAGATGCGCTGTTCTTGCAGACGATTTACCACCCGTTCCAGATGTTCTCCGAGGCCGCACGCGGCGTGTCTCTGACGCCGCTCGTCGAGGCTCCCGATTATGCCGCGGGCGCTCGCGGGTCCGTGCCGGTGCTGGACGCGGCGGCGTCGTTCGACCCGGAGACGGGGGCGGTTGCCGTGTTCCTGATCAATCGCAGCGCCGGGAACGAACTCGACGTGGATATCCGGATCGAGGATCGAAGCTGCACCGGCCCAGCACTGTGCGCGGTGCTGGGCGGAGCCGACGTGAAGGCGGAAAACGGCTGGGATGCGCCGAACCGCGTGCACCCCGAGCCCGGGTCTGTGCAGCGCCTGGACGGCGGAGCGCTCAGAGTCCGCGTGCCCGCACCGGGCCTCTCGGTGCTGCGCGCACAGACGGCCCCGCGCTAGAATCGAGGCACGAGCGTCAGCCCGGGCTATTGGATGGGCGGCGCGATCGGGCAGGTGCCCACGCGGATGTCGGGCACGGGTGGAGCCGCCATGCCCGCTCCGATGTGGAAGCTGGGGTGGGGCGGTTGGTTGTAGGCCACGTTTTGCCAGGAGATGGCGACGCGGTACTGCGGATCGTGCATCAACGTGTAAATGCGGCGCGCCGTGACGTTGGTGGTCGTGTAGATGCGCAGGGCCGAATTGTCGGTTTCGCGCCAGATCACTTCCTCGCGCCAATCCCCCATCAGATCGGCGACCAGGTTGGGTACCGACTTGGTGCCGTTATTGGACGAGCACGCGGTGCAGTTCTGGAGCACACCGCCGCCCAGCTTGTTGATGGCCGTGCCGTTCTCGAGCTCGCGCGATTCGTCGGCGTCCCACCAGATCAGGAAGTTGATCGAGTTGGGCTGAGCGCCACCGAGCGTCTGCCCGGTCGTGGCGCTGGTCAGGCCCACTCCCGCCGAGGCCCAGAATTCGGCGCCAGGATTCGACGCCAGGATGTCCCCGGCCGCGCCGCGCCCCACGTCCGAGCCGCTCCCCGTTGACTGGCGGATGATCTCGCACGTGCCTGGATCGCTGATGTGCCAGAGCGGGCGCGACGTGTCTTCGGCCGGCATGAACACTTCCAGGCCGGGCCGATCGGGGATGAAGTCGCTCACGTGCAGGGCATCACCGTGGTTGAGATTGGTGGAGCACTTGCCGCTGCCGTCGTGATCGACGGTCATCGCGCCGTAAATGATCTCCTGGCCGGGATCCGCGTCCACGTTAGCCACGCTCAGGCTGTGGGCGCCCTGGCCCGTGAATGGCCGATCCTGGCCGTCCATCGGCGTTTGATTGCTGTCGAAGACCCAGAGCGGGGAAAGTTGGCCGTCGCGGAAGTTCCAGGCACCGAGTGTGGTGCGCGTGTAGTAACCGCGAGCCATCACGAAGCTGGGTAAACCGGTATTGTCCAGATACACCGCGCTGGCGAGAAAGCGATCGACACGGTTGCCGTAGTTGTCGCCCCACGAGTTCACGGCGCCGCGCAGTACGTGATAGTCCTCGGTGTCGAGCTCCCGGCCGCTCAGGCCGTCGAACACCGTGAAATATTCAGGGCCGCTGAGCACGTAGCCGTCCGCGTTGCGGAAAACCTGCTGGTCGTCGTCGCCCGCGGCGGGGCCGACGCTCAGGTACGCTCCCGTCCCGTCGCGCGTGCCCGGGGCGGTCTTGACGCCGAGCTCCGCACGGCCGTCACCATCCGCGTCGATCACCACGAACTGCGTGTAGTGTTCGCCAGCTCGGATATTCGGGCCGAGGTTGATGCGCCAGAGCCGCTGCCCGTCCAAGCGCAGCGCGTCGATGAAAACATCGTCGGTGTTGCCGCCGTTGGAATTGTCCTGCGCGTTGTTGGGTTGCCACAACATGAAGAGCTCGTGCTGACCGTCACCGTCGACGTCACCCACGCTGGTGTCGTGGGCGTTGTAGATCGCGCCGGGGGACTCGAGCGGGACGCGCAGGAAGTTCTGGGCCCAGGGCGCCACTGCAATTGACTTCTCGCCTTCGACTCCGGCGCGCAGGACGGAGACTTGATAGGTCGATGCCGCGGTGCCGCTCGCGTCGAGCAGGTTGGTGCTGTTGGTCACGTTCTGAACCAGCGCGCCATCCCGATACACGTTGTAGCTGACGTTCGCGGGGGTCTCGCGATCGTATTCGTAGCCGAACATGCGCCAGCTCACGAAGTTGCCATTCGGCTGCACCACGGCCACGACGCCGCGGTCCAGCGCTTCCATGGCATAGAACCCACCGCAGCTCGCTGGGCCCACGACGGGAGGAACTAGCG
>JAYWEH010000141.1:0-5605 GCA_043780025.1 Deltaproteobacteria bacterium
TACGGGCTCCGGTAAGACGACTACGCTGTATTCGGCCCTTTCCGAGCTGAACAAGCCCGGCACCAACATCAGCACGGCCGAAGATCCCGTCGAATACAACTTGCACGGCATCAACCAGGTCCAGATGCACGACGAGATTGGCCTGAACTTCGCCATGGCCCTGCGCGCCTTCTTGCGCCAAGACCCCGACGTTATCATGGTGGGCGAAGTCCGCGACTTCGAAACCGCGGAAATCGCGGTCAAGGCGGCGTTGACGGGTCACCTCGTACTCTCCACGCTGCACACCAACGATGCTCCTGCCACGATTTCGCGTTTGCTCAACATGGGCGTGGAGCCCTTCCTGATCACCGCCAGCGTCAACCTGGTCTTGGCGCAGCGCCTGGCGCGACGCATCTGTGGCGATTGCAAGAAGGAGCTCGTCGCGGATCCGCCCGTGCTGCTCGATCTCGGGTTCAGCGAGGAACAGGTCGAGCGCGCTCGCCAGAACAAACTGGCGATCGGGGCGGGCTGCCAGACCTGCAACGGTTCCGGCTACAAGGGGCGTGTCGCTTTGTACGAAGTGATGCGATTTACGGACGAGCTCAAGGAGATGGTGCTGCAGGGCGCGTCGAGCGCCGAGCTGAAGACCGCGGCGATCCGCGGGGGCATGAGCTCCTTGCGCATGAGCGGCATCGGAAAAATCCTCGATGGGGTGACCACCACTGAAGAGGTGCTGCGCGTGACCATGGCCGACTGAGCGCCGACACGGTCAGAGCAGGACCCGAGCGCCGCGAGGCGCGGGTATCGACGAGCGAAACCCGGCCGTACAGTCCGAGGTGAGCGAGCTCAAGATCAACCTGCACCAACTGCTCCGGGCGATGATCGAGAAGGGGGCGAGCGATCTGCACATCGCGACCGGATCCCCGCCGCTCCTGCGGGTGGACGGCTCGATTGTCCCGTTGAAGCTGCCGCCGCTCGGACCGGTGGAGACCAAGCAACTCTGCTATTCCGTTTTGACTGAAGAGCAGCGGCACCAGTTCGAGACCACGAAGGAGCTCGATCTGTCCTTTGGCGTGAAGGGCCTGTCTCGCTATCGCGCGAACCTATTCATGCAGCGGGGCGCGGTTTCGGCGGCGTTCCGCACCATCCCGTTCAAGATCTTGAGCTTCGACGAGCTCGGCTTGCCGCCGGCCGCGGCTGAAATTGCGAATCGGCCGCGCGGGCTCGTGCTCGTGACAGGCCCGACGGGGTCTGGCAAGAGCACCACGCTGGCGGCCATCATCGACAAAATCAATGAAGAGACGCGCCAGCACATCATCACGATCGAAGATCCGATCGAATATCTGCACGCTCACAAGCGCTGCCTGGTGAACCAGCGCGAGGTCGGTCATGACACGATGGCCTTCAAGACAGCGCTAAAATACGTGCTGCGACAAGATCCGGACGTCGTGCTCGTGGGCGAGATGCGCGACCTCGAGACCATCGAGGCGACATTGACGATCGCCGAAACCGGGCACCTCGTGTTTGCGACTCTGCACACCAATTCGGCGGTCCAGAGCATCAATCGCGTGATCGATGTGTTTCCGCCGCATCAGCAAGCGCAGATCCGGGCGCAGTTGTCCTTCGTGCTCGAGGGGGTGATGAGCCAGCTCTTGTTGCCAAAGGCCAGCGGAGCTGGACGCGCATTGGCGCTGGAAATTCTGCTGCCCAATGCTGCGATCCGGAACCTGATCCGGGAGGACAAGGTACACCAGATCTATTCCCAGATGCAGGTGGGGCAAGGCAAACATGGCATGCAGACCATGAACCAATCCCTCTTCTCGCTCCTGTCAAAGCGCTTCGTCACGCTGGAGGAGGCAATGGGTCACTCTCCCGATCAGGACGAGCTCGAGACCATGATCGAGGGCATCCAGAAAACACCCCGCGGGAACCTCTAGTGCCCTAGCGCTTGTTTCGCGAGTCGGCGACTTGGCGGACGTCGGGGTGTGCGGCGAGGCGACGGCTGAGCTCGGCGAGGTAGCCCTTGGCGCGTCGATCTTTCGCGCCGACCAGCGCGCGCAACGCCACGACCTGGACCAGCACCGGATCGGCCTTGGTGGGTAGCGGTAGCTCGGCGAGCGACTTGGCAGCTGCCGGCGCGCGACCGCGGGCGGCTTCTACCACGGCGCCGAGCCAGGGCGTGAGGTCACCCGCGGCGTCGCCGAGCGCGGCGAACGTGCTTTCAGCGGCGGCAACACGTTCTGCGTCGATCAGGGCGAGCACGGCTTCTGCCGCAGAGCGCGCGGAGCTCGATTTGGCGCTGGTTGACGTCGCGACCAGGTCGAGCGCCGCGTTGGCGTTGCCCTGATAGCGCCGCAGGCGCAGCTGCCGCACGGCGTGGGTAGGGCGCGACACATCCCAGCCTGGAGCTCGCATGAGAGCATCGGCCGCTTCGAGCCGGCCGTGATCGAGCGCGGCGTCGATGGCCACGAGTCGGCCCCAGATCTGCTGTTGGCTCGCCAGCTTGGCGATCACGTCCGCATCGGGACGGAGCCGACCGGCGATGACCTTTTCGCTCTCCCGCAGTGCGAGCAGCGTGGCTGCGGCCGCAGCGTCGCCGGAGAGCCCATCAATCAGGCTCAGCGCCTCGCGCCCGCGCAGATTTTCATAGGCCGAAGCGGCTTCGATCAATACGGCGTCGCGAGAGCGCGGGTCGAGGCCACGCACGACCTTCTGCGCTTCTTCGAGACGACCTTCTGCGAGCGCGATACGTGCGGCGAGGGCCTGCGAGTTCTGGTGTTGTGCCGACAGCTGCATGGCCTGCACGGCCGCGTCACGGGCCAGGCCGAGGTGCCCGACCTGCAGGGCTTGGTAGCCGATCCAGGCCGCCATAGCCGGCGTGGCGCTCGGGCCGAGCGCGCTGCCGAACGTGGCAACGGCTTCGTCCGTACGGCCTTCGCGCTGAGCTTTGACGGCAGCCGCGGCGGAAGCGGCCCCGCGCACCACGACCGGCAACGTGCCAAGCGCGACGGGATCGGGCAGGCTGGGCGCGGCCGCGTCCGTCGCCGGTGACACTGCCCACTCGAGCGCGCGTAGTACGTCCACGCCAGGACCGCGGCCGAGCCGCGCACACGCCAGGTCCACGATCGGTTTGGCATCGGCCGGACCGAGCTGCAGGAGTGCCAGGCGCGCGCCGAGCAGGTGGGCGAGCTCGAGATCCGGCTGTAGCGACGTGGCGCGTGTATAACGCTCGAGCGCCTCCGGGTTGCCGGCTCGTTCGAACACAGCGCCGGCGAGCAATTGATACGCGGCGTCGTCTTGGGCGCGGCTGTCCCATTCGGCGATCAGCTGTCCGGCTGCGGGAAGGTCTCCTGCTGCCAGTGCGCTTGCCAGGCGTCCGAACACCAAGCGGACCTCTTCGACGCCCACCGTGCGGGCGCGCTGTGCGGCGGATTCGATCCCGCTCGGCACCTGCTCGCCCATGATGCTGCCAAAGGCCCGATTGCGGAGCCACAACATCGCGGCTTCCTGGCTGCGCGAATCCAGCTCGAACAGGCGCTGGAATAAAGCCTCGCTGGCGGCCAGATCCGCCGTGCTGCCACTGTCGAGCAGGGCGCCGAGGCGCATGCTCAGCTCCTGAGCTTGGGCGACGCGTTCCCCCTGGACCTTGACTGCAAACCGATGGGCGCCGAACCCGGCGCCAGCGACGAGACAAAGGGCCGCTCCGAACAACCAATGGCGCCGCGGCGGGGCGGGTGGGCTAGCTTCCCAGGCCGGGACGACCGTGCTGTCCGTCTCGTATAGACCGACGCGTGCGAGCGCGAGCAGCACCGTCTCCGGGCTCGGATTGAGGCCGTCCATCGGATCTTTGGACGCCAGCGCAAACGCGGGAAGTTCTACGGCGCTGCGCTCGGCTGATGACGCTGCGGACGCGGGCTCGGGCGCGTCAGCGAACTGATTCTCCGCTTCGTCGAGGGCGACGGCGGGTTCCTCGAAGAGGGGTGCTGGTGCTTCCACCACGGGCTCCCGCGCGGGCTCTGCTCGAGGCCGTTTGAGCGCCGCCCAGCCACCCTGCGACGCGGGAGCGTCCTGCTCGAACGTGCCCTTGAAGGGGTCGCTGGCGGGCGGGCGCGCCGCCTCGGCCTCGTGTGGGAAAAATGCCTTGGCGGTAAGGGGCTCGACGCCGTTCGGTCGCGCTGGCGATTTGCGCCCTGCAGGGGCACGTGCGCCGGCACGCTGAGCTGTCACTGGGACTGCTGGAGCCTGCGGGGAGAGGCTGTCGCTCGGAAAGAACGGCGAGGGTGGGTGTACCTGAGGTGGCACGGCTGGCATGGGCACGGGGGAGCGCCCCATCAGCAGCGTCTCGAGCGGAGCGGACTTTGCAGGTGCGAGCTCATTGCTCGCTGGAACCGAGCGGCGTTTTGCGGCGCCGGGAGGTGCCGAGCGCTTGGGCCCACTGGGGCGTGCTGGAGCGCCCGGTGGACGCGACCGCCGCGCCCGCGCTGGAGGGCGTGCGTCGAGATCGAACGGCGACAGCGTGGGTGCAGGGATGGAGCGCTGCAGGGGCGCCGTGCGCGCGACTTCGTCAGCAACGGCGCGCAGGCCTTTGCGCGTCTGAAGAGCGCCGTAGACGATGGTCCGCTCGTGCCACAGCTTGGTTTCTGGCGTCGCGTCACCGAGCTTGATCGCTCTCGCTAGCGCCTTCTCACCGCGCACTGCATCTCCCCGCCGCAGCAACACCTCACCGAGGTAACGGTAGGCTTCCGTGTCCGAAGGGGCCAGCTTGCCGGTTTGGACGAAAGTCGCTTGGGCCTCGGCCAGCAGTCCCGCGTCCAAATACATGCGCCCAACCGACAGCATCACGGCGTGATTGTCTCGGTGCCAGGCCTCTGCCGTGTTGCCTACTTCACGCAGCAGCTCGGAGCGGCGCGAGGTGCCGAGGTGAGCGCACAGCGCCAGGGTTGCGTCTTGGTCGGGATTCTTCCGCCAGCGCGCGAGCAGTTCGTCCAGAGCCTGCATGTCTCCAGGGAAATAGCCGGTCCGATCTGGCAAAGCTTTACGACCTTTTTCGGAACGAAGGCGCCGGACGGTGCTCACGGCGCCCCGAAAGCCCGCAGTTGTCGAGCGGTTGGAGAGCGCGCGCTTTTTTGTAGCTCATCTCGGCGCACGCCGCCGCTGCTCGCTGCGAACGAGTGAACCCCGCCTTAGGTAGGCATTCGCCCGACATTCCAGGGCGCCGCGCGGGGTGACCAACCAGCGGGCCAGCGCTACCGAAAACGGCGGCAGGCCGGGCGGCGATCGTGTAGTGGTCCACCTGAACCTATGTGTGGAGTCTTTGGAGTGTTCGGCCATCCCGAAGCGGCCAACATCACCTACCTTGGGCTGCACGCCTTGCAGCACCGCGGGCAAGAGAGCGCGGGCATCGCGGCCAGCGATGGGCGCCAATTGTCGCTGCACAAGGGCATGGGCCAGGTGATCGACGTCTTCACGCCGGCTCAGATTGAGCGGCTCGGTGGCTCGAGTGCGATTGGACACGTCAGGTATTCCACCAGCGGCGGTTCCAGCCTGAAGAACGCCCAGCCCCTCGCGGTGGACTCGACCCACGGCTCGGTGGCGATCGCTCATAACGGCAACCTGACCAACGCCG
>JAYWEH010000142.1:0-5596 GCA_043780025.1 Deltaproteobacteria bacterium
GCTCTAGTTGTTCGCTGCTCTTCGGCGCCATTCCCAAAGAATAGCGCATGGGCATGTCAGCGCCAAGTGCGGGAATCCTCCAACGGATCTCCCTGTTCCTCGGAAGTCGCCTGCACGAAGTGGTCACGCAGCCGCATTCACAGGAAATGCTCTGTCAACCCGGCCCAGGCAGCCCAGCTGCCCAAAACCTATCGTCACCAATGCTCAAAAGGCAGCTGAGCTGCCCAAGCCAGTATCCCAACACCCGCCCCAAGCACCCAAGCTGCCCTTTCCGGCACCCTCCTCCTCCGGCCCAAGCAGCTGAGCTGCTCAAAACGTATCGTCACCAATGCTCAAAAAGCAGCTGAGCTGCTCCCAGCGCATCGTGACGATACCTCACAAGGCAGCTGAGCTGCTCCAGAACCTGTCTCGGCATACCCGTCCGAGCAGCAAGCTGCGTTTTCGCCAACCTCATCTCACCCCCCAGAGCAGCCAAGCTGCTCCACCCGAACGGCCGCCACTCGCCGCGCGCAGCCCAACCCCCATTCTGCCGTTCACTCTCCCCGCCGGCAAGACCCTGCAAGCACCGTCACATCGCCGTCCACTTTTCACGCAACCCACCCCGTCCCCTGTCCGAACAATTCCCCAAAACAGGGGGCGAGCAAGGAGCACGCCCAACAACAACAACAACCCATTCGAGAAAGCAAACGACCATGTCCGAAACCACGTCCCCCCCACCGTCACCACCGATTCCATCCCCATCCAAGAAGCCCCGACCGAGCTCGCCTTCCACGCCATCTGGCCCGAAATCAAATCCCTGCCAGAAACCGCGGCTCTGCCCGTCAACATCGACGTCGTCGCCGCCGCCACCATCGTGTTGGGCCTGCTCCCCGAGCTCAAAGCCCTGCGCCCGCAGATCGCCGAAGAGCTCAAGCACTTCAATCTCCAGCGCTTCGACAAGCTCGAGCAATACGCGCTCGCGTTGAGCCACGCCTACGGCGTGCATCGCGGCTCGATCGCCATCAAAGGCAACGCGGCAGAGCTCGGCGCCGAGCTCACTGCCACGCGCGACCGCCTGTTCGTATGCGCACAGGCCCTGGCAGCGCACGGCTACATGGACGCCAAACGTTTCGCCCACTGCAAGACCGCCATCGGCTACCGCCCCACGGCCGCGGACATTTTCACGCTCGTGCCGCTGTTCAAGGAGAGCTGGTCGCAGATCGCCAACAAGACCCCGGTCACCCTGGCCGAGCTGAACGGCGCGAGCAGCCTCGCGGTGGAGCTCCTGGCCGAGGTCGGCATGCAAGACCAGTCGCCCGTCTCCGTGGGCGAAGCCGCGCAGACCCGCGCCAAGGCTTACACCTTGTTCGTGCGCGCCTATGACGACGCGCGCCGCGCCGTGCAGTACCTGCGCGCGGACTACGGCGACGCGGAGGACATCACGCCGTCGCTGTACGCCGGTCGCGGTGGCCGCGGCAAACCCGAAGCCGCTGCAGCGAGCACGACCAGCAACGCCGCTCCCAACGCGCCGGCAGCCGCCGCGAACGAGCCGTCCTCCACGGTGAAGGTCAATAACCCCAACAACCTGCCCATCGACAGCCCGCTCACGAACTGAGCGCCGTCACGAGCCGAAAGGGAACCTCGTCATGCAACGCCCGCGTGCAATGTATCTCGGTGCGGCCTCACCGCTCACGGGGGACGGTTCCCCTGCTGCTCCCTCCCAAAGACCTCGTCACCCATGGTGGCGTGGTCGGCATGACGGGCTCCGGCAAAACCGGATTGCTGATGGTCATGGTGGAGGAAGCGCTGCGATCAAACGTACCCGTGATCCTGATCGACGTCAAAGGCGATCTGCCGAACCTCCTGCTCGCGTTCCCCACGTTCGAGGGCCGCGAGTTCGAGCCCTGGATCCACGGGCACACGCTACCGGATGTGGCCGCACCGGCAGAGGTGGCCGCTCAGCTCGCGGCCGAGCGGCGCCGCGAGCTCGAGAGCTGGAAGATCAACGGCGACGACATCGCCGCCTTCCGCACGCGCGCGGACCTCCGCGTGCTCACCCCCGGCTCCAGCGCGGGCGAGATGGTGCACATCCTGTCATCGCTGGAGCGCCGCTCCGGCAGCTGGGACGCTGATCCCGAAGCGAGCCGCGCGGCGGTCAGCGCGGCCATCTCGCTCGTGTTGCGGCTGCTCGGCAAAGATCCCGATCCCGCCAAGAGCCGCGAGCACGTGTTGCTCTCGGTGCTGGCCGAGCGGCGCCTGCAGGCGGGCCACACCGCCGAGCTTGGCAGCTTGCTCGCCGAAGTGCTGGAGCCGCCGATCGAACGCATCGGCGCACTCGACGTGAACGACTTCCTGCCGCTCAAGGAACGCCGGAGCCTCGCCGCCGCCCTCAACACCTTGCTCGCGTCGCCCACCTTCGCGAGCTGGCGCCAGGGCGTCTCACTCGACATCCGCGAGTGGCTCACACCCAAGAACGGCCGCACCCCCGCCGTGATCGTCAGCGTCGCTCACCTCGACGACGAGGAGCGCACGCTGGTGCTCGGCGTGCTGCTCGAAGAAATCCTCGCCTACACGCGCAGCCTGCCCGGCACGCGCCACCTGCGCGCGCTGATCGTCTTCGACGAGGTCTACGGGCTTCTGCCACCGCACCCGGCCAACCCGCCCACTAAGCGCCCCACGGTCGCGCTGATGAAGCAGGGGCGTGCCTTCGGCGTCGGTGTCCTCGTCGCCACGCAGAACCCGATGGACCTCGACTACCGCACGCTGTCGAACGCGGGCTTCTGGGCCATCGGACGTCTGCAGACCGACGCGGATCGCGAGCGCGTGGTCGACAGCCTCGTCAATGCCAATGAGCCGGGCTGCAGCGCGCCGGAGCTTTCCAACGTGATCCGCCGCCTTGGGCCGCGCTGGTTTCTGGTGCGCAACGTGCATGCGACGCCGAGTTTGGTGCTGCTCAAGCCGCGGTGGGCGTTGTCGTTTCTCAGAGGGCCGATGACGTTGGGGGATATTCGGCAGGTGTTGGGGAAGGGGGGGCGGAGGGAACTGGGTGGGTGAGGGCGACGGTTTGAATTAGCGACGATGAGCGCTGCTCGCACTCCAGCATGATAGGCATGCTCAACGCTTCTTCCAGAAGCCCGGCTCTCGCCTCGGATGCGCCACCGCGTAAACGATCACCCTGTTGTCTTCTAGCTCGTACATGATGCCGTGCGGAAACTTTTTCAGAGGACAGCGCCGGATAGAGCTCTCGCGTTCCTGGTAGTGGTGCCCGGTCTCCGCGAGAGCTCGCAAAGCCTCCGTTACCCGGTGCTGAAACTCGTCTGCAAGCCGTTCGTCACGTTCGACCAAGTAGAGGTAGGTCTCCCGCACGTCGGCTATGGCCCACGGCAGGACCTCGACTTCGTAGCGGGCCACTGATCAGGACTTGGCAAACATTTGGGTGAGCGCTTCGGTGAGCGGAATGGCCTTGGCTCGACCCGCCTTCCACTCTGCTCGGCGACGAAGCGCTTCCTTCATCCACGCCTCCTCCACGTCAGTGTCTGGAACTTCGGGCACAATCTCGAGCAGGCGATCAGCGAGCGCCGCTCGCTCCTCGTCACTGAGCTTCATGGCCTCCGCCAAGATGCGGTCCACATTCGTCATCGGGATGAATATACCACCGTGTTGGGCTGAATGCCCACAGTAACGGGTCAGCTCCAAGGCATCGATCACGAGGGATCCGAGCTTCAGGCGCCGGTGCGCGGCCGCCCCGAAGGCCGGCAACACCCGCAGGGCCCGCGTGACTTGTAGAGTGACTCGCGTCCTCACCGTGGTGACGCCTGGCCATGCCACTGGCGCGCCAGTGTCGCTACACCCGCTCGAGCGCCGAAAATGTGCTCGCGGCGCGCCGGCACGAAGTTCGCCGTTGAAGCCCTTGCCCGCAATGCAAAGCGCATCCATCTGCTCACTGCGTAGGCGCATCATTAGTTCATTCGAGCAGGCAAACGCGCTCCTTACTCAGTGGGAATTCATTCACACGAACCCGGCGGCTGCTCAGGTACAGGGGCTCAGCCTCTGCCAGAGATATGTCTACATGAGACCGCAGCCCTATCAGTGCGGCGAGAGGTTCGAATCGTGCACTGTCACCGGCTTGACGGGCTACCGGAAGGGGGTCGGAGTCGGCTCAATGCAGTCGCGTGCATTCCTGGGATGACGGGTTCACGATCCGCGTCGAGGCCGAAAACGGCCCCTGACGAGAGAATTGCGAGACGAATCACCGCGCGTACACTCGACATCTACGCGCAGGCGAGTGAAGCTCGTGAAGCGTAGTGGGCACTTGGTGACATGCATGCGATCCCGAACGCGTCTACCTAACCAGCGCAGCCTCTACCTGACAGCATGGTTCCTCGCCTGCGGTGATCCCTCAGACGCTGAGCTGCCCTTCCGTCTCGAACCCGTCGAGCAGGAGGACGGCCCGGATGTTCGCCCCCGGGCCGTCGTCAACTTGTACACGGTCGCCTCTGCTGCGGGTACGTGTCCGATCGAATTTCGAGCGTCCCTCCCAGACGAGACCGCCGCCACGACGCTCGTCGAGGGAGGTGGTGACCGGCTCATCAACGGCGCCGGAGCGTTGGTTTCATGTAGCGTCGCAGCGGACGACGATGGCGGTGACAGCTTCGACAGTGCGCTCGAATTGCAACACGCGAACCTGCCGCTCTTCGAGCTCACGGGTCAGCTGCCGAGCGAGGGTCTTGGAAGCGTCCGGCTCGCAGCAGTGCTGGAGGACGAGAGTGAGCTCGCAGCGGAATGTGAAACACGGATGATACGGTCCTACCGGGTGCAGTGTGGCTACCGTCGTTCTCGTGCACTGTGACGGTCGCTGCTGAGTCGCCGCCTTGTACGCTCGGTGGCGGCGCAATCTTCGAATACTGTGATCGCGGTGAGCGGTAAGCCGCCTGCCAGCTCCGCGTCATGACGTGAGGCGCCGCCTCGGCCCGCGCTGGGTTCTGGTGCGCAATCGATCAAAGCTTTGCTGTCCGTCGTTCGGACGAGGATCCTCTTCCCGTCCACGACGAGCGACAGGCGAGCTAGCGGTCGAACCAAGCTCATGAAATGCAAAAACGTCGCAACCGAGCGCTTCCTGAGGGAGAGCAGGCGTCACCTGGCACGTCGAGGAGCGATCCCTCGGCTATCAGAATGAGCGATCGAGCCCGCGGTCGTTCGGAACGCTTGGCGCACCGTCGCGGTGGGGCTAATCTGCCGGCGTCGTAGCGACCCTTTGCGGCGCACTCGCGACAGAGCCCCCCATGTTCCGATACATCCGCGCGCTTTTCGCGCTTTTCTGCGTATCCGTCAGTGCTTGTTCAATCGACTCGCGCGACGTCAGCACCGCCGCCCCGGGCCTCCGGCCCCCGGGCGACGTAGAGGGGGACGGTTCCGGGAGGCTGGTCGTGCAGCCTCAGAGTGTTCCGTTTGGGCCCATTGCGGTGGGCTTCGCAGCTGCAGCGCATATTTTCGTCGAGAACGCCGGAACCACGGCGCTACCGGTGCCCGCGGTGACGCTCGGCGGGGAGGGGTCGCTCTCGTTCGCGATTACGCAAAATGACTGTACGGCAGAGCTGGCCGGTGGCGCGCACTGCGC
>JAYWEH010000143.1:0-46978 GCA_043780025.1 Deltaproteobacteria bacterium
TCCAGACCTGACGCGGACGCAACTTCGTCGCGCGGGCGAATGCCGGCGGAGACGATGACGAGGTCGGCTTCCAGGACTTTACCATCCTTGAACTCGAGCCCCGAGACGGCCCCCGCTGGGCCTTCGCCCAGGAACCGTGTGGTGACCTTGTTCAGGTGCACGGCAATGCCGAGCTGTTCGATCTTGTCCTGCAGGAGCCGCGCGCCGGATTCGTCGAGCTGCCGCGGCATGAGTCGAGTAGCAAACTCCACGACGTGGGTGCATAATCCGAGATCCATCGCCGCCTTCGCAGCTTCGAGCCCGAGCAAGCCACCGCCGATCACGACGGCCGTCTTGGCAGACGCCGCATACGCCCTGATCAGGTCGAGATCGTCGAGGGTGCGGTAGACGAACACGCCCGGCCGATCGACCCCCGGAATGGCCGGAACGAATGCCGAAGAGCCCGTGGCGAGGACCACGCGATCGTAAGCGATCTCCCGACCCTTCGAGGATACGACGATACGGCGCTCGCGATCGATGCGCTCGGCTCGCTCGCCCAGGAAGATGTCTATGCCGCGCTCCGCGTACCAGTCCAAGGGCGCCAGCGTCAGCGCTTCCTTGGTCTTGCCGGCAAAATACTCCGAAAGGTGCACGCGGTCGTACGCGACCAAGGGCTCTTCACAAAAAGTGATCACTCTGGCGGCAGGCGCTTGGCCCTCGGTGATCAGATCGCAGAACCGCTGCCCCACCATCCCGTTGCCGATAACGACGACGACGGGTTGTCTCCTGACACCGCCACTCGCGAGGAGTCTATCGGAATCGTCAGGTGTAGCTAAGTCAGTGGCCATGGCAATTTCTCAGTGGTTCTGATGGACAGTCTCGTGAACAAATAGTCTCGCGTACAAACAGGCTCGGCAACTGTGCGCTCCGCATCGATTCGAGCACAGGACCCGAGTGTCGGCTCGCTCGAAACACAGGCGAAAACGCCCGTGAGTGCCCCCGGCGCGGACACACTCGCGAAACGGATCGAGCGAGTCAATAGACCTCCTCGACGTACCGGCCCTCGCGGCGCATGCAGTGCACGAAATCGGAAGCTTCGTTGCGGCTCATCTTCCCATGCCGGCCCAGGACCTCGACCAACGTCTCGCTGAGGCCGCCCGATCGACCTTCGCCGCAGGCGTAGATGGCAGCGCCGCGTTCCAACCAGGAAACGACACGGCGCGCGCGCTTGCGCAGCACGTCGTAGGGCCCGCTGCGACGACCGCGCTGTCCAACCTTAACGACATCGAGGTGCTCGAGCACGCCGAGCCGCGCCCAGGCTTTTAGCTCGTTTTCATAGATCGTTTCGTCACCTTCGAGGCAGCTCCCCAGGATGAGCCAGGTATTGCCGCGGCGGCCGCGCGCTTCGAGATCTTCGAGGAACGAGCGGTAGCGCGCGATGCCGGTGCCCGAGCCCAACATGATCATTGGCCCATGGCGGTCTTCGGGCAACACGAATTGCTCCGATGGGTGCACATAGGCGAGCAGATCATCGCCCTTGAACACGCCTTCGGTGAGGAAGGTCGACGCCACGCCCTTGCGCTCTCGCCCGCCTCGCTCGGCGCGGATCACGCGCACGGCGAGATGCGCCTCATACGGATGCGAGCTGGGCGACGAGGTGATCGCATACACGCGAGGCGACAGCACTCCGAGGCTCTGCACCAGATCGTCCAGGTCGGGCCGGGCGCTCGGTGACATGCTGATCAGGTCGAGCAGATCAAAATCGCTCGGTACTCCCTGCTCCAGGAGCTCGGAGATGGCCCGCGCCTCCTGGGCGTCCACGGCCGCCTTGGCGAAGAGTCTGAGCGTCGCCTCGGCGGGGTGGGTGATGTCGACACTCTCCAAGAGACATCGCCAGACTTCTCTGGAGCCACGGCCGGTATTCACCAGTTCCTGTCCACGAGCCCCGATGCCGCGCAGCAGCGCGCGCACGAGGTCTGGATCATTGTGGGGGAAGACCGCCAGGCTATCCCCCGAGCGGTAGCTGATCTCGCTGCCCGTGAGATCCAGGACAACCTCGCGGATTTCGGACCCCGCATCCGCCGGCGTGAGCTTGCGCTGGGATTTGACGCGGACGCGCTGAGCCGTGTGGCGTTCAGGCGCGCCTCGCGGCACTGCGGCCACGATCGGCGCGGGGATGAGCGGCCCCACGTCAGTGCCGCGCGCGCGGCGCGCCGCCGCGCCGCCCGCCACCCAGGCGCGCACGCCGCGCGAAGTTCCCGCTGGTCCAGTCAATAACGAGCGCAGCGCGCGTGCGGTGCTGCGGCCGCCGGGGGCGCACAGGCTAGTGTCCCGCTCGGTGCCATGCGCCAGGGCTCGCGCGTAGCCCTGGCAGGAGAAGCCACATTGCCCGCAATCGAGCTGCGCCAGCGCGGACATCATGCGCCGTTCGGGCGTCTCGCTGCTCGACAGCTCGAGCCGGCGTTCGAGCGGCAGCGCGGGATCGCGCCACGCGGCGTTAGCCGCGGGCGTAGCGGGTGGCGGCCCGGGCGTCGCCGGTGCGGACTCGGAGTCCGCGAGCCCCAGCAACCCCGCCAAGAAACCGTTGAGCCACGCTCGCTGTTCCTCGTCGAACGGTGCGTTTGGCGGCACGAGCTCGGCGGGGGGACGTTGTCCTCGCCACTCTTCTTCCGTCACGGTACGCCCCCCGCCTCTCCGCACTCCGCCGCCCAACGCCCGAGCTCCGGCGGCTGCAGCCGGCCAACGAACTCGCGAAACGTCTCGTCAGGACGGCGGCGCTCGAAATACGTCTCCATGACGCCCTGCACGACCCGCGGCAGATCCGCGGCCGGTACGTTGCTGGCAAACTCGCGACCAAAACGCGCGTTCCGAGCGGACTGCCCGCCGAGCCACAGCTGGTAATATTCCGCGTCGGCATCGCCGGCTCGCCCGCGCGTCGCGAGCAAGCCGATGTCCGCGATGGCGTGGTGCGCGCACGAATGATGGCACCCGCTCACGTGAATGCTGAGGGGTTGTTCAAACGTGAACCGCTTCTCCAGGTGGCGCACGAGCTCTTCGCTCCGGCGCTTCACGTCAGCGGCAGCAAACTGACAGCCCGTACTGCCCGTGCACGCCACCAGTCCCGAGCGGAACGGGCTCGCCGACCAGGCGATCGACAGCTTCTCGAGCGCCGACCTCACATGGTGCAACTGCGTGTCGGCCAGACCCGGAATCAACAGGTTTTGATGCGGGGTCAGGCATAGCTCGCCCGAGCCAAATTCGTCGGCGATCTTGGCGAGGCCGCGCGCCTCTGCGAGATTGAGCTGCCCGTTCGGCAAGACGACGCCGACGTAGCTCTTGCCCCGCGGTTTCTGATTGTGAAAGCCGATGTGCGCGAAAGGATCGGGGGGTGCTGGCAACTCGCAACGATCGAGCGGCAGCACCTGGAGAGCATCCGAGACCGCATCCGGACTCGAAGGCCATACGCTCGAGAGGCGTGACGTGAGCTCCGCGATGAAACGCGCCATGCCCCAGCTCTCGAGCAAGTACGCGAGCCGCGCGCGACGCCGGTTGGTCCGATCGCCGTGTTCGATATAGATCGCGAGCACGCTTTCGAGCACATCGACGCAGCGTTCCGGAGCGACCACCACACCCGCGTCGCGCGCATAGCGGGCGTGACTCGTCGCGCCCCCGAGCAGCATGCGGAAGTAGACCCCCGGAGCGATCCCGTGCCCGTCCGGTACGCGCACGGCTCGGAAACCGAGGTCGCACGTTTCCGGCAGCGCGCCGATGGCGCCCCCTCCGTCAAACGCCAGCGTGAACTTGCGCGGCAGCGCCTGCATTTCTCGCGTCGAGAGCACGCGATGATGAGCCGAGCGGGCAAGCCTGGCGGTATCGATCCACTCGCGTCGATCAAAACCAGCGGTCGGGCTTGCGCTCACGTTACGCACGCCGTCCGCTCCGGTGCCCCGGCTCACGATTCCGAGATCGAGCAGCCCCGTCAGCACCTCGACGGCGTCAGCGGCGCCGATGCCTCGCAGCTGTAAGTTACTGCGCGTCGTCAACTGGATGACGGGATGGGCGTACCGTTCCGCCAGATCGGCCACGCCCCGCAGCTGGTGAGCCCGTACGCGCCCAGCCGCGAAACGCAGCCGACACATAAACGCCTCTTCAACGGGGGAGACGTAAAAAAGGCCGTGGTATTTGTAGAGAAAGATTTCGTCGCCGGTTGGGAACCGCCGCTCACGGGCGAGCCGCGTCATGCTCGACCAGAGGTCCTCCGGTGGCTGACGGCGCTTGGCCTTTTCTTCCAGCGATAGCCGTTGCCCTGCAGCAAGCGCACGATCTTGGGCCTTCCACGCCGGCTGATCCGGCGCAGCGGGCGACGCCGGGCCGGTCGTGTCCGTCCCGACATCCACCGGTAGCCCGGCCCCTGCCGAGGCGTCGACGAGCAAGGGAACAAATGCCGCGACGGGCGCACCGTTGGCGCTCGATTGGGGAGCTCGCTGCGCCAGCCGCAAACCACTCGCAAGACCTTCCAGGTACTGCTTCTGCGTTCCTGTGAATCCTTTGTTGGCCATAAGGCGGCTAAAAGACAGACGGCTGCGAGTTCGGCATCCGGGCCGCGGCGCGATTGGAAACGCTGCTCGGAACTGGTTACAATCCGAGCCCCGTCTGACCGCAAACGCCGGCGGCGCGCCTGCGATGAGCAAGGAATCTAAAGCGCGCTTGGTTTCCCCAATGTAACCAGCGCGTAACGGCAAGAGCCGCGCTCCGAAATCTGGCCCTCAGCGGGGCGTGTTTGGACATCCGGCGAACATGTCGTTCGGCCGATCCCAGTCGCGCAGAGCCGAGTGTTCCGCTTCGGAAAGGTAGAGCTCGACGGCGTGTGTCCCGAGCGAGTCAAACAATGTCTGCAGCGAGGTCCGGTCTGATTGCAGCGCACGCTCGATCACCGGCAAGACAGCGCGGTGATCGTAGCGGGCGAACAGCGGCTGCCAACGACCCTGCTGGCGTGGAGCGAGCGAGGCGGCGCTGGGTGACTCCAAGATGGCTCGGCCGATCAACTCCGGGGTGAGAAATGGCAGATCGCATGCGAGCGCCAGCGCCGGCCGGTCGTGACGCGCGGCCTCGTGCAAGAGCGCGCGCAAGCCACCCATTGGGCCACGGCCCGGCGGGTGATCGGCCAATCGCGAAACAAGGGTCGCGGGAGCGTACGCCGAGCTCTCCCCCACCAGACAAATCGGTAGCGTCACGCCCTCGGGTGCGAGCTGGGCGAGCGCTCGCGCGCACACGTCGAGCGTACGATCGAGCAGCGTGCGGCCGTCACGCTGCAGATTACCTTTGGGGAAGCCACCCATCCGCCGCGCGGCTCCCCCGACGAGCACGCCAATCAGCGGTGCACGCACGGCGCTCTACGGACTCGCTTCCGAAGCAGGAGGGCTGAGCGCCCGGCGTGTCATCAGCAACAAACCGAGACCCACCATGATCTGGACGTCGGCAACATTGAAGATGCCGGTGCGCACCGGCCCGAGCCCGAGATTCATGAAATCGATCACTCGACCGCCACGCCAGATGCGGTCGACCAGATTACCCGTCCCACCTGCGGCGATCAGCAACATCGCCCAAACGGCCAGGGCATCATGGCGGGGGCGGCGCAGTTGCGCGACCACCCAGCCCAGGCTCGCCGCGACGACGGCCACCGCGGCACCGGTGAAGATCAGCCACCGCAACGGTTCCGGCCAGCTACCGCCGAGACCCAGGAAAGCGCCTCGGTTCTCGGCATAGGTCAAACGAAAGATGTCGCCGAGGAACGACTGCGTTTCGCTGCCCTTCAGGACCTCGGCGGCGACACGCTTGCTCGCCTGATCGCAGCCCACACAGAACATCGCGGCCACGCACATCACGACTGCGCGTCCTGCCCAGGTCTTGCCCATCACGAAACTCATCCAATCGCACTCTAGACTGGGGACCGAGGGCGCGCCAAGGCCCCGCCCTCGCGAGAGAGGACAGAGCACCGGCCGCCCAAGGCGGCCGCAACCCTAGGAACGAGAGAGGTGAGAAGAGGTGGGCAGTTGGAGCCTAACGCGATCTGGCCAGTTGGCCGCAACCGCGAGATCGCGTAGAAAATTTGACCCCTCGGGGAACTTCCGCCCTACTCGCGGGTTCCGCAACGAAGGCCCGGAAACAGGTAAAGCGCCAAAAGAGGCGTCACGTAGGAGACGGCATGGGCACAAAACGGCAATTAGCGAAGATGATGATGTCGAGCGGCGCGCTGTCCATTGCGATGGCTGCGCTGACCGGCTGCGGCGGGACGACAACGTTCCAGGACACGACCCCGATTCGCGTCGCAGTCGCACCACCCGCGCCCCCCCCCGCTCCTCCGGAACCGGAGAAGCAGGTCAAGATCCGGGATAACCGCATCGAGATCGGCGAGAAGATCCAGTTTGCTTATAACAAGGCCGAAGTCCTTTCGGTCTCATTCGCGCTCCTCGACGAACTCGCCAAGGTGATCCAGGAGAACCCGCACGTTCAGAAGGTGAGCATCGAAGGCCACGCGAGCGACGAAGGCGAGGAACAGCACAACCTGCTCTTGTCGAAGGCGCGGGCCGAGGCGGTGCGCGTATACCTCGTGAGCAAAGGCGTGGCCGCCGACCGGCTTTCATCGACGGGCCACGGCGAAAGCAAGCCGATCGCCGCCAACGATAGCGACGCAGGCCGCGAGAAGAATCGCCGGGTCGAGTTCCATATTACCAAGCAAGAAGTGACAAAGGAAAAGGTGGAAGTCGATCCCTCCACAGGCACGGAGAAGGTGATCGAAAAAACCTCCAGCAACGAAGGGGCTGAGAAATGACCCACCTGAGATTGGAAAAAGCTCTGCATCTTTGCCTGCTCGGCGCTGGGGCCCTGTCGCTCAGCGCTTGCTCATTCCACGCGCGCAGCGCCGAGGACTACAAGCAAGCCACGCGTGCCTTGCTCGAAACGCAGCAGAGCTCGTTCAAGCAATGTTACGAGGGCGTGATCGCGACCACCCCGCACGCGGCCGGCAGCGTGGCGATTTCGTTTGAGCTCGAGGAAAAGACCGGCAAGATCGTCTCGCCGAAGAGCCTGCCCGAAAGCACCGCACCAGAGCCTTTGCAGCAATGCGTCGTCAATGGCCTGAATGGCCTCGTGCTGGATCCCCCCGATCAGCGCAGGGGCCTCGCCACGATGACGTTCGAGTTCGCGCGGGGCTGAACTGCGAGATCGAAGCAAGTGGACGTGTGAAACCACGTCCACTCGCTGAACCGAGCTGACAGCGGGGAGGCCTTTCAGGGAGCGGCCGGGGCGGGTATCTCGGCGGGGGAAACTTCGGGCACCGGGGGTTTGGGTGGACTGGACCCACGCTTGCCACGCTTCGGCTTGGGTTTGGGCAAGTTGAATACCTTGCCTACCCGATTGCGATTCGGCGTGCCATCGAGCCAGTTGTGCCACACCGAGAACTGAAACGGGCTCGTGAGCCCGTCCTGGACGTGGAAGCAGCTCACCAGGAAGGCGGCGAGCACCACGCCGGAGACCCAACGCGTGAGCCGCACTCGATCCAGCCACAGGCCAAAGTAGAACAAGAGCAGCGGCATGATCGGCACGAGCCAACGCATGCCGACACACCAGCCCCCGTAGTTGCGGGTGCGGAAGATGTAGTACCCGAGGAACGCCAGCAGCGCACCCGCGCTCACCAGTGACTCCGCGAGGTACCTGCGCCGGCGCAGGCAGCTGCCGAGCTCCCAGAGCCCGAACGCGAACAGAGGCGTCATGCTGAACAAGCCGTGGTGACCCAACAAGACGTTGAAGGCGTAGATATGTTTGGGTTCGCGCAAGCCGTCGATGCCGCCGGCATTTCTGAAATGGAACTGCTTGAAGTTCTTGAGCGCAGAGTTGAGATAGAACGGCTTAAATGAGCCGCTGATTTGATACGTGAGCCAAAAGTGCATGGCCAGGCCCGGTAGAAGCGCCGGGAGGAACGCCCACGCGGTCCGCTTCCAGTCGTGGCTCGCGAGATAGAGCGTGATCAAGAACGTGATGCCGATGCCGGACAGATCGATCGCGGGCAGCAGCCCCAGCACCAGGCCCGCCAGTGGCCAGTGCCAGACCTTCGGATCGCGCCCGGAGCGAATGCGACAAGCGTAGTAGAAGCCGCACACGCTGAGCGCGGCCGCCGTGGAGTGATTGTTGATGTGCGTCGCATAGGCCGTGCCCAGGTAGGCGAAGCTGGCGCCGGCCACACTCGTCACGATGGCGAGCTCGCTACGCATGAACAAGAGACACAGCCGGAAGAAAAAGATCAGGAAAACGAGGTGACCGAGCCCTCCCGTGCACAAGCTGACAAACCGCACCACGTTACCCTCGTGGCTCGCGATCGTCTTGCCGGTGGCCTTTTGGTAGACGTAATACGCGCCCGCGCCGAGCGTCGACAGGGTGGGCGGCTTTGACGAGATGTGGTGAGAGCCGACCTTGTATTTGTCGATGGTGCGGATGTATTGGCTCTTGTCGATATGGTAGGTCCCATGATCGACGAGCGACTGAATCGTGGCGTAGCGGCTCCCGGTATTGGCGTTATCGAGCGAGCCGTCCTGCAGGTTCCACACCACGAGCACGAGGCTGACGGCCATGCACACGCTGCAGAGCCAGGTCGTGCGGTTCACTTCTCGCGTCAGAAAGCCTTTGATTGCCTGCGCCGGCCGTGCACGCGGCGCAACCTCCGCGCCGGTTCCGGTGGCGGCCTGATCGGTCTCGCTGGAGGCTTCGCTCGGCACGTCGGCAACCGCGGGAGTTAGCACATCCTCGCCGCACACCGCAAAGTACGCCGTGAGCCCGAAGCGCTACAGAACGGGGCACAGCGCGCGCACCGCCTCCAGGGTGTCGGCCTGCTCAGGGCTTTTGTCGGAGCGGTAGCGTCTGACGCGCGCGAAGCGCAGCGCGACACCCCCCGGGTAATGGGGGCTCGCCTGCACGTCATTGAAGGCGATCTCGACCACGAGTTCGGGCCGCACGTGCACGATATGGCCCTCACGAGCGACCTCGCGCCCGAGGAGCGCCTCGGTTTGCCAGCGCAAGAGTTCGTCGGTGAGGCCCTTGAAGGTCTTGCCGATCATCACATATCCGCGCTCGGGGTCCCGCGCGCCCAGGTGTAAATTGCTGAGCCAGCCCTGACGCCGCCCGCTGCCCCACTCGACAGCGAGCACCACTAGGTCGAGGCTGTGATGGCTCTTGATCTTGAGCCAGCTCTGCCCACGCCGCCCCGCGGCGTACGGCGTATCGGGGGCCTTCGCCATCACGCCTTCGTGGCCTGCTTCGAGAGCCCCTTCAAAAAATTGTTCCGCCTCTGCCGCGTCACCCGTCTCGATGCGGCGAACGCGGGCTGCCTCCGGCACAACGAGATCGAGCGCAGCCAGGCGCCCGAGCGTGGGTTGGTCGATGAGATCTTCGCCGCTCCGATGCAGGCAATCAAAAAAGAACGGATGGAGCGGCTGCTTCTGCACCATCTCGGCCACGTCCAGCTTGCGCCCGAAGCGACGCATGGTCACCTGGAAGGGCTCCGGAGCGCCGCTCGCGGACAGCGACAACACCTCGCCGTCGAGGATCAGGCTCGGAGCGTCCAGCGCAGCGACGTATGCGGCGATTTCAGGCATCGCCCCCGTCACGTCGCGGAGCTGCCGCGTAAAGAGGCGAACCTCTGTGCCCAGTTTGTGAGCCTGGATGCGAAAACCATCGATCTTGTATTCGAGGCACGCCGTACCGAGCTTTGCCAGCGCCGCCGCCGGCGTGTCGGCGGATTGGGCCAACATCGGCAGGAGCGGCCGCAACAGTTGGATGCGATAACTCGCGAGCGCGGCCTCTCCACCTTCGAACGCGGATCGCGCAATCGCCGGCAGCGAGCCGCTCAGCATCAGCGCGCGGCGCAGCGACGCTATGCTCACGCGCGCAGCGCGCGCCACGGCGTCGACGACCACGCCCTCTTGCGCACCCTGGCGCAGCTCGCCCACCACCAGCCGGCGCAAGAAATCCTGCTCCCGCGCCGTGCCTCGCTCGAGCAGCGAGAGCCAGCGCCGGATACGCAGAGCCGACGACCCCGCGCCACTGACGGCTCCAATCGCCCGCAGCTCCGCCCCCACATCCGCGATCGAAAGCACAGCCTCGGTTTGCGCGGACACCGGCGCGTGCTTGAAGACCTGGGCCGGACCGAGCCCGATGCGGCCACTCGGCAACTCTCCCGCCAGGCACGCTACGCCGTCCTCGAGATGTTGCCCCGGCGGCTCCGCGCCGCCCGAATTGAACAGCTGCTCGATGAGACTCGTCAGTTCCTCGACCTTGCGCAATCGGCTCAAAGTCCCTCGGACGGCCTCCGAAGCCAGCACCAACTTCTCGAACAGCATGCCAGGGCCTGCAATTGTAGTAGACTCGCGCGCGCCTATGGCCTCCAAAAATGCCACCCGCAAATCCGCGTATTGGTTGATCAAGAGTGAACCGGACGTGTTTTCGATCGAGGCGCTTTTGCGCGCCGGGCACACCTCCTGGGAAGGCGTCCGGAACTACCAGGCCCGTAACCACCTGCGCGCGATGCAGCTCGGCGATCTGGTCCTGTATTACCACTCCAACGCCGATCCACCCGGAGTGGCTGGCGTCGCGCGCGTCTGCCGCGAGGCGTACCCCGATCCAACCCAGTTTGACCCGAAGAGTGATTATCACGACGCGAACAGTCCACGCGACGATCCGCGCTGGTCGACGGTGGACGTCGAATTCGTCGAGCAGTTACCGAGCTTCGTCGCGCTCGACGCCTTGAAAGCGGACACCGAGCTCGACGGCATGTTGGTGTGCAAGCGCGGCATGCGCCTTTCGGTTCAACCGGTGGAGCTGCCCCATTTCAAGCGCGTCTTGCGCCTCGGCAAGAGCAAGCTAAAGCTCTGAGCTGTCCGCGGAGGGCCGGGGCCGGAGCAGCACGAGCAATGCACCCAACCCGCCCCACTTGCGCGGCGCTGTCGCAAACGCGAGCACCTCGAAGGCAAGCTCTTCGCTGAGCCGTTCCACTGCGACATCGGGCAACACGGGACCGTCGGCTCCCGAGTGCACTCCACGCCCGCACACGACGAGAATGCAGCCAACCCCGTCCCGGTGCGCTCGCTTGACCTCGACATCGAGCATCTGGCGCGCCGCTGCAGCGCCGAGCCGATGCAGATCGATCTGGCGACGCGGCACGATACGCCCCGCTTCCAGATCGGCGAGCAGCTTCGGCGGTACACTCTCGTCACGTGCCCGGATCACGTCCGGGCGCTGTTCCACCCATAGGCGGGGCCTGACGGGGCGCGCCGGGGCCACTGGCTGCACGCCCGTCGGCGCGGGCTTCGCCGGCCCCGGCACCGAGATCGGGGCGGCCAGCGGCGCGACAATCCCCGCGAGCTCCTTGAACGAGGGCCCCTCCAGTAATCGCACGGGCCGTGTTGCAGCAACGGGCGCGGGTGCTGGAACCGGCAGGGCGCGCAGCTGGTCTCGCAAGGATCCACGGCCGCGCGCATCCGTGTCGCCGTGCCGTGGCTGCTTTGGACCCGTCATTTCGACCTGCCGCGCTGAGAGCTTGTGCCCCTCGCGGCCGGGAGTCAATCTGGGCAAACTTTGACCGCAAATGTTCGGGCCCAGCTGCCCATCGATGAGCTGCTCGGGCCTCTGGTGCAAGCGCTCGAAAGCAGCCGTGCCGTGGTTGTCGAAGCGCCGCCGGGTGCCGGCAAGACGACGCGCATCCCGCGTGCGCTGCTCGAGGCCGGCTTGGCGACGGACGGGGAGATCTGGGTCACGGAGCCGCGGCGCGTGGCGGCGCGGCTCGCCGCGAGCCGCGTGGCGAGCGAGATGGGCTGTGCGCTCGGAGGCCTGGTCGGATACAGCGTACGCCACGAAGAGCGCACCAGCGCCGAGACACGGCTGCGCTACGTCACGGAGGGCGTGCTGACGCGGCGCCTCGTCGCTGGAACCGCCACGGCAGCGCCTGCCATCGTCGTGCTCGATGAGTTCCACGAACGCCATCTGGACACCGATCTGAATCTGCTGCTGCTCAAGCGACGTTTACAACGAGACCCGCGGCTCCGGCTCGTGGTGATGAGCGCCACTCTGGATGGAGCGCGTATCTCGCGCTACCTGGATGATTGTCCTCGCCTGGCCTGCGAAGGCCGGCTGTTTCCGCTACGCGTCACCTACGAGAATGGCAAGGACGACCGGCCGCTCGAGCTGCGCGTTTCCAGCGCGGTAAAACAGCTGCTCGGAGAAGCGCCTTCCGGCGACGTGCTGGTGTTCTTGCCCGGATCGAGGGAGATCGCCAAGGCCGAACAGAGCCTGCGCAGCTTCGCTGAACGAACCGGCGTGCAGCTCGTGATGTTGCACGGTGAAATGCCACTCGAGGCTCAGGCGCGCGCCATCACGGCGGGCACTGGCCGCAAAGTCGTGCTCTCGACCAATGTGGCGGAGAGTTCGATCACGGTCGAGGGGGTCACGGCGGTGGTCGATTGCGGGCTCGCGCGCATCGCCACGCATTCCCCGTGGACGGGCCGCCAGGGGCTCGAGGTGCGCCCCATCTCGCAAGCGTCCGCAGTTCAACGCGCGGGCCGCGCGGGCCGCACGCAGCCGGGGCAGGTGCTGCGGCTGTACAGCGAGGCGGACTTTCGTGCCCGGCCCGCCCACGACAAACCCGAAGTGCAGCGGCTCGATCTATCGGGACTCTTGCTCACGCTTTTCGGCGCGGGCATCTCGCCGGGCCCTCTGGACTGGCTGGACGCACCCTCGGACGCGGCGGTCGACGGGGCGCGGCTCTTGCTCGAACGGCTCGGTTTGCTCGCGGATGGACGGCTGAGCTCGCTCGGCGAGCGCGCTCTCAGGCTGCCGCTCGGTCCGCGCCTGGCACGCGTCGCGCTCGAAGGGCAACAGCTTGGCATCAGCGACACTGCCTGCCGCGCTGCAGCCCTGCTCGATGAGCGGGACATCCGCCTTGCGCCGGCAGGTCGAGAACACCCTGACCTGCTCGGCACCGACTGCGACGTCGATCAACTGATCCAGCTGTATTCGCTGGCAGAAGCCGGGCGCTTTTCGCAGGCGACGCTGCGACAGTTGGGCTTGCATCCCGGTCGCGTCGCCGGCGTACGCCAGAGCTACCAGCAGATCCGCGCTGCCTTGCGCGGCGGACGCGGCTCCGAGCGCGCGGACACGGATTCGCCCGAGCCGAGCACGCGCGAGCTCAGCCTCAGCTTGCTCGCAGGCTTCCCGGATCGAGTGGCCCGGCGGCGCAAACCGGGGACGCGCGACTTGATCTTGTCGAGCGGTCAGGTCGCGCAACTCTCCGAGCACAGCCTGGTGCGGACGCCATCCCTGCTACTCGGCGTCGACGCTGAGGACCAGAGCCAGGCGCCGTTGCGTGGCGCGGCGCGGACACCGGCGCGCGGCATCGTCGTGCGCCTGGCGGCCCCGCTCGACGCGGACTGGCTGCTCGATCATGCGGCCTCCGGGCTGAGTGAACACGAGGAGCTCGAGTGGGACAGCGCCCGCGAACGCGTGGTCGTGCGCAGCCAGCTCTGCTGGGGTGCCGTCGTGCTCGAACAGAGCGAACGCGCGGCAACGGCGTCGCCGGAAGCGGCTGTGCTGGTCGAAAAAGCAGCTCTGGCTCAGCGCGCGAGCATACCGGCGTGGAGCGATTCGGTGCAGTCGTTGGTGGTGCGGTGCGAGCTCCTGGCCACGCACCTGCCCGACCACGGTTTTGATCGCGTCTCCCAGCTCGACCCCACCTCTCTCTTGTCTCGAGCGTGCAACCGGGTGACGTCCCTGCCCGAGCTCAGAGAGCTCGACTTTCGCGAATTGTTCTTGGCCGAGCTCGAGCCTGCGCAACGCGCGGCCCTCGAGCGCGAGACTCCCGAATGGATCGTGCTGAAGGGCGGACGCCGCGTGCGAGTTCAATACGCCGCAGGCCAGTCGCCGTGGCTCGCCTCGCGCTTGCAGGACTTCTTCGGCATGCGTGAAGGGCCCAAGCTCGTAGGCGGCCGCGTCGCCATCACCCTGCACCTGCTCGCGCCGAACCAGCGCGCGGTGCAGGTGACCAGCGATCTGGCGGGGTTCTGGGAGCGCCACTACTCGAGCGTCCGCCGAGAGCTAGCCCGCCGCTACCCCCGACACGCTTGGCCGGAGGACGGCCGCACCCCCTGATTTCAGAGGACCGTGCCGCCTTTTTCCTGGCACTCGGCCTCGCTTACCTTGAGCCAGCCCTTGCCCTTGCATTCGTTTTGACCGGCGCAGGCGTGGCCCCCCGGTACGCCACATTGGGCTTGGCCCTTGCACTCGTGGATGCCCAGACATTTGACGGTCTCGCCGGACCCCTCGGCCACAGGTGACGCAGCGACAGCGCTTTCTCCGCTCTTGCTGCAACCCGCGACGAAGAGCGCGGCAACGGTCAGTGCAAACGACGCTTCGAGAGTGCGATTCACGGATGTCTCCTCGGTTTGGGAAAGGAATTCTGAGGACTCAATCTTCGCTCGGATGGCAGCCGAAGCAGCCGAAACCGCTCTGCGTCGCCGGATCGTAGGGTTCCTGGTCGAGCAGCTGGGCCATTTCCGGCAGTACCTTCTCGGCCATGAACTCGGTGGTTTTCGCGTCGTAGTCGCGCGCCTTTTCCAACGTGTCGGTCTTGGACAACGCGAACAGCGAGTTCGGCATTTTGAAGTCGACCATCTCCATGTCGTTGCCGTGGCAGGTCTGGCATGCGAACTCGGCGGCGTCGTCCGGATCGTGCTCGGCGAACAGGCCGCGCATTTTTGGAAATACCTCGAGCCCCATGAAATCCATGCGCTGCTCGCGTGTCTTGTCTTTCCAAGCGGGTTCGTCGGATCCGCTCGGGTCTTTGACCTTTTGCTTGGATCCGCCACACGCGGCGAGCATCGATGGCCCGAGCGCCATTGACGTCAGCGCCAGCACCACGGACGTCAGCGCACGCTTTCTCACCAGCTCTCGTCTCATAGGACTCCTTGGCGCCCCGGCGCCTGGCACCGCGCCACCATGATTGACTTTGCAACAGCGCGTCAACGTGAAATGCTCGTGCGAACGCCCCATCCCAAGCGGAGTCAAACGGGCTATACAGAGGGGAATGGCCCGAGGATGGACGCGATCGGCCGGCCAATTTGCTCTGCTGTTGGTCTTGTCCGGGTGTGAGCGCAAGGCACCTGGGCCCGCCGAGTGCCTGCGTTTTGCAGAGAGCTGGTTTCCAGATCGCGCCAAAGCGACCGCGCGGCAAGCCATGAAGTTGGAGGCCGAGTTCGACGACCTGGTGCGACGATGTCTGACGGAACCCTACGATCGCACGCTCGTCGACTGCGTGGTGAGCGGCAAAAGTCGCGATAACTGTCGCGTCGACTATCTGCGTCGCATCGAAGCCGAGCGTGAGCAGGGCACACGCTAACACCGAGCTCGGCGCGGGCTATGACGCACCGTTCGTGATCACGATCCGCTCGCCCGCGACGTCGACGTGCAAGGTATCCCCCGACTTGAAACGCCCGGCCAACAGCCCCTCGGCGACTGGATCTTGAAGCTGCCGAATCAGGGTGCGTTCGAGTGGACGGGCGCCAAATGCCGGATCGTACCCCAGCTCGACCAATCGCGCCTTGGCCGCATCGCTCACGGCGAGCGACAAGCCCCGATTCTCGAGTAGCTTTCCCAGGCGCTCGAGCTGGATATCGATGATGCCGTGCAGATGCTGCCGCGTGAGCGAACCAAAGCGCACGATGTCACCGATGCGATTGAGAAACTCAGGACGAAAGAAGCGCTCGAGCGCCCGCTGTAGGTCCGGCGGCAGCTCTTCGACGCCGGTTTCGCTGTCTGGCCCCAGCGCTTCGGCAGGTGCCGGCGTGTCGGTCCTGATGTTGCTGGTCATGATCACCACGCAATTGGTGAAGTCCGCGAGCCGGCCCCGCCCGTCAGTCAAGCGCCCGTCATCGAGCACCTGAAGCAGCAAATTGAACACGTCGTGGTGCGCTTTTTCGACCTCGTCGAACAGCAGCACGGAATACGGCCGCTGGCGCACCGCTTCCGTGAGCAACCCGCCTTGCTCGCTGTCGGCATAGCCCGGGGGTGCCCCGAGCAGGCGCTGCGCCATATGGCGCTCCATGTATTCGCTCATGTCGAGCCGCGTCAGGGCTTGTTCGTCGTCGAACAGGAACTCGGCGAGCGCCTTGGCGAGCTCCGTTTTACCCACACCGGTTGGCCCCAAAAACAGAAACGACCCGATCGGACGCCGCGCGTCGCGTAAGCCCACCCGGCTGCGACGCACCGCTCGAGCCACCTTGGTCAAGGCCAGATCTTGGCCCACCACGCGACGGCGCAGCCGCAACTCCATCTGGGCGAGCTTCTCGGTCTCGGCCTCGAGCATTTTGGCCACGGGTACCCCCGTCCAGACCGCGAGCGTACGGGCCACATCTTCACTCGACAACACGGGATCAACCAGGTCGACCCCCAGCTGCGCGGCCACTCCTTCGGCGCGCTCGAGCTTCCTGGCTAGCTCCGGGATCGCGACGTGTTCGGCCTCCCCGACCTTGGCTAGGTCGCCTTTTTGGCGTGCCGTGTCGCGTGCCGCGCGGGCGCCTTCGAGCTCTCGGCGGGACGCTTCGAGCAGGGCCCTTGCCGATCGCCGGCTGTCAAAGTTCTGCTTCGCCTCCCGAATGCCGGGCTCGAGGTTCCCCGCCTCATGCCGGAGCCTCTCGAGAGTACGACGTGTGGCATCGTCGTCAGCGCCAGCCAGGGCATCGATTTGGGCTTGCAGCGATTCGTGGCGGCGCAGATTGGCGTCGAGATCGTGCGACACACCCAGGCTCTCGACGCGTTTCGAGGCCGAGGCCTCGTCCAACAGGTCGAACGCGCTGTCCGGGAGGAAGCGATCCGGCACATAGCGTTTGGCCAGCGTCACTGCGGCGGCGATGGCCTCCTCACCGATCTGGACATGGTGATGGCGCTCGTAGACGCCCGCCGCCCCACGCACCATTTCGATGGCTTCGATGCGGGACGGCTCCAGCACCGGCTGCCTCGTGAGCTGTTGATAGAGCAACGGATCCCGCTCGATGATGCGCCGTTCTCCTTCCGGTGTCGTCGTGCCGAGCAGCCTAAATTGGCCACGTTCGAGGCTGGAGCGCAGCAGATCCGAAAGCCCGCCGAGCTGGGACGTGGACGCATAGATCTGCTCGAAGCCGAAGACCACGAGGACGGCGCCGTCCCGCTCGGAGAGGCCATCGAGCAGCTTCTTTGCGCGCCCTTCGAGCTCCCCGCGCAGGCGCGTGCCCGCGACCAGCGCACCGACGTCGAGCTGCAGCAGATCCAGCCGACTGGTATTGCCGGGCATATCCGCCCGGGCGACCCGCTCTGCAAGACCCCGTACGATGGTGGCCTTGCCGACGCCCGTGTCTCCGACGAGCAGCGGGTGATGCTTTTCCCGGCGTTCGAGGATCGTGAGCAAGCGCCGGAGCTCCTGACCGCGGCCGATGACCGGCCCCAATTGCCCCTCGCGGGCTCGCTCCACCAGCGGCGAAACGTACAGCCCGAGAGCTCGCTCGCCGATACCATTGGCGCGGCCGGCAACCTCCGCGGCGCTGCGCAACACGCCGAGGTGGGGCCTGAGCGAGCCGGGACCCAGCTGAAAAGCACCGAGGATCTCCCCCGCTGCCCCTCGCACCTCCTGCACCAGGGCATTCAACAGATGCTCCACGGTGACCACGCCATCCGGCGTCCGGAGCGCGTCGCGCTCAGCACGGCGCATCAGATCCAGCAACAAACTCGACAGGCAAGCGCTCTCGCGCGCAACGGGCTGGCGCGCCAGCGCGCTTTCCACCACGCTCTGCATATCCGGTACGTTGGCATTCGCGCGGCGAAATACTTCCTGGATGGCGAGGTCACCGCTCAAGCACTGGGACAAGAGATGCAGGGGCGTCACCTCGGCGTGGCGGCTCGAATCTGCCAGCGCTTGCGTAGCCACGATCAGCGCCTTGGCGTCGGGCGCATAGCGGTCCAGCGAGAGCGTCGTGATCTCTTGTTCGGCCATGGCCAACAGGGTATCAGAATGAATTAGGCAGAGATGGCCCTAGCAGACTTCCCCCCGGCCTTCTTGCTGACGCTCGGGGGACTCTTGGGCTTGTTGTTCGGCAGCTTCTGCAATGTGGTGATCTACCGACTGCCGCGAGGCGAAAGCCTCGTGTTCCCCGGCTCGCATTGCCCGGCCTGCGGCCAGCCCATTGCCGCATACGACAATCTGCCGGTGATCGCGTTCCTGTGGCTGCGAGGCCGGGCGCGTTGCTGCAAAGCAGCCATCTCCTGGCGCTACCCGAGCGTTGAGCTCATCGGCGGTCTCTGGGCACTCGCGGTGATGCGCGTGCTGATCTTCGACTTGCCCGCGATGACTCCCGCGTGGCGCGCCGGTCTATTGTTTGTGCTGTACCTGGCGCTCGGATTGATCGCGCTGTGCGCGATCTTCATCGATCTGGATCACATGTTGCTTCCCGACGCGCTGACACTCGGCGGGGCGGCGCTCGGCTTCATCAGCGCCCCGCTGCGCGGCTATGACTTCGCGAGCGTGGCGCTCGGAGCCGTGCTCGGGTTTGGGCTGGTGTGGTTGTTGTTCGTAGAAGGTTACCGGCGCTGGCGGGGCTACCCGGGCATGGGCCTCGGCGATGCCAAGTGGCTGCTGCTCACCGGGGCCTGGTTTGGTCCCACTGGCGTGGTGTTCGCGCTGCTCGTCGGCTCGGTGCTCGGCACGCTGACGGCCGTAGCCGTATTTTTCGCGCGCGGCCGGCTCGACGAGCCGGAGGCCGTCACGAAGGAACGTGAGGAGCTGCAGCAAACCCTGGCAACGCTCGAGGGTGAAGAGCGCGCAGAGTTCGAGGCTGAGCTCGCTCGCGATCCACTTTTCCTCGAGCCAACGGCAGGGCTCGCGCGGGCTCGCCTCGCATTTGGCCCTTTCCTCGCCATCGCCACGCTCGGGTATCTGCTCGTGGGGCCCGCCCTCGTCGAAATGTATTTGCAAATGACACTGCCCTGATGGCTGCGCTGCTTGCACTGGCTTCGCTGCTTCGAGCGGCTCCGCCCTCGCTGTCTCGAGTGGTGCTCGCAGCTTTGGTCGCTTGTGGCGGCTCGCACCTCGCCGTGGAGAGCTACCCGCAGCCGCCCGCGGCGGTCGCCACGCCGGTCGGGTACCCACCCCCGCCGGCCCAAATCGAACATTTGTCTGCAACGCCTCCGGCCCCTGGCTGCCTGTGGATGGATGGGCGCTGGGCCTGGGTGGCCCGGGGCTGGGATTGGCTGCCGGGTGGCTGGATCCGGCCTCCCGCCGGCTGTCGGTATTCCGCGCCGGCACTCACCTGGGCAACGTCTGGAGGTCGAGACCTCTTGTACTACCGACCGGGACGCTGGTACGCCGAGGGCGAAGCGCGCGTCTGCGCCGAACCCGTCGTTTGCCCCACGAGTCCGGCCCAGCCCCTTTCCGAATCCTCCAGCGACTCATGAACGTGGCCCCCGCGCGCGAAGAACCTTGGACCATCGCGCGCGTCCTGCGCTGGGCCACCGAAGACCTATCGCGGCGCGGCGTGGGCGAAAGCGCTCGGCTCGACGCCGATCTCCTGCTCGGATTCGCACTAGGGCTCGATCGCGTGCGCCTCATCCTGGACGCCCAGCGTCCGCTCACCCCCGAGGAACTCGCGCGCTATCGCGAGCTCTTGATGCGCCGGCGACGCTCCGAACCCGTCGCTTACATCCTTGGAGAACGCGAGTTTTATGGGTTGCGCTTCAGCGTCAACCGCCACGTTCTGATTCCGCGACCCGACAGCGAAACGCTGGTCGAAGTGGCGCTCGAGCGCACGCGCGACAAGCACTTGTACGGCCGCGCCGTGGATGTCGGCACCGGCAGTGGCTGCATCGCGATTGCCTTCGCCAAGGAGCGGCCCACCTGGGAACTCTTGGGCGTCGACATATCGGACGAGGCGCTGCGGGTGGCGCGGCACAACGCGCTGCGCCTGGGCACCATCTGGAATATCGGCTTTCGGCAGTCCGATCTGCTGGAGGCGCTCGGGGGAATGCCTGCGTTCGACCTCATCATGTCGAACCTGCCGTACATCCCCGACGCCGAGGTGCCCACATTGAGCCCCGACATCAAGAATCATGAGCCCATGTCCGCGCTGCTGGGCGGAACCGATGGACTGTCGTTGATTCGGCGCTTGGTCAAAGCGGCGCCGACGCTGCTCACTCCGGGCGGGGTACTCGCTCTAGAAGTGGGTGCGGGCCAGGCGGATCGCGTCTCCAAAGGCTTGGGCGCGTACGGCTTCTCAGACGTGCAACAAGCCCGTGATTACGGGGCGATCGCCCGCGTCGTGAGCGGTCGGTGGCCGGGCTGACGGGCGTCCGGCCTTCGACACGCATCGCAACCGTTATGTAAAGGGGGGAATGATTCGAGCCGTTTAGACGTGGAGGGTGCGGTAATTTCGCGCCCCGTCTCGCTCAATCAGAATGAAGCCCCTTTCCCCCGCCGACCGCCCGCTGCCCAAAGCGCCTTGCTCAGGGTCCGCGTCACGGCGCACCAGTGCCTCGATTCCATCGAATCGGGCCACCCGAGCCTCTCTGCTGGGTCTTGCCCTGTCGCTGGCCACGTCGCTCACCAGCCCGAGCGCCAAAGCGGACATCTATCGCTACGTCGACAAGGAAGGCGTCATTCATTTCTCCAACGTGAGCAAGCGCGGCACGCTCGTTTCACGTCAAGGCAAGCCCTCGCGCTCGCTCGGTGTCGACGTCCGCGATACGCGCGCGCGCAACCCCGCCGAATACGACACATTCATTCGCGAGGCGGCCAGCCTGTACCAAATCCCCGAGGCGCTGGTGCGAGCCGTCATTCGAGTCGAAAGCAACTTCGATCCCAACGCAGTGTCCCGCGCGAATGCCCGCGGCTTGATGCAGCTCATTCCCGCCACGGCCGAACGCATGTTGGTGAGCGACCCCTTCGATGCTCGCCAGAACGTGCTCGGCGGCACACGCTACCTGCGCGTGCTCGCGAATCTGTTCAACGGCAACCTGCAATTGACGCTGGCTGCGTACAACGCGGGCGAAAACGCGGTCATCCGTTACCGCGGCATCCCGCCGTACGAAGAAACGCAGAACTACGTCGTCAAGGTGTTGCAGTTCTACAACGTGTACCGCGGCAAGCGCGTCTGAGCCTTTAACCGGGACGGCGGCGCAGCACGCGGCTCTGCGCGTAGCTCGCGTCATAGCTGCCGAGCATCGTTTCAATCTCCGCCTGAATCAGCTCGCGCAGGGACTCCGGCTCGACCACGGTGGCAGCTCGACCAAACCCGAGCACCCAGTTGACCAGCCGCGACGGATCGTCCAGCTGTAACGTCAAACGCAACCCGCCCCCCGCTTGAGCGGCCAGCTTCTGGGAAGGGTGGACCTTGGTGCTGCGCACACTGCGTGCGGCCGTGCCGTCAAACTCGATCACCACCCGAGTCGGGCTGACGGGTGAGAGTGGCCCGAATTCAGCGCTGAAATGCTCCTCGACCCGAAAGCCATCGGGCAGTTCGAAGCGCTCTTCGCTCAACGCTCGCACGTCGTGCATGTCATCAAAGGCGAAGGTCTTCACCTCCAGCCCAGAGCCGCCAGCGTCCAATGACTGCGCGCTCTCGCGCTCGGGCCCGAGGCAATACACGGCGTCCGCGTACAGCACCAATGCGTAGGGATATATCGTCAGCGGCTCGTGGTGGCTTTGATCGGGCCGGCCATGCCGAAAGCTCAGCGGACGCAGCTCGGAAACCGCCAGAAACAACTCGTCGAGCTCTTCGCTCTTGTCCGAGTAGTCGCGCGCCAAACGTGGTAGATAGACGAACCGTTCCTCCAGACGGGCATTCGATAGCCCGGCGTTCGGCCCGCGGCCGGGCCGATCGGCAAAGGCGCGCAGCTTCCCCACTGCCATGTCGATCTCGTCGAACAGCGCTGAGCCCTGCAAAGAGTCAAACACACGGCGCGTGGCCAAGAGCGCGTACGCCTGCGTGCGGCGCATCTCTACCTTGCGCGGCAGCTCGCTCGGGCGGATGCGCCACAGGCAAGGCCCACCGCCGCGCTGCCGCAAGGGCGACAGCTCGTATTCGCGCTCGATCTCTTTCAAGTATCGCCGCATCGTCCGCGGCGCCACCTTGAGTGTATCAGCGAGCGCATACAGCGTGACCCCTCGCGGATGCCGAGTGAGCAAGTCCTTCAGGCGATCGAGCCGGCGGTGCTGGGTGAAGCGCACGTTCACGCGCACGCCCGTTCTCGCTCGGGCGGGCAGCCTCGCCGGCTGTTTCACCGGCTGCTGCCTCAGCGGATGCTTTGTCAGTTGTTTCGTCAAAGCCAGGCTCCGAGGTGTATCGCTTCGAGCTCAAAAGCACAACGGGGTGACCGCGTGGATCTGAGGACACAGACGTCGCTGTTCTGTGGCGCATTGGCTCTGGCCATCGCGCTGTCCATCTTGTTGCGCCGCAAGCCGAGGCGGACACAATTGCTGTTCGCTGCGTTCAGCGCTGACGTTGGGCTCTGGTACCTCGCGCAGTGGCTGTACTTGCTGCAGCTCTCCCCCATTTGGGCACATTTCACGGCAGTGCTCGTGGTGTCGATGCCGCAGTTCGCGGTGCATCTGTTCGAGGCCTTGTTTCCTCGAACCGGCGTGCGGCCGCGCTTGCCGCGCGTAGCCGGCGCCCTGTTCTTTCCAATGCTGGTCCTGGTCCTGTCACCGGCGCATACCGCAGGCTGGGTCCGCGGCGCCGTCATCTTGTACGTGTTCGGCCTGTTCGCGGCGGGCCTCTGGTCGTTGTGGCGGCGCGGCGAACACAGCGGCTCGCGTTCGACCCAAAAACGCGTGCGCTTCGTGGTGGCCTGCGGCGCTCTGGCGGCAGCATTCAGCCTGGCAGACTTCCTGTGGTTCGTCGGCGTACCCTTGCCGCCGGTGGGCGCGGTGCTCAGCATCGTGTTTCTGTTCGTGCTGTCGCAATCGCTGATCCGTGAACGGCTCGTCGATCTCTACGAGATGGCCGGCCTCTCGTTGGTCTCGACCGCGCTGGCATTCGCGCTCGGTGGTATCTTCTACGTGTTCGTGCAAGTGCTCGGGCAATTCCAGACCATGTACCTGAACGCGGTGCTCGGTGGCATCGTCATGCTGGTGTTGTTCGAGCCACTGCGCGACAAGGTCAATGCCTACTTGCATCGTTCGTTTTTCCTCGAACGCGTGGACTTGGAGCGCGCTGTGGAGCGAGCTCGGCACGAGCTCACTCACGTGTTGCAGGTCGACGACATGTTGCACGTCGTCATCAATGCCCTGTCGGACTCGAGGCGAGCCACCGGGGCCGCTCTGTACTTGCATCAGCCCCTGGCCTTGGACTTCGACCTCGGCTCCAGTTTCGGCACGACCCCTGCCGAACACGTTCCCAGCGCCGGCATCCGAGCCATCACCGAGCGATTGGCGCACGTCCCGTCCGTCGGCTTCGAGGATATCGAGCGTGAGGTGAGCGAAGCTCGGCACATCGGCGGCCAACACGAAACAGGCGAACAGCTGTTGCGCGAAGCCGAACTGTTCGGCCCCTATCGTCGCGGCGTCTTGGTCGGCTTGCGCGCGCGAGCCGGGGAGCTATTCGGCATCCTGGCGGTACTCGACGAACGCGTCAGCGATGCATTTTCTGCGGACGATCGCACCCTGCTCGAGCAGCTCGCGCGACAGATCTCGGTCGTGATCGAGAACTCGCGGAGCTATCTACAGATGCAAGCGCAGTCGCGCCTGGCCGCTCTGGGCCAGATGGCGGCCGGCTTGGCGCACGAAGTCAAAAATCCGCTGAGCGCGATCAAGGGCGCCGCGCAGTTGCTCGGGGAGCCCATCCTCGGGCATGTACCGGATGCGGCAGCGGCGGAGTTCATCGGCATCATCCTCGAAGAGGTCGAGCGCCTCGACCGGGTCGTGGGCTCCGTGCTCAACTATGCCCGCCCCTCGCACGGGGATCCGGGCCTCGTCAACGCCAACGCGGTCGTCGATCAGACGCTGCGCTTGCTCGCTACAGATCGCGAAGGGGGCTGCGACTATGTAACCGAGCTCGACGACGAGCTGCCGCTCGTGCGGGCGGACGCCGAACAATTGCGGCAGGTTTTGCTGAACCTCATCCGCAACGCCCGCCAGGCCATGGGCGAACGGGGCACCATCACCATCACGACCCGGACCCACCGCGCCGAAACTCCGGAGCAAAGGGTAGAAATTGCGGTCACTGACAAAGGTCCTGGTATGACCTCAGCCGTCAAAGCCAACCTGTTCGTGCCGTTCTTCACCACTCGTGAGCAAGGCACCGGGCTCGGCTTGGCCATCAGCGAGCGAATCATTCAGGACATGGGTGGCAAAATTGAAGTTCTGACGGCGGTAGGTGCAGGTAGCACCTTCTCCGTGCAACTGCCCCCGGCGCCCAAGCTCGCCGGGGAAGCCCATTGACGAATCGCTCTTATATATACGAAAATCCAGGCATTCGTAGGCGCGGATGCCGCTTTCGAAGTAGAACTAAATAGTACACTCCGTTTGGGATCCTATCGATTCATGAGCACCAACGGGCACGCGGCCACACCTAGAAGCCATCGCATGATCATGAGCTGGCAACCAAATCAGAGGGCGAGCCGGGGCACCGGGGCAGCCCGCCTCGGAAAGCGCCTCACCCACCCTGGTGGGCGCTCTTTTAGGCCTGAAACTTGCGGGCCGATCTCGGGCCAAGTAGAAGTAAACCACCTGCCAGTCCGGCATAACCGTTCGCCCTGGGAATGAGACTCGCGCTTCGCTTCATCTCCGGTAAGTACCAGGGAGGTGAATTCCCCCTGGAAGAAGAACGGGAAATCATCGTCGGGCGGTCGAGCGATCTCGACATGGTGCTCGTCGAGGAGATGGTGTCGCGCCGGCACGCCCGCATCCAGCTCATCGGCGGCTCCGTCAACATTGACGATTTGGGGTCCACCAACGGTACCTTCGTCAACGGTGAACGCGTAACCCACGCCGAGCTGCAAGAGGGCGACCGAGTCCTCATCGGCAGCAATATCCTCAAGGTGGTTTCCACCGACGGCACCGGCACCGCCGAGCCAATGGATGGCGTGCAGATGAGCCGTGCGGCCACGCGGACTGCCGGGGGTGACGCGCGCATGAGCGGCAACTTGGAAGAGATTCCGTTGCCGGACCTGCTGCAATTGTTTGGGTCCTCTCGAAAGAGCGGTACCCTCGTCGTCACGAGCGAAGGCAAGGTTGGCCGCATCCACCTGCGCGGCGGGCTCGTTCACTATGTGGACGGGGAGACGGACACCGGAGAACGGTTGCACCTCGGTGGCCTAAAGATTGTTTACCGTATGTTGTCCTGGGAGCGCGGGCTGTTCGAGCTCACGCCGGAGGACCCGCGCAAGTTCGAATCACCCCTTGACCTGAACGTCCAGGAAGTCCTGATGGAGGGGTTCCGGCAAAAGGACGAGTTAGCCCAGCTCACTCCGCGCCTGCCTGCCGCGGACACGACCTTGAAGCTCAGCTTCCCGCTCGAGCCCAAGCTGAGCGAGCTCAAGCCCGAACAGCTGGACGTGCTCCAATCCGTCATGAACGCCACCACCATGGGCACGGTGCTGGATCATTCGCCCTTCGAAGACCTGAAGACCTCCCAGATCCTGCTCGAGCTAATCCAAAAAGGCTACGTCGAGAGCTGAGCCGTCCGCCGCAGCAGTGTCGAGGCTCGAGGTTTCTAACCTAAGACGTGTCGAGCCCGAGGCGTCCTCCGCAGCAGCCTCGTCGTCCAAAAAACTGTCCCAGGTGGGCGCAGTAGCCCAATGGTAGATTCTACACCAAAGCCAACACTCGGTTGGCACCCAACCGAGGTTGCGGAGGTGATCATGCGTGGGGGAGGCTCGTTGCCGATTCACTCGGCAATGAGGGGGTTCGACGGAACGAATCCCGGGAACTAAGTCCAGTGGCCGGCTTTGACCGCTGCGGGATCGTATTGGCGGATCTTGGGCGCGACCGACTCACGGAAAGTGCGCTCGTTATCCATGTCGTAGTCGTCGATGTCGAAGTCGCGAGCGACCTCCAGATTGATCGCCAGGATGCGCACGAACATCGCAAAGGTCGAAGCGCAGAGCTTCGGTTGCCAGGCGTCGGTTCCGCTCATCGCCGTGTACACCGGGCAATCCCCCTCGGCGTCGGCGCGCGATACATCGAGAAAGTATGGATCGCCGAGCAGCCCGCTGTGACCGATGATCACCCATTCGGGACGCCAACCGCTGTCCGACGGTGAGTTGCGGAGCACGCCCGTTTCATCCATCGCGAACCCGATCTGCTCCTTCTCGAGTTCGTCCGCCGAAACCAGACAGACTCGTTCGATCGGCGTGGCGATTTCGACTTCCACCGGATCGCAGGCTTTCAGAAAGCTCCGATAGCGCCGCGGCAGGCGAAACTTATCCTTGAGCGCCGAAAGAAGCTCCGCCGACGCGCTCCCGAGCGTCGGTTGCCGGCCACTCTGCTCGAACGCTTGTTTGAGTGCCGAAACGGATTCGGCGAGATCACTATCCACGTTGCTGGCCCTTCAACCCGCGGCCGTCGCCATCGCATCTGCATTCGGTGAACATGCATCCGGTGATGACCCTGTACCGGGTGAATCGGCCTCGATGCATCGCGCGGAATCGTAGTGCCCCATGCAACGACTCGCAATCCGGAAGCCTCCACCCCATCTCGCGGAGCGCCGCCAAGCCTCGCGGCCGGTCGTCCAAAATCGAGCTGCTGTCACCCTTCGGGGCGACCTCATGTCCAGCGCCCCCGAGTTTCGATCAACTCTTTCACGAGGCCTTGTGCCGCCGCGCGCCTCGCCAGCTGGATGGCTTCCTCGATGAAAGTCGCCGCCTCGTCCTTGCGCTGGCGGCCTCTGGCTACTCGGGCGAGCGAGGCCAAGATCTGGGCGCGATCGGTGCCAGCAGGGCCTGTCATGTCCAGGGCCTCCCTGAGCACGCCCTCGGCGTCGGCGAAGTTGCCCGACTGGGACAGCGCATCACCGAGCTTGCGTCCGAAGATCACCATCGCGCGCATCGGGTCGTCGAGCTCGCCGCGATAGAGCTCACGCCGCGCCAGGTCGAGCCCGCGCCGCAGCGCATTGATGGCCGCCTGTTCGTCCGCCCGCATCATGGCCCGCTCCGCGATCTGCTCGAGCAACAACAAAGCCTCGAGCGACTCTTGGGAATGATACGCGTGCAATGCGCGAGCCTCGATCGGCGCGCTCTGCTTGTCGAAGTGGCGGATGGTCCGGCGGTGCAACTCAATGCGCACGCCCGCGGGCGTAGCTAGCAAGATGACTTCGCGAAACAGAGGGTGACGGAGCGAGATTTGCTCCCCGACACGTTCCACCATGTCGCCTTCGCCGATGAGAGTCAGCGCAGCGGACACGTCGACGTCGCCGCCCAGAATGCTCCGCAGTGATTCGGCCTCCGCCCGATCTCCGAGCACGGCCAGCGCCTGCAAGAGCTGGCGCGCCGCGGGCTGCAACGTGCCCAGGCGGTGCGCGATCAGATCGGCCAGCCGCGGCGGTGGCTCGCTGCCCCCTTCGCCCAAGAAGCGGATCACCTGGTCGAGATAAAGTGGGGAAATGCCTCGCTTGGCCATCTCCTCGAGCTGCATGCGTTCAGGTGCCGGCCGCTGCGCCATGATGCGGCTGAGCACCGACGCCGGCAGCGGTGCGAGCGTGCGCGCGGGCGCGTTGGTCCCCCAGTTGGGCTCGAACAGCGCCGAGTGTGTCACCACGATGACGAACGGACGGGTGGGACGGAAATTACGCAGGGCGCTACCCAGGGCGCTCAGGCTCGCCGTATCGACGCGCTCCAGATCTTCGATGGCAATGATGACGCGAGACTCACCGCGTGCTCGCTGCGCGGCGCGTTCGAGCGCCCAGCGAAACGCGGCGTCGATGTCGTCCTTGCGCTGCGCCGGTGGGGCACTGCGTGGGGCCTCCGAGTTGGCAAAAATCTCCGCCAGGCCGCGCTGCTCCTCCTCACGGGCATTTCGCCACTGACGCCGCGAACCGGCCCCGGGCTTGAGCCCGATCAGGGCATAGATCACCTGTCGCAACGTATACAGCGCAACCTCGGCCCCATAGGGATCGGGCCCAGCTTCGGCGATCAGATCTCCTTCGACTTCGGCGCGGCTGAGAAATTCTCGAAGCAGCCGCGTCTTACCGATACCGGCTTCGCCGACGACTCGGTAGGCGCGCAGCGTGAGCGATTCCTCCTGCCGCCCTGCTTGTAGCCAGGCAAGGTCTTCCTCACGGGAATACAGGCGCAGCGGCAGCGCTGGCATGTTGGCCGCGAGCCGCGACGTGGGGCGGTCGCTCTTTACGGGCAGGCGTTCGCCGCAATCGCAGCAGAACTTCGCCACTGGAACGTCTGCCAGGCACGCCGGGCATTCCATCGCGCCGCCGGGGCGCAAAGACGCAAAGGCTTGCTGCGAAGCGTTCTGGATTTCGTCCAATGCCGCTTGCAGCGCGTCGGCGAATTCGATGGCGTCCTGATAGCGATCGCCGGCGTGCTTCTCGAGCGACCGCTGGACGACCCGCACGAGCGGCGCGGGGATATTGCGCTCGGGAGCGATTACCGTCGGATCGGGCACGGGCGCCGACAGGTGCATCAACACCACCTGCGTGGGGTTTTCCGACTCGAAGGGCAGCCGCCCGGTGAGCAACTGGAACAGCACCACGCCCACACCGTACAGGTCGCTGCGGCCGTCGATCGGGTCGCCACGCCCTTGTTCAGGCGCCATGTAGTCCGGCGTCCCGCAAACGATGCCCGGCATCGTCACGTTGGGCGTGGTGGTGTCGGCCTTCAGCTTGGCGAGACCGAAGTCGACGACCTTCACGAAGTCGCCACCTCGGCGCAGCGGCTCCAGGATGATGTTCTCTGGCTTGAGATCGCGATGCACGATCTCGAGGTCATGCGCCTCGCTCAAAGCTCGCAGCACTTGCAAGAGCACGTCAACGATGCGCTTGAACGGCAACGGACCCTGCTCATAGGCGACGCGCGCCAGGTCTTTGCCTCGCAAGAACTCCATGACCAGATAGGGCTGGCCATCTTCGGTCTTGCCGAAGTCGATCACGCTGACGGAGTTCGGATGGTTGAGCTGGCTCGCCGCGCGCGCTTCCGTCATGAAGCGCACGGTCGAGTTTTCGTCCGCGAGCAAGTGCGGATGAATCACTTTGACCGCGACGGTACGTCCGAGCGCTCGCTGCTCCGCGCGGTACACGCGGCCCATGCCCCCAACGCTCACCAGATCGAGGATCTGATAGCCGCCCGGCAGAGTCTGACCCACCAGCTTGTCGCCGTTGTCCTTCCCCATCGCGCCGATGGGAAAACCGCAACCGGGGCAATACTGGTGCTCGGGATCACAGGCAGTCCCGCACTGCGGGCAGGGCCTCAAGGAAGGCGCGGCGTTCATCGATGCTCCCGATCAAAACGCCCAGCCTGCCACCAAAGATTACCCTCGATGCATCACCGGACGCGCGGCGTGCTTCCGTGCCACATTGCAGGCTGACCCTCTGTCCCCGATCATTGCCCATTCTGATAGGGCCGACACCGCCCACGGACGCCTACATTGTGGAAGATACGCCGTAGGCCAATGGGCCCACGACGCGACACATCAATAGGGCAGCTCGACCCGATCGCCGGTGAGCTCGACCTCGAGCGACAGCGGATCTTCGCCGATCAGATCGCCGCTGCGCACATCCGGCTGACTGCCGCCCAGGCTCAACCGGTAGCGGCCCGGTTGAAAGACGCGTTTGCCGGCCTCGTCGATCTGAGAGAAATCTCGCGTGCTCAGCGTGAACAGGACTCGATACCCTTGGCCCGATTCGATCGGGATGCGCTGAAACCCGCGCAGCTCGTGATGGGGAACGACGAACGGCGCATCCAGACATTTGACATACAGCTGCACGACCTCGTCTCCGCCGTAGTCGCCGACGTTCTGAATTTCTGCGGTCACCTCGATGCTGTCACCGTTGGTGATCTGCGTCCGGCTCGCGCTGATGTTCTGATAGGCGAAGCGCGTGTACGAAAGCCCGTAGCCGAACGGGTAGAGTGGCTCGCGCTCCAAATATCGATAGGTGCGCCCCTTCATTCTGTAGTCGGTGAACTCCGGCACATCTTCGATACTGCGTGGAAACGTGATCGGCAGACGCCCTGCGGGGCAGTAGTCCCCGAACAACACGTCGGCGAGCGCCGTGCCGCCGGCTTGCCCCGGATACCACGCTTGCACGATCGCTCGTACGTGTTCATCAGCCCAGCCCACGCTGAGCGCGCTGCCGCTGATCAACACCAGCACGGTGGGCTTGCCCAGCGCCACAATCTCTTCCATCAGCGCCTGCTGCAAACCGGGAAGGTTCAGGGTGGTCTTGTCCCCCGCGGCCTCGGAATTGCTGACGTCGCCCTGTTCGCCCTCAATCTCCGCGGACAGACCCAGGCACAACACGACCACATCGGCGCGCTCGGCCATGCTAATCGCTTCGGACATCAGCGCGGAACGGCCCAGACCCTCGCGTTTGGTCCCCGTGAGCTTGCAGCCTTGCGTGTACCAGACCTTTGTGTTCGGCGACACCCGCTCTCGAATGCCGACGAGCGGCGTGACGGGGTTCGACGGCACACCAAAGTAGTTGCCCACCAACACGTGAGGGTCGTTGGCGTTAGGCCCGATTACCGCGATGCTGCCGAGATTCTTGCTGAGCGGCAGGAGCGCCCCCTGGTTCTTCAGGAGCACCATGCTCTCGCGCGCAGCGACGCGCGCCAACTCGGCGTGCGCGGGGCTATCGTTCACCTCATACGGAATCGAACTAAACGGTACGCGCTCCGGCGGATCGAACATGCCGAGCCGTAACCGAGCGACGAAAAGGCGCGTCACGCAGACGTCGAGATCCGCCTCCGAGAGCAGCCCTTGCTCGACGGCGGACGGAATGAACTCGTAGGTGCAGCCGCACTCCAAGTCGCAACCGGCCTTGATCGCGTCAGTGGCCGACTCCTCGGATGTCGCGCGCACCTTGTGATGCTCGTGAATGTCGCGAACGGCCCAGCAATCGCTGACCACGTAGCCCTCGAACTTCCATTCCTTGCGCAAGATGTCGACGAGCAGCGCCTTGCTCGACGAGCAGGGCTCGCCGTTCGTGCGGTTGTACGCCGACATGATGCTGTAGGCCTTCGCCTCCACGATGCAGTCGCGGAATGCAGGCAAATACGTCTCACGCAAGTCTTTCGGCGACGCCACGGCGTTGAACGAATGCCTGAGCCCCTCAGGGCCGCTGTGCACGGCATAGTGCTTCGGCGTCGCGACCAGCTTGAGGTACTTCGGGTCGTCACCCTGCAGGGCTACGCAAAACGCCACGCCCAGGCGCCCGGTGAGGTGGGGGCACTCGCCATAGGTCTCGTGCCCGCGGCCCCAGCGAGGATCGCGGAAGATGTTGATATTGGGCGTCCAGAACGTAAGGCCCTTGTAGTAGCCGCGGTCCCCCTGACGCGCGAACTCATGGTGCTTGGCTCGCGCCTCATCGGAGATCACGCCGGCGATCTGCGCCATGCGCTCCTGACTCCAGATCGCCCCGAGGCCGATGGCCTGCGGAAAAACCGTGGCCACGCCGGCACGCGCCACGCCGTGCAGGCACTCGTTCCACCAGTTGTATTCGGGAATGCCGAAGCGAGGGATCGCCGGAGCTTCGTGCAGCATCTGCTTGGCCTTCTCGGCCAGCGTGAGGCGCGACACCAGGTCAACCGCTCGCTCCTCGAAGGAGAGCTCGGGATCGTGGAAGGGAATGGGTGTGATGGCGTCCGTGGAGATCAGTGCGTCAGACATCGAAACCGAAATACCCCCGGGCGTTTTGGTAACACACCGACTTGACGAGGGAACTCAAGAGCGGTTGGTCATCAGGCACGAGCCCTCGCCGGACATCGTGCCCGAGCATATTGCAGAGCAGTCTGCGAAAATACTCGTGGCGCGAATAGGACAGGAAACTGCGCGAGTCGGTCAGCATGCCGACAAAGCGCGAGAGCAAACCCATGTTGGAGAGCGCATTCATTTGCTTCTCCATGCCGTCTAGCTGGTCCAAAAACCACCAGGCGCTACCGTATTGCAGCTTGCCGGGGACGCTGCCGTCCTGAAAATTGCCGGCCATGGTTGCGCACAGCTCGTTGTCGCGCGGGTTTAGATTGTACAAAATCGTCTTCGGCAACTGGTCGTCGCGATCGAGCGCGTCGAGCAAGCGCGAAAGTGGACCTGCGATGGGCGCGTCTCCGACCGAGTCAAAACCGGTGTTGGGCCCCAACGCCCGGAACATGCGCGTGTTGTTGTTGCGCAAGGCGCCGATGTGCAATTGCATCACCCAGCCGCGGCGGTGATCCAGGATCGCCAGATCGTAAAGGAGCCGCCAGCGCAACGCCTCCACCTCCTCTGGAGCGAGCGGGGTCAGCCCTCGCGCCTTGCCAAACAGGAGCGTGGCGCGCTCGCTCGTGCACGGAACGTCCGGAACGATGTCGAGGCCGCGATCCGACAGACGGCAGCCCACCTGGTGAAAGAACGCATGCCGGCGGTCGAGCGCGTCGAGCAGGTCCGTATAAGTACTGACCTGGAGATTGGTGACGCTCTCTAGCTTGCCAATCCACTCCGCGTAGGCGCGCACGTCCCAAACGGCCATCGCCCCGTCGGGCCGCCACGTCGGCAGCAGCCGGGTTTTTCCGGGCGCCTTGGCGTAGGCGACGTGGTGCTCGAGGCTGTCCGTCGGATCGTCTGTCGTGCAGACCACCTCGACGCCGTATTGCTCGAGCAACCCGCGCGTGCTGAATGCCGGCTGGGCCAAGCTATCATTACACGCATCGAAGATGCCTCGGGCCGTCTCCGGGTTGAGCAAGCGGTCCTTGATGCCGAACGGAAAGCGCAGCTCGAGGTGGGTCCAGTGGTAGAGCGGATTGCGCAAGGTGGCGGGCACCGTGTCGGCCCAGGCCCGAAACTTGTCCCAATCGCTGGCGTCGCCGGTGCAATAGCGCTCCGCGACACCGTGTGCGCGCATGGCCCGCCACTTGTAGTGATCCCCGTCTAGCCAGATTTCCGTGAGCGAGCGAAAGCGATGATCCTTCGCGATCAAATCCGGAGGCAGGTGGCAATGGTAGTCGATGATTGGCAGCGCTTTCGCGACCTCGTGGTAGAGCCGCCGCGCCGTCTCGGTTTCCAGCAGAAAATCCTCGGAGATGAAGGCCTTCATTGGTTCACTCCGCTGGCCAAAAACCCACCGTCCACGGTCAAGATCTCGCCATTGACGAAACTGGCCGCTTCAGAAGCCAAGAAGATGCCGGCACCGACCAACTCCTCGACGTCCCCGAAACGTCGCATCGGCGTGCGCAATTTCAGCTCCCGGCCGCGCTCCGTGCCGTCGAGCAGCGCGGCATTGAGCTGGGTACGAAACACGCCCGGCGCGATCGCGTTGACGCAAACGCCTTTCGACCCCCACTCCACCGCGAGCGACTTGGTGAGCGCGCCCACCGCCGCCTTGCTCGCGCCATAGGCCGCCACCTCGTGGAGGGCCACAAACGTCGACAAAGAAGCGATGTTGATCACACGCCCATAACCCCGCTCGAGCATGTGCCGACCGAATACCTGACAGCCGCGCAGCGTACCTGTCAAATTGACGTCGAGGATGGCTTTCCAATCCTCTTCGGCGAAATCCAGAGTCGGTGCGCGCTTGGTGAAGCCGGCGCAGTTGACCAGAATGTCCACCTTGTCGAAGCGCTCCAGCGTGAGCGATAGCAAGCGCTCGAGGCTGTCGCGATCGATCACGTCAGAGGTGACGCGCAGCGTGGGAGCTCCGCGCGCCTCGATCTCCTGTGACACCTGGTCGACCTGGTCTCGCCGCCGCGAGGAGGCGACGACCGCGGCGCCGGCGTCCGCAAAACCCAGCGCCAGTGCTCGGCCGATGCCCGTCGTGCCGCCGACGACGACTGCCACCCGGCCGTCCAGGCTCAGTTTGTGATACGCCATGGCGCCGTTATAGCGGCGCCACGCGCACAGGTCTTCTCAGATTTTCACGTCGATGCGGGAGCCGCCGTCCGCCAAGTTGCCGGTCACGGTCTGCGTCTTGTCGCCCAATTTGACGACGATTTCGTATTTCCCCTTGAAACCGCGCGTCTTGAACGTCCCGGCCGCGTCCGTCGTACCTTCGGCGGCGGTGCGCCACTTGCCATTGACGAGGTCCTTGTAAGCCTGGCCACCGGGCTTGAGGGACCAGTCGTCCTTGTACATCACGGCGTTCTTCTTCCAGTGATTCGTATCCCAGTGGCCCCACATGGTGAGTGTCGTCACCGAGGGGTGACTGAACAGCACCGTGTAAAAATCGCGCACGTAGCTGCCGGCGAGATCCAAGTCGTCGATCACCACGTCGAACTCCGTCACGGCGATGTCCTTCTTGAACTTCGCATAGCGATCGAGGATCGCCATCAGGTCGTCCGGCGAGGTGAGTGAGGTCCCGAAGTGGCCTTGCATGCCGATGCCGTCAAACGGCGCGCCCTTGTCGGCCAGGAGCTGGATCATCTTCTCGTAGTGGTCGCGGTGTTCGGTCGTGCCGCCGCCGCCCGACAGAATCGCGAAGTCATTGATGTACAGCTTCGGCTTCGGATCGATCGAACGCGCAATCTTGAACCAATCGACCATGACCTCGTGACCGAGGATGTCCAACATGTCGTGGTTGGTGAACGGCTCGTTCACCACGTCCCAGTGCTCGAGCCGGCCCTTCATGGCCGTGACCATCTCGCGCACGTGATCTTCGGCAGCCTTGCGCAAGGCGACCGGGTCGTCCTTGAGGCGCTTGAGCTTGCCAGGCAGGTTTTGCCAGCCCGGCCACACGAGCACGTGACCGCGCACCTCGAAGCCCGCTTCGCGCAGCCAATCGACGCCTTTGCTGCCGGTATCGAGCTTGAAACCCCAGTCCTCGAGCGCCTGCCACTTCAGGTCATTCTCGAGCGTGATGATGTTGAAGTCCTCGAGGGCCTCCATGTACTTCTTGTTCGTCCCGGCGAGCAGCTCCTTCGCGGGAGCGCAGGTACCGAACTGAAAGGCGTGGCGCGTGAGCGTCGCTGCGACCTTGGCGCCCGCTGCGGGCTTGCCGTCCGCGCCGAGCACCCGCACGCTGAGGTCGGCCTTGCGCAGGCGGTCGATGCGCTCTTCGGCTGGACCACGCCAGGGCGCGTCGAGGGCCATGCCCGCATACGTCGATTTGCTCTTGGGCAGGTCCGCGAGGACCAGCTCCTTCTTGAAATTTTCGACCTTGATGTCGGCAAACTCTACCGTCTGAGGCGGGTAGCCGAGACGGAACACAATCTGCGCTTCGCCGTCCTTGAAGTTGCGCTTGGCCTGGAACGGCACGAGCATCTGCTTCCACTCCGCGCCAGCGCGCACCGAATGGGTGAGCGACTTGTCGTAGGGGTCATGATTGAGCTCGAAGTTAATCTCGGTCTCGGCTTCGCCGCTCTCGACCGGTACGTATTGCGTACGGAACCAGAAACTCGCGAGCAGGACGTCACCGCTGCGCACCTCGCCCTTGGCGGTCGCCTGCAGCTGTACGTCCCACAGGTTTTGCGATTTCTCCTTGATCTTCGCTCGCAATGCCTTGCTGAAAGGCTGCCCCGTCACATCCACCACGCTGGACTCGACCCGCTCGGTCTTGCCCATCACGGTGAACGCCGAGATGCTGGAGCCGCCCAGCAAGTCGACACCCGGCACCTTGCCGTAATTGCCGGTGGGCTTTTCTCCCTCCGGTGCCGCCTGCGCAGTTGCCGCCGCCGTGGCCCCCGCCGCGTCAGCGTCCTTGGCCCCGGGTTCGCGCTTGATGCACGCGCCGAGCACCAGACAAACCCCCGAAATACCTGCCCACCATTTCAGATGCTTCACGCCTACGACTCCTGTCACGAGGTCCTGTGTCACGATGATCCGGCGCCCCCACCCGAACCGCACCAAATCAGTGCAGCCGGCAGTGCTAGGCGACGGTCCCCTACCGGGTTAGACTCTCTGGCCCCGCAGGGCGAGAACGAGACGAGCCGGCAAAGGAAAAAACGACAACCTTGAATCGGCCCGTGTGACGGGCGCTGTTCGCCTCTACCACAGCCACCTGGAAACGTTACCCGAAATGGTCTACGTGTGCGCGAAAAGGCAGCCGCGACCTAGGAGCCCGGGTTAAGAACAGCCCGCTAAAGCAGCCTCTACCGAGCACCGACTGCGAGGCCGCGCGAGCGGCGCCACGAGAACGCGGAAGGCCCCCAACGACTGGAATCGTAAGCCATGACTGAAAGTTATTTCGCAAGCATCGCCCCCATCAAGTTCGAGGGCCCGGAGTCCGAAAACCCGCTGGCGTATCGCTACTACGACCGGCACCGCGTCGTGCTCGGCAAGAGCATGGAAGCGCAGCTCAGGCCCGCAGTTTGCTATTGGCACACCTTCGCCTGGGAAGGCAGCGACGTCTTCGGACACCCCACTTTCGATCGCCCCTGGCACCGTTCTGGGGATCCCCTGGTGCGCGCTCAGGAGAAGCTGAAGGTCGCGTTCCAGTTCTTCGAAAAGCTCGGCATCCCCTACTTCACCTTTCATGATCGGGACGTCGCTCCCGAAGGCGCCACGTTGCGCGAGAGCCACGCCAATCTCGACCGCGTGCTCGAGGGCATGCAAGGCGAGATGCAGCGCACGGGCGTGAAGCTGCTCTGGGGTACGGCCAACTGCTTCAGCAACCGCCGCTACCTGGCGGGCGCCGCCACCAATCCCGATCCGGAAGTGTTCGCTTACGCGGCCGCTCAGGTCACCAAGGTCCTCGAAGCGACGCACCGCCTCGGCGGCGAGAACTACGTGCTCTGGGGCGGACGCGAAGGCTACGAGACGCTGCTCAACACGAACATGAAGCAGGAGCTCGATCAGCTCGGGCGTTTCCTCACGCTGGTGGCCGAGCACAAGCACAAGATCGGCTACAAGGGTACGCTGCTGCTCGAACCCAAGCCGAAGGAACCAACCAAGCACCAGTACGACTTCGATACGGCCACCGTTTACGCGTTCCTTCAGAAGTACAAGCTGGAGAAGGAATACAAGGTCAACATCGAAGCCAACCACGCCATCCTGGCGGGCCACACCTTCCAGCACGAGGTCGCCTATGCGGTCAACAACGGCATCATGGGCAGCATCGACATGAACCGCGGCGACAACTTGCTCGGCTGGGACACGGATCAATTCCCGAACGACGCGGCCGAGATCGCGCTCGTGCTCTACACGCTGATGAAGGGCGGCGGTCTCACCACGGGCGGCATGAACTTCGACGCGAAGCTGCGCCGGCCGAGCATCGACCCCGAGGATTTGTTCCACGCCCACATCGGCGGTCTGGACACCATGGCGCGAGGCCTGCTCGCGGCCGAGAAGATGATCAACGACGGCAAGTTCGAAGCCGCGCTCCGCCAGCGTTACGCGGGTTGGGAGCGCGAGCTCGGGCAGCGCATCTTGAACGGCAATGCCAGCCTCGCGGATCTGTCCAAGCTAGTGCTGGACCAAAATCTGGAGCCTCGGCCCAAGAGCGGCCGCCAGGAGTTTCTGGAGAATCTGGCCAATCGCTACATCTGACAACTCGATCTGAGAATCGGGTACTTCCGGAAATGGGGGGCTGAGCCTCAGCCCCTTCCATATTGCTCGTTATTTTTCAGTCGTGGGGCAGCGCGCGCCTGGCGGAGGAGGACCAATCCGCCCCAGGCAGGCACATAGAACCTTCCCGCGGCGTGTGCTGCCTTGACGATGGCTGCGCGCCAATGGATCGATCGGGCATGAGCCCCCGCCCCGCGAGCGAGACGTTTCCCCTTTGGCTCGGGGCGCTGCTCGGCGTGGCCGCTTGTGGGGCGCCCTCTGATAGCTTTGATGACCAAGAGTTCGGGCTCGCTCAGCTGAGCGAATCCTTCGTCAATGGATCGGACGATCGGCAGGAGTACTTCCACCTGAGCCAGGCCGCACAGCGAGCGGCTCTCGAGCGTTTTACGGTGGCACTCATGCCCCAATCAACGGCGGAGGTGGTGCTCTCGGGCGACATGGCCAGCTTGCCCACCTGGGGCGAACTCGACGAGCTATGCCCGGACGAGCCCTTCGGCGATCAGCCGTCGGCCGCGTTTTGCTCCGGGGTGCTCGTGGATTGGGATCTGATTCTCACTTCCGGGCACTGTATCGCAGCCATCCCACTGCCCGAGTTGCGCGTGGTGTTCGGCTACTACTACGCCACCCCGGGAGAGCTAGCTGTGTCCCGGAGTGATGTCTTCACCGTGGAAAGCGTCATCGAGTCGCGCCGCGACCCCGGCAGCGGCGGCGGTGAACGGTTGGATTTTGCGTGGCTCAGGCTCACGCGCAATGTAACCCCGCCGCACGAGCCTGCCCGGGTGCACACGCGCGGCGACGCCACCATTATCGGCGCCTCTGTGATCAGCATCGGTGCGGGCGGCGGCGTTCCATTCAAGCTCGATGCAGGCGGGAAGGTGCAGAATACGCGGCCTGACTTCGACGACTATTTCGTGGCCGACACCGACACCAGCGAAGGGTCCTCCGGTGGAGGTATCTTCGATGAGAATCTCGCCGTGCTCGGCACACTCGCGCGTGGGGCGCCAGATTTTCAGCTATCTGACGGCTGTTGGACAACTGCGCGCCAAGCCGATCCCGCGCAGGCGCTGGAGGAGTTCACCTATGCGCACCGCGCGGTGGAAGCGTTATGCGAGGTGCAGCCCGATCGCTACCTGTGCGACGAAGCGTGTGAGCAGCCCTGTACCGCAGAGGGGCTACCGCTCGTCATCTATGACGAGGACGGGTGCTCGCTCCGCCCGGGAAGCGGGTACAGTTCCAGGCTCACACCCTCGGGCTGGGCGGTGCTCTCGACGTCGCTCTGCGCGCTGCTCGGCCGGCGCCGGCGGCGCGTCAACACGAGGTAGACAGGCGCACGAGCGTCTAGCAGCAAAAGGCGCGAGCCTGTTAGCTCGCGCCTTCACTGTGGAAGCGAGGCGCGGAAAGCTCGAGAGCCCCCGCGCCTGTTCTTTGCGCGGCCTCAGAGGGCTGCGTCAGCGGTACCCGAGTCCGGGGCGCCGCCGGCATCGGGCGGGTCGAGCGGAACCAGTCGCGGAGTGCCTTCAGGCATGAAGGTGATGGTACCGAAATTCACGTCGATGGCGCACGGGACGTCCGCCTGACACTGAAACTGCAGTTCCAGCCCCACGATCCCTAGAGCGGGATTGAGCGGCGGAGTCTGCAATGGCACGCCACCCGCGAAGTCCTCCCAGAACAGACGTTGCTCCGCCACGGTGGGCTCCATCGTGTCCACAGGGAACTCGGGTGGGGTGCATTCGGACCACTTGGTGGCCTCCGCCGTGTACAAGCAGCCGCCCTTGGCGTTGGTCACGTCCACCGGGTAGTTGACGTGCGCCTGCGGCTTGACCGCCAGGCGTGCACCCGCCAGGTTTCCGCCCAACATCATCGACAGGCCGTCGTAGGTCTCCGGATTGAGGCAAGGCGTGAACCAGAGCACCATACCGCTATATTGACCTGCGGGGATGGTGGCCTTCACGTTGAGTATCCCGTCAGGCATAGACAAGGTGCGGACGAGGACCGCTTCCGCGCCGCAGACCGTCGGGTTGTCGTCGACGCAGCTGTACGGGCTCGTACCGCCGGTCGTGTGCATGTTGACGGAATTGCCCCATGCGCCTGCCCCGGGAAAGTTGTACTCGGCGAAGTCGATGAGAACGCCGTCAGCTGCCGGCGGCGTCATGTTGCAAACCTGCGGCGTAGTGGGCGGCGCAGCCGGCGTGACCGGTGCGGTGCCGCCTTGACCGGTGGTGGTAGTGGTGCCGCCTTGACCTCCCGCGGTGCTGTCGGTTCCGCCTGTCCCCATCGGCAAAGCCGTGGTCGGGCGACGCCCTGGGGTCGAATCACCGCATCCGCTCAGCAGCGCGAGCAGCGCGGCCGCTGCGAACGACCTACCTGCGCACGAACCCGCGTACGGATTAGCCCGTAGCGTGCGCAGACCGCCGATTACCGAGTTACATGTTGCTAATTTAATCTGGGACATTGAAGCCTCCCTAATCTGCTGCTCGCTGGCTCGCCGCCACTCTCTCCAGAGCTCGCGCTGAGGGGCCCGGCGCCGTATCGTCGTCAGAATGTAGCCGATCGCGGCGCGCTTGCCCACCCAACCTGGCAACGTTTTCAGGCGCGCCGTCGGCGCCGCGGTTTCTCCGCCGAAACTGGATTTTATCGAGCCAATACGAGCACTCCCCTGGCCCCGGAGCAGCGCGTGGACAGACCGCCCCGTAAACGCTGAGTGGCTCACCCCGGGTGGAACACCAGCAACGTCGCGCTGAGCGGTTCGAGGGTGTAGCGCAGCGAGCCCGAGGGGGCCTGCACGGTCGGACCTGTTTTCAGGTCGGTTCCGTTCGAATCGATGCTGAACGTGTCGGCGCGCCCGTAGCGTTTGGGACCTATGATGTTCAGGACCCCCGTGTAGCGGCTCTGCTGGTGCTTGTTCACGACCACGACGGTCAGCACCTTGCCGGCCGTGGCCGCGAATACCGACACATTCTCGGGACTGCCCGCGCTGGCCTGCACCGCAGTATCGCCGAACTTGCCGCCCTTGCCGTCGTAGTTGCGATAGAGCTTGAACGCGGAAGCCACATACGGCGGCAGCGCATCCACCGCTGCTCCCTTGCCCCAATACGTCGCCGCGTAGACGCCTTCACGCCCGAACACCCCGAGCACGTCGACCTGCGCTAGGCCGCCGGAGACGTGCGTGGTCGCACCGTAGTTATATTCGGTGATGGCCAGCTGGGTGCCGGGGTACCGCTTGGCGATGACCTCCCGGAGCCACGGGATGAGGCGGATGGGCTTACCGAGTTGCTGAGCGATCCAGCTCTTCTCGACGTAGTTCGGGTCCCACAGGCTGCGAGGCGCTTGCAGCCGCTCGTCAATCGTGGAGCGCGAAGCATCCTCCAGCGTGATGCGCTGGGTGCCGCGCGCTTCTGGGTACCAGTGAATGTCCAATGCGTCGACCAAACGCAGACCGTGCTTCTTCTCCAGCTGCTTCATCGCATCCAGGAAAAAGTCCGTGTAGGTGCCAAACTCCGCGTTGTGTTTGGCGGAGTCGGGCGCACTGCTGAGCGACTGGAACTCCGCCCAACCAAACATCACGCCACCCAGCACGAAAGCGCTCGGGTCCACGGCCTTGATCGCTGACGCCGTGGCCTCGCTGCGTGACACCATTTCGGCGTAGGTCGTTCGCTCTGGGTGCACACGCGGATGTGTGGTCGGCCAGAGCGCTGGTTCGTTGTCGAGGGAGTAGAACTTGACGCCGGCCTGGCTGGCTTTGCCAAACCGCTTGACCAAGGAGTGGACGAACTCGTCCTGGTACACGAAGCCGTCCTTCAGGTCGGGGGGGTCCGCAAACGCCATGCCCTTGCGCGGCTTCGAACTCACGAAGCGCGCGCTCGGCGCCTTCTCCTCGACCTTGACGGGCCCGCTCTTGTCGGCCGCGACATAGTCAATCAGCGGGATCGTGACGACAGTAGCGGCCCCCGCCGCCTTGTTCTGCTCGAAGAAACCCGAAAACTGCGCCGCCGGATCGTCGCAGTTGGGGATGTTCATCACCGTGCACGGCCACTGGTCGTTCTGATGATGGTAGTCCTCGCCCGCGTTCGAGAAGTTCGCTTCCCAATTGTAGGCAGTGCCGCGGTTGCCCCCGTTGCGCCGCAGCGTCGCGCCGGTGCCCCCGATGGGCTGAGAGTTGATGCCATAGACGTACGGGCTGATCTGCCGGATCACCTTGGCGGGATCGATCTGGATGACGAGCTCGCCCGCGTCCGCTGGATCGAGGCGTGGCGCGATCACGAGCGGGCGTGCGGCCAGCCGCCGATCGGCTCCCTCTGTAGTGGGCAGCTTGGATAGCTGCACCTTCTGCCCGAAATTCGTGACGCTGACGCCGCCGATCTGGATCGTCTCCGGCGCGTAGCCGAGCCGAAAGATCATCTGCGCCTTGCCCAGCTCGTAGTTGTCGGCGGCGCGAAAACGGACCTGAACCTTGCGCCACTCCGGAGTGAGCGGCACCGCATAGCTGACGCTCTTTGTGTAAGGCTCGCTCGCGAGCTCGAACACGAACTCGGTTTCCCCGCCGCCCGCTTCCTGCTCCTTCTCCACACGCGCGTAGAAGATGGCGAGCAGCACGTCGTCTTTCTGAATCGCGACGGTGGTCGGCGCGGTGACTTGCACTTCCCAGGCTGACTGCCCCGCTTCTTTGATGGTCGCCTGCAACGCCTCGTCAAAGGGCTGCCCGCTGACGCGGATCGTCGCGACCTCCACCTTCTGAACAGCGCCGAACGGCTTGAACGCAACCGTTCCGTCGGCGGCGAGCACGCTCACGCCGTCGCTCGGCAACTCCTTCGCTGTTGCCGCGCCGGCGGTTTCGGCGTTCGCGGTAGGTGCAGCGGTCGACGCCGGGCGCTGAACACACGCACCGGCGACCAACCCGAGTGCGAGCACGACGGGGCCGCGATACGCTGCCGGCCCCACGTGGTTCACTTCTTACATTCGAGGAACTTCAAGTCGTCGATCCACATGTCGAACTCCTTGACGGCCCCCCCAACCTGGTAGTTCAGACTCACGAGCTTCTCGGGCGTTAACCTGGGCGGGCGGGGAGCGCCCCAACCGTCTCGCTGCCTCAGGTCCTCAAACGCGAGCGTGTACTCCTTCCAGTCCGGAGTGAGCTCGATGTTGTTGTTGAAATGGTTGTAACACGTGGTGCACACGGTCCCGCTCGGATGCGTGTTCACGTCCGTGAGCGAAACGCGTACGCTCTTGTCGGCAGTCTTTGAGCCCAGCTTGGCTTTGAAGAAGAAAGCCTTGTATTTGGAAGCATCGTAGAACTCGCCGCCAGTCTCGAGAAAGTTCAGGCCAATCTCAACACCCCAGGCCGCGGATGGATCTCCGGCCACGGTCTTGCCAGCGACGTGCAATGACGTCGTCGATCCGTCCGCACCGCCCTCTGCCGTAGCATACCCAGCGGCGGGCGTAGTGAACGCCGAACCTGAGCTGTCCGCCGACAGGTACCAAGAACCGCTGCGGCCTCCCTCAGGCGTTCCTTGCTGATTGCCATCTTCAAAATCGTCGATGTTGCCATCTGCGGCTGGCAGCAAGCCGCCGGGACACGCCGCCAACGCATCGTCAGACGGCGCCGAAGCGTCCATCTTGGGTTGGGAAACTCCGATGCAGCCCACGGAAAAAAGGGCAGCAACCACGGCCGAGATGCACGGCGTTGACTTCGACTGGTTCATGAAGGCTCTCCTTCGAATCGCCGGCACTACGCCGGCCGATAGAAGATATCACCACCAAAAATTGGCGGATATGGACACGACATCGGGGTCCGGGGTGACGGCCAGGTCATCCTGCGGCGGATAGCCTGTCCGTGCAGTGGTCAGACCGCCGTACGCCCAGTGGGAATACTGGATCACGACTTGATCGCGGGCCTGCCAGTCGCTGCGCAAGATGATGCGCGGCGAAAACACCTGGAACGCAAACTCCGATTCGGTGGCTGGCTCCAGGAGGTATTCGCCGACACTGTTGATGGTCGGCAAACCACCCGCCGAAACCGGCGCGCCGGGGCTCACGTTGTCGTAACGGAACGACAGGGCGAGCCACGGCAGTATGCTGTAGCTACCCTCACCGCCGAACTTGATCTTCGAGGTGCCGTCCATATTGGGATCGTTGCTTTCGATCCCGGCGTAGATGCCGAACAAGCTGAAGTAGATGTCCGGACCGTCACCGCTGAACGGCACTGGATAGCTGATGAGTCGGCCAATGCTCAGGTCATACTGCCAGCCGATAATGTTCAGGCTGCCGGTACCCTGGCTGTTTTGGCCCAGGTAGTTATCAATCAGGCCCGGGCCACCGTCGCTGTTCAGCACTTCCACGATGCGACCGACAGTGCGAGCCGTCGTCGCTTGAACGTTGGAGAACGCCCCGTACAGGTGACCGAAACGCGCCAGGTTGAGGCGCAAGTCGGCACCGATGATCTGAATCTGGCCATCGGGCGCGCCCGCGCCCGTGGCGCGATCGTCCTGGGCCCAGGCCGACATGTAGTGAGCGCCGAGGCTCGCGACGTTACCGTAGGTGGCGCCCAGGTGGCCGTGGTGCACGAAGCTCGAGCCCACGCCGGGATCGGCAAAATCGTTCCAACCCGCGGGAATGACGCCGTTGCCGACCTTGTTGGTCTGACCCTGAAAGCCGTGTTCGAGCAAGACCGAGATGTCTTCGGTGACAGGTATACGCGCCGCGATGTTCTCGCCCATGCCATTGGTGCGAGCAATCAACGGCGTGCCATAGCGGCCTTCGTCGTATTCACCCGGCACACCGTAGCGATTGGAGAACGCGCCGATGTAGATCGTCGTCTGCCCTAGCAAGGGCAAGGTCGGGAACAGGGACAGGAATAGATCGTTCACGCCGCGTTGGGAAGGCGGGTCGAAGAAGCCAGACGAAACCGATGCTTCGCGCGCGACGATCGTCGCGGTGCCCGCCACCAGCGCGTTGCCGTAGGAGAAGTTGAGCTGCGCGTAGGTGACCGGAACCACACCCGTGTGCGAGAAAGTTTCCAGATCATCCGGGACGATCGGCGGAGCGTGCAGCACGGTCTCGCTTTGGCCGTCTAACGCGCCCAAACCGGCGATCACCGTGTCGCGTTCATTGATGCCCACGCGCAACGGGGCGGTCAGGATGCCGTGAAATCCGAAGCGGAAGTCCTGCCCCGGCGGCTCACCGGTGCGCGGCAGCGTCCCGCCGGGCAGCGCCTGCAGCTGCGGCAGTGAAGGGTCGACGCCGAGTGACAAACTCACTCCCTCGTCCTCTTTGGTCTCTTGCGCGGCCGCGGTATTCACCAGGCACACGCTCCCGAGGACTAGCCCGGGGCGGAGGAGCAACAGCATTGGGTTACGCTTGGAAGTCATCTGAGACGCTCCTCAAAACCACATGTTGAAGTTGAGGGTAAACATCTGATCGTCAATCAATTCACTCGCGCGCTGGCTCAGCCCGTCGAGGTGGGATTCAGGACCAAAGAACCATTTGACGTAACTCAAGCTGATGTTTTCCCGAGAGCCCCAGTCGGTCTTGAACAAGAGGCGTGGAGCCACGACGTGATAGGTTTGCCGCGAATTCTTCGAGCTCGGCACCACGCGGTCGAGCCTGAGGCCGACCCCGAACCAAGACGTCAGCGTGTACAGCGCGTCGATGCCGTACTTGTGGCGAACACGCTTGTCGTACTCGAGCTCACTACTGGTGGTGCGCCCGAAGGTAGCGCCGGTGGTGATCACGATGTCGGGGGCCTGACCGTTGAACGGCTCTGGGTGCATCATCAACCTCGCGATGCTGGCCGTGTACGAGATGCCGCCCAGGATCATCTTGCCAGTGCCGCCGGTCGTGACGCCCCACCACGAGTTGGTGAGCCGCTCAGGTTCGCCGCCGAAAGTCTGGACGCCGCGCAGCGGGAACGCCCAGTAACCGTCGATGTACGCCGCACCGACACCCAACACGCCAAGGCTGTTGCTGGTCATCTTGGCGTCAAAGCCAACGACCGTCAGCCGCCCATCGGGCACGTAGGCTTCGTTCACCTCGCGCGTAGTGGGAATGTCCGCAGGGAACTGGGGGTCGCGAGGGTTCAACCCCGGGTTGCGCTGCAACCGATCGTCCTGCGACCAGGTGTTCATGTAGTGGAGCCCGGCCGACAGGGTCGCTGAGCCACCGTGCACGATGCCCAAGTGCGCGTGATGTGTGAGGGACGCCGCCCAACCGGGGTCCGCTTCGTCGCCGCCACCCTGAACGATGTCGTTGGGTGCCTTGCCGCCAGCGTTGCCCATCAGGCCATGTTCAAACACGCCGACGATACCGCCGCCCAGATCGCGCTCGATGAGGACGGTTTCACCGACGCCTTGCGGGCCGCCGATGATCGCGTGGGTGTATAGGCCGCCCCCGTATTGGCCTAACACACCGTATGTGTTGGTGAAGTAACCCACCGTCCAGTTGAGCCGGAACCCCTCCAATTCCGGAACCCGGAAGCGCAGGAACATGTTGTTGATGAAATACTGGCTACCGATTTGCCAAAAGTTCGTCGGCCGAGACGGGTTCCAGGTGTTGATCGATACGGACGACGTCACCACGTCGTTGCCGTAGCTGAAGTTCATGTTGACCCAGTTGCCGGGCCGCGAATTGGTCGACGTGAAGCTGTTGTACTCGTCGATGATCACCGGTAGCGTGTGCAGCGCCGTCTCGCTCTGGCCTGGCTGAGTCTCCTCTCGCTGGGTCGCGCTGACCTCGAGCGAGGCGCTCATGAAACCGCTGTACGTGAACGTCCAGTCATCCGCGGGCATCGGCGCCGCGAAGCCCGGCGTGAACCCGCCTGGCAAACCCGGCACGAGCGGCGTGTACGGCGACAGGCCGAGGCCCGAGTAGTGGCGGTAGCCCGGCAAGTACCCGGCTTCGTCGAGGTCGTCCGTCTCCAGCAGTTTCTGTGGCTTTTCCGCAGGTTGGGCAGGCGGTTGGCCCGCCGCCGCTTGGACGCCGGCTTCCTGAGCTAGAGCCGGCGCCGCCAGAAAAAGAATGGCGGATGCCGCCAAGCAGCGCGAGCGGCCCGGGGTGAACGGCGGCGACAATGGGAAAGACGAAACGCGTCGGCTCATGATCGAGTCCATCGAGAATCGGCGCGGGCTCATTCGCTCTGAGCAGCGCCACTCAGCTGGCGGTAGAAGCGCACGTCATCGAGCCACACGTCAACCCAACCCTGGGTCCAGGTGAAGCGCACCAGAGTGACGGCGCTCAAATCGAGGTTTTGAAACTCTTTGCCGTAACCCTCTTGGCGCAGCTCGGTGAAAGGGATCTTGAAAAACTGCCAGTCCC